>NZ_JYFT01000056.1:0-332747 GCF_000931385.1 Pseudomonas sp. FeS53a
GTTGGCGCGGGGGCCGGGGTGACGCGCGGCGGTGTTGCCGCGGGCCCCTGGGCAGGCCGCTGGCCTGCCGGGGCGGGAGGCCGGAGGGTACAGCCGGCCAGGGTGACGAGCAGGCAGGCCAGGGACAGTCGAAGGGTCGCGTGCATGGCCGCCGGCTCCGATGGGGTTGTCAGGGCTGATCCGGGCTGTCGATGGTCAACTGCTGCGGATCCTCGGTAGCACTAGACAACGCCGGGCCGCGTCCGATCCATTCACCGCTCTTGGCATTGCCTTCGCGGGATATACGGGCGACCAGCTGCACCTGCGGGAAGTTGGAGATCTTCAGCTGCGGCATCATCGCGTCGGCGTCGCTGAGCACCACCTCGGCCGGCAGGTCCTTCACCGTCAGGCGCTTGACGGCCAGCGGCATGGGCGGACCTTCAGCGGCGCGGGCGAAGATGAACACCGTGTCGCCCGGCTGCACCTTGTCCTTCAGTGCGGCGGCCAGGTCGACGCGGACCTTCAGCTGCGGCATGGACTTGGTGAGCGTCTCGCGCTCGGGCAGGGTTTCGCCGTTCTCGGCCAGCCGCTCGCGGGCCCGGTCGATCCCGCCTTGCAGGGCAGCGCGGGACGGGTCGTCCTGGGGCAGCACGGCGATCAGGCGTTCCCAGTAGCCGATGGCGTCCTTGAAGCGGCCTTCCTCGAAACCGGCGATGCCCAGAAGGCCCAGGCTGGTGACCTCGTTGGGGTCCGCCTTGAGGGCGTCCTCGGTCAGCGCCTGGACTTCAGGGGTGAAACGCTTCTGGCTGGCGAAGTACAGCGCCTGGGCCCACTGGCCGAGCAGCTCGGGCTGACGGCCGGCGATCTGCACCGCGCGCTCGTAGGCCTTGGCGGCATCGACCGGGCGCTCCTGGGCCATGTAGGTACGGCCGAGGAAGTACCAGCCTTCGGCGGAATCCGGCTGGGCCTGCACGGCCTTTTCCAGGCGCGCGGTCATTTCCTCGATGGTGCGCGGCTGTTCGCGCATTTCGCGGGCCAGCTGGACCTTGTCGCTGGAACCCCAGTGGGCATACAGGCCAAGGCCCAGTGCCGGCACCAGCAGTGCGGCGAGCAGCGGCAGCGCACGCCCCAGGCGGGCGCTGCGGTCAGCGGCGGCGCCCTCGGTATCGGCCAGCAGTTCGCGGGCCGCTTCGGCGCGACCGGCCTCCAGCTGGGCCTCGGTGAGGGTGCCGGCCTCGTGCTGGGTCTGCAGTTCGGCCAGGCGCTCCTGGTACAGGGCGACGTTGAGGGCGGTTCGGTCTTCCTCGGCCTGGGCCTTGCGGCCGCGCAGCACGGGAATCAGCAGGAATGCCAGGGCGACCAGCAGCAGCAGGCCGGCGGCGAGCCAGAAATCGATCATCAGCGGTTCTTGTCCTGAGTCTCTTGATTGAGCAGCGCATCCAGACGGGCGCGCTCATCGCTGGAAAGCAGTGCATCACCCGGCGCGTTCTCGACGCGGCGACGGCGCAGCACGATCACCCCGAGCACCAGCAGGCCGCCGGCCAGCAGGCCCGCTGGGCCGTACCAGAGCAGCAGCGTGCGGCCGTTCACCGGGGGCTTGTAGCGCACGAAGTCGCCGTAGCGGGCAACTAGGAAGTCGACGATCTCGTCATTGCTCTTGCCCGCTTCGAGCATGCGGTAGATCTCGCGGCGCAGGTCGGTGGCGATGGGGGCGTTGGAGTCGGCGATGTTCTGGTTCTGGCACTTGGGGCAGCGCAGTTCTTCGGTGAGCACGCGGAAGCGCTCGCGCTCGGCTTCGTCACGGAACTCGTAGGTGTCGATGGCCGCGCGGGCGACGCCGGTGAGGGCAAGGCCGAGGGCCAGGGTGGCGAGCAGGCGCTTCATTGGCCGGCCTCGTCGACCAGGGACTGGTACAGCGGCGCCAGTTGCTCACGCCAGACGACCTCGTCGATCACACCGACGAACTTGTGGCGGATGACGCCGTCCTTGTCGATCAGGAAGGTCTCGGGGGCGCCGTAGACGCCCAGGTCCAGGCCGAGGCTGCCCTGCTCGTCGCGGATGTCCAGCTGATAGGGGTTGTGGAACTCCTTCAGCCACTTGAGGGCGGCGGCGTTGTCGTCCTTGTAGTTGACGCCGTAGATGGTCACGCCCATCTGCGACAGCTTGTTCAGCACCGGGTGCTCGACCCGGCAGGAGATGCACCAGGTGCCCCAGACGTTGACCAGCGCGGGCTTGCCCTTGAGGTCGGCCTCGGTCAGCGTGCGCGCGCCGTCCACGGCCGGCAGGCTGAACGCGGGGAAGGGCTTGCCGATCAGCGCCGAGGGCAGCTCGGCGGGGTCGAGGAACAACCCGCGGTAGAGGAACACCGCCACGCCGAGGAAGATCGCCAGCGGCAGCAACAGGATCAGGCGCTTCATGCTTGAGCTCCAGCCAGGCCCAGGGCGTCACGCACCCGGGTCTTCACCTTGACCCGGTAGCGCGGGTCGAATGCCGCCAGGACACCGCCCAGGCCCATCAGCAGGCCGCCGAGCCAGATCCAGCGGACGAACGGTTTGACGTGCACGCGCACGGCCCAGGCGCCGTCACCCAGGGGCTCGCCGAGGGCGACGTAGAGGTCGCGGGTGAAGCCGGCGTCGATGCCGGCCTCGGTCATCATCGACTGCTGCACGGTGTACAGGCGCTTCTCCGGGTGCAGCACGGCGATCTGCCGATCACCGTCGAGGACACGGACGGTGCCCTTGTCGGAGGTGAAGTTGGGGCCTTCGTGGTGGGCTGCGCCCTCGAACACGAAGCGGTAGCCGCCCAGCTCCACCGACTCGCCGGGGG
The DNA here is from genome assembly GCF_000931385.1 of Pseudomonas sp. FeS53a. Taxonomy (NCBI): domain Bacteria; kingdom Pseudomonadati; phylum Pseudomonadota; class Gammaproteobacteria; order Pseudomonadales; family Pseudomonadaceae; genus Pseudomonas; species Pseudomonas sp. FeS53a. The sequence continues at coordinate 2,806 of NZ_JYFT01000056.1, forward strand.
ACAGGCGCAGGTCACGCTCGGCGCTGTACTGGCTGGAGAGCACGACGCCGAGGGCACACACGGCAATGCCGGCGTGGGCCAGCTGCATGCCCCAGTAGCTGCGGGTCAGGCTGCGGGCGCCCTTGAGCAGGCCCTTGTGGCGGGTCTTGTCGAGCAGGTCGCGGACGCCGGCCAGCAGCACCCAGGCGGACAGGCAGCCAACCGCCAGCACCGCCCAGTGGAAATCCCCCAGGACGAACGCTGCGAGCACGCCCAGCACCAGGCTGCCCACCAGCACCGGGCCGAGCATGCCCACCAGCCACTTCACCGGGGTGTCCTTCCAGCGCACCAGCACGCCCACGGCGATCACCACCATCAGCAGGGCCATCAGCGGCAGGAACAGGGCGTTGAAGTACGGCGGGCCGACGGAGAGCTTGGCGCCGGACAGCGCGTCCAGCACCAGCGGGTAGAGGGTGCCGAGCAGGATCATGGCGGCGGTCACCACCAGCACCAGGTTGTTGACCAGCAGCAGCGTCTCGCGGGACCAGAGGGCGAAGCCCACCTGGCTCTTGACCACCGGCGCGCGGATGGCGAACAGGGTCAGCGAGCTGCCCACCACGGCCAGCAGGAAGCCGAGGATGAACACGCCCCGCTCCGGGTCGGCGGCAAAGGCGTGCACCGAAGTCAGCACGCCGGAACGGACCAGGAAGGTACCCAGCAGGCTGAGGGAGAATGCGGCGATGGCCAGCAGCACGGTCCAGCTCTTGAACACGCCGCGCTTCTCGGTGACGGCCAGGGAGTGGATCAGCGCGGTGCCCACCAGCCAGGGCATGAAGGAAGCGTTCTCCACCGGGTCCCAGAACCACCAGCCACCCCAGCCGAGTTCGTAGTAGGCCCACCAGGAGCCGAGCACGATGCCGACGCTGAGGAAGGCCCAGGCGATGATGGTCCACGGACGCGACCAGCGCGCCCAGGCGGCGTCCAGGCGACCGCCGAGCAGCGCGGCGATGGCGAAGGCGAAGGCCACTGAGAAGCCGACGTAGCCCATGTAGAGCATCGGTGGATGGACGATCAGGCCGAAGTCCTGCAGCAGCGGGTTCAGGTCGTTGCCGTCGGCCGGCATGTTCGGCAGCAGGCGCTTGAAGGGGTTGGAGGTGATGATCAGGAACGACAGGAAGCCGATGCTGATCATGCCCATCACGCCCAGGACGCGGGCCAGCATCACCTCGGGCAGTTGCCGGGAGAACACCGAGACGGCGAAGGTCCAGCCACCGAGGATCAGCGCCCAGAGCAGCAGCGAGCCCTCGTGGGCGCCCCATACGGCACTGAACTTGTAGTACCAGGGCAGCGCGCTGTTGGAGTTGCTGGCGACGTAGGCGACCGAGAAATCGTCGCTCATGAAGGCCCAGGTGAGGCAGCCGAAGGAGAACGCCAGGAAGGCGAACTGCCCCCAGGCGGCCGGTTGCGCCAGGCTCATCCACTGCCGGTCGCCGCGCCAGGCGCCGATCATCGGCAGGGTGGCCTGCACGGCAGCCATGCACAGGGCGAGGATCAGGGCCAGGTGGCCGAGTTCGGGAATCATCGATCAGCCCTCTTTCTTCTCAGGCAGGTTGCCGCTTTCCTTGAGGGCCTTGGTGACCTCCGGCGGCATGTATTTCTCGTCGTGCTTGGCCAGCACCTCGTCAGCCACCAGCACGCCCTGCCCGTCCAGCTTGCCCAGGGCAACGATGCCCTGCCCTTCGCGGAACAGGTCGGGGAGGATGCCGTGGTAGCGGATGGTGACGCTCTTGGCGAAGTCAGTGACCACGAACTCCACGTCGAGGGAGTCGCCGGTGCGCTTGACCGAGCCTTCGGCCACCATGCCGCCGGCGCGGATGCGCGTGTCCTGGGGGGCTTCGCCGTTGGCGATCTGGGTGGGGGTGTAGAACAGGTTGATGTTCTGCTGCAGCGCCGACAACGCCAGCGCCACGGCGATCCCCACCCCGGCGAGGATGGCCAGGATGATGAACAGGCGCTTCTTGCGGATCGGATTCACTTGCCTTCCTCCCGGCGCAGACGGCGCGCCTCTTCTTTCAGGTAGCGACGCCGGGCTGCGACCGGCAGCGCGACGTTGAGCGCCAGGACCAGTAGGCTGATGCCGTAGGCGCTCCAGACGTACAGGCCGTGGTGGCCCATGGCGAGGAACTCGCCGAACGATGCAAAACTCACGATGCCTTCTCCACCAGGGCCTTCACCTCGTTGCGCACCCAGGCGGCGCGGGCCTCGCGACGCAGGACTTCGAGGCGCATGCGCATCAGCACCACGGCGCCGAAGAAGCAGTAGAAGCCCAGCACCATCAGCAGCAGCGGCACCCACATCTCGGCGGGCATGGCCGGCTTCTCGGTGACGGTGAAGGTGGCCGGCTGGTGCAGGGTGTTCCACCACTCCACCGAGTACTTGATGATCGGGATGTTGATGACCCCGACGATGGCCAGCACCGCGCAGGCCTTGGCGGCGCTGTCACGATTGCTGATGGCCTGGCCCAGTGCAATCACACCGAAGTACAGGAACAGGAGGATGAGCATCGACGTCAGTCGGGCATCCCACACCCACCAGGCACCCCAGGTGGGCTTGCCCCAGATGGCACCGGTTACCAGGGCGATGAAGGTCATCCAGGCGCCTACCGGCGCGGCGGCCTGCAGGGCGACGTCGGCCAGCTTCATCTTCCAGACCAGCCCGACCACACCGCAGACGGCGAGCATGACGTAGCAGGACTGGGCCAGGAAGGCGGCCGGGACGTGGATGTAGATGATCCGGAAGCTGTTGCCCTGCTGGTAGTCCGGCGGCGCGAAAGCCAGGCCCCAGACGGTACCGACGGTGATCAGCAGGGCGGCGCCGACGGCGAACCAGGGGAGCCAGCGGCCACTGATCTCGTAGAACCATTTCGGCGAACCCAGCTTGTGGAACCAGGTCCAGTTCATCGGGCCCACCTGCTGGGCACGGAGGCCTGTGCGGACATCGGCAGTTCTCTCATCAAGGCAACTCTTGTTCGTTATTCGCCGACGCTGATGGTCAGGCCAGCGGCTATGGCAAAGGGAGTCAGGGTCACCGCCAGGGCGGTGAGGCAGCCCAGCCACAACAGGTGGCCGACAGCCGGCAATCCTTGCAGGGCCGCTTGCAGGGCCCCGCTGCCGAGAATCAGCACGGGGATGTACAGCGGCAGTATCAGCAGCGCGAGAAGCAGGCCACCGCGCTTGAGACCAACGGTCAGCGCGGCGCCCACCGCACCCAGCAGGCTCAACACCGGCGTGCCCAGCAGCAGGGAGCCGAGCAGCACCGGCAGGCAGCGGGCGGGCAGGCCCAGCATCAGCGCCAGCAGCGGCGCCAGCAGGACCAGCGCCAGTCCGGAGAAGAGCCAGTGTGCCAGCACCTTGGCCAGGACCAGAAGCGGCAGGGGGTGCGGCGAAACGACCCACTGTTCCAGCGAGCCGTCCTCGAAATCACTGCGGAAAAGCCCGTCCAGCGAGAGCAGGACGGCCAACAGGGCCGCTACCCAGACCAGCCCCGGTGAAAGGGTTTGCAACAATTGGCTCTCGGGACCGACCGCCAGGGGGAACAGGGCGATGACGATGGCGAAGAACACCAGGGGGTTGGCCAGCTCGGCAGGGCGACGGAACAGCAGGCGCGCTTCGCGGGCCATGACCAGGGTGAAGACCGATCTCATGCCGCACGTCGTCCCAGGTCCAGTTCACGGTAGCCCGCCGGCAGGTGGGCGGGGCTGTGGTGGGTGGTGAACACCACCAGGCCGCCACGCTCGCAGTGCCCGGCCAGGTGCGCCTCGAGCTGGGCGACGCCCTGCTTGTCGAGTGCGGTGTAGGGTTCGTCGAGGATCCACAGCGGCGGCGGATCGAGGTAGAGCCGCGCCAGGGCGACGCGGCGCTGCTGGCCGGCGGAGAGGGTGTGGCTGGGAACGTCCTCGAACCCACGCAGCCCGACGGCGGCCAGTGCCTCCCAGATCGCCTCGCGCTCGACGCTCTGGTGCAGGGCGCAGAGCCAGGTCAGGTTCTCTTCCGGGGTGAGCAGGCCCTTGATGCCGGCGGCATGGCCGATCCACAGCAGCTCGCGGGCCAGTTCGGCACGCTGCCGACCGAGGGCGACGCCTTTCAGCAGGATCTCGCCGGAAGTGGGTTGCATCAGACCGCAGAGCAGGCGCAGCAGGCTGGTCTTGCCACTGCCGTTGGGTCCGCTGATCTGCAACATTTCCCCGGGTTCGAGCGCCAGGTCCAGCCCTTCGAAGAGCATCCGCCAATCACGCTCGCAGGCGAGGTCGAGGGTCTGGAGGTAGGGACTGGTCACGTCAGCGGATACCCTGCGGGGAACTCAAGTGATGGGGTCGCCGGCCGCTATACTGGAATCGCGCTCCACCGCCAGCCCGGACGGGGCGGCATTATACATGTCATCCCCAGCCCCGAAGGGGGCTTTTTCAACAGGTTGTAACCCTTTGATGACCGAGATCAGCACTTCGCGCCCCATCGCTTCCGTGCCCACCGCCAACCGGGCGGCGCAGGCTGTAGCAGATGCCGCGCTGAAGCTGCTGCAACCATCCAGTGGCTTGCTGGCGGCCGGCGACAGCGCCGAAGCCGAGGTGGTCAGCGTCAAGGAAACCGCACAGAACAGCTTCCAGGTGATGCTGCGCCTGAGCCTGGGCAGCGGCCAGCAGGCAACGCTGGAAGCCACCAGCACGCGCCCCCTGAGCCAGGGCTCGCTGGTGAACGTCACGGCCCTTTCGGACAGCCGCCTGATGGTGGCCCTGCAGTCGGCCGGTGCCCTGCCGCTGGACAGCCTGGACCTGGAGCAGGTGCCGGTCGGCACGCTGATCCAGGGCAAGGTGGTCGCCAGCGAACAGCTCGCCGAAGCGAAGGCGACCGTCTACCGCACCCTGATCAACCTGATCAACACGCCGCTGGCGGGTCGCCAACTGGCTGTCGACAGCCCTCAACCGCTGCCGGTCGGCAGCCTGCTCAGCGCCCAGGTCCAGGGCGACCAGTCCCTGCGCTTCATCCCGCTGAGCAATCGCCTGGACCAGTTGGCCCTCAGCCAGCAGTTGAACAGCCAGGTGTCGCGCCAGGGTTCCCTGGAGGGCCTGTTCGGCGCCCTTGCCGAACTCGACCCGGACCTGCCACCGAACCTGCGCAACGCCGTGGAGCGCCTGCTGGGCTCACTGCCCGGCCCCGGCCAGCTGAGCGACGCCAAGCAACTGGCCAAGGCCATGGAGAACAGCGGTGCGCTGCTGGAGGCGCGCCTGCTGGCCGGTCACGGCGCCGCCACCGGGCAGGACCTGAAGGGCAACCTGCTGCGCCTGATCGCCCAGTTGCTGCCCGAACTGCCCAACGCACCGGCGGCGCTGCCCACCGCTGGCGCCAGCAACGCCATGGCCCAGGCCCTGCCGGCCTTCATCCGCAACGCACTCGGCTCCCTCGGCCAGGCCAGCTCGCGCCAGCAGGCACTGAGCTTCCCCCTCCCCTCCCGCCTGGCCCAGGCCGCACAGGAGGAAGGCGACCTGGAAACCCTGCTGAAGCTGGCGGCGGCAGCCGTCTCGCGCCTGCAGACCCACCAGCTCTCCAGCCTGGCGCAGTCGCAGATGACCCCGGAGGGCAACCTGGTCACCACCTGGCAGCTGGAGCTGCCGATGCGCAACCAGCAGGAAATCGTCCCGCTGCAGATCAAGATCCAGCAGGAAGAACGCCAGGCCCAGCAGCAGCGGCGCAAGGACGAACAGAAGGAAAACCTCTGGCGTATCGAACTGGCGTTCGACATCGCCCCCTTGGGCCCATTGCAGGTCCAGGCGCAACTGCTGCGCGGTTCGATCTCCAGCCAGCTGTGGGCGGAGCGAGCCGCCACGGCGCGCTTCATCGACAGCGAACTGGGCAATCTGCGTGAGCGGCTGGTGGCCGCCGGGCTGGAAGTGGGTGAACTCGCCTGCCAGCAAGGCACGCCGCCCCAAGGCCCACGCACGACCCTGCAGCAACGCTGGGTGGATGAGACGGCATGAAACAGACCGAGCGCCGCCAGGCGATTGCCCTGTCCTATGACGGGGTCAGTGCACCGAACCTGACCGCAAAGGGTGACGACGAGCTGGCCGAGGCGATCCTCGCCATCGCCCGCGAGTACGAGGTGCCGATCTACGAGAACGCTGAGCTGGTCCGTCTGCTGGCAAGAATGGAGCTGGGCGAGGCCATCCCCGAGGCGCTGTATCGCACGCTGGCCGAGATCATCGCCTTTGCCTGGTACCTGAAGGGCAAATGCCCGGCGGGCTTCGACCCCGACGCCACCCGGGACGTGACGCCCGGCCTGCCGCTGCTGGAGGGCCCTAAGGGCTGAGCGCCAGCACCTCACCCTCCATGCCCTTTCCTTGAGGGAAATCCAGCAGTTGCCAGGCGAAGTAGCCGTCACGGAAATAGAAGACCTGGCGATACCCCCACCCCACTGCCAGTTGCGCCGCCAGCGCCCCGCGCGGGCAGACGTTGCTGTCGCAGTAGATCACCAGCGGCACATGCCGCGGCCACTGGGGCATGGCCAGGCCGGCGAAGCGGTCGGTCAGGTCCAGGTGCACGGCACCGTGAACGTGGCCCCAGCTCCACTCCCGGTCCGGCCGGACGTCGATGAACAGGGCGCCGTAGTCGAACAGCCGCTTGGCCTGCAGCACGTTGACAGTCGTCGCTCCCGCAACATGCAAGGGTGCCTCTTCCGCCTGGGCCAGGGGCAAGAGGAGCAAGAGCAACAGGGGAGCCAGGCGCATGGGCAACTCCGCTCGGTGGGCCTGGTTAGAGCCTAGTCCGGGCAGAAGTGCCGACTTGGAGTGATTGGTTAGATGGCAGGCGGGGCTTAGAACCGGGCGCGCATCAGCTCTGGGCCTGCTTGCGCGCAAGCTGGAGCTTGCTGACCAGTTCCGCCTCGGCCTTGCTGAGCCCACAGGAATGAGTGAGGTCGTCGACGCTCGCTCCCATGCCCGCAAGACGTGCGGCTTGGGTGAAGGAGATGCTGCTGGGGTCGCGCTGCTCGATCTGACTAACCTTGTCGGGCAGCGGCGCCACCACCCGGCGCAGCTCGTGCAACTCCTCCCCCATGCGGATGCTGCCGCTGAGGTAGGCATCGAGACGGCGGGCCAGTTCCTTCAGCCGCTGGTCTCGAGCCGCTTCGCGCTTGGCCTGTTCCTGGGCGAGCTCCAGCTGCTGCCGGCGCAATCGCACGCAGGCGAAGGCGAGCGCCGCACAGGCGACCGCCAGGACCAGCAGCGCGATCTCGATCAGCACGTCAGATGCTCTCCAGCTCCGACCACTCTTCTTCGCTCATCATCTTGTCCAGCTCGACCAGGATCAGCAGCTCGCCGTTCTTGTTGCAGACGCCCTGGATGAACTTGGCCGACTCCTCGTTGCCCACGTTGGGCGCGGTCTCGACCTCGGACTGACGCAGGTAGACCACTTCGGCGACGCTGTCGACGAGGATGCCCACCACCTGCTTGTCCGCCTCGATGATGACGATGCGGGTGTTGTCGGTGACCGGCGCGGAATCCAGGCCAAAGCGCTGGCGGGTATCGATCACCGTCACCACGTTGCCACGCAGGTTGATGATGCCCAGGACGTAGCTGGGAGCCCCCGGCACCGGCGCGATCTCGGTGTAGCGCAGGACTTCCTGCACCTGCATCACGTTGATGCCGTAGGTTTCATTGTCCAGGCGGAAAGTCACCCACTGCAGGATGGGATCTTCGGAACCTTGCCCTGACGATTTCTTCATGTTCCCTAGCCTCTTCTTGTACCGCGCGGGGCGGCGAATGCGGGTTGACCGCCTTGTTGCGAATCCGGCGCCCCGGCGTGCGGAGCCTGCCTCTTCATTGTTCAGTTAAGCGACATGTTCTTGACGGCGCCACTGGCAATCAATTCGGCCAGCGCGGCGACGTCCAGCAGCGCGCACATGTGCTCGATCACCGTACCGGCGAGCCAGGGTCGCTGGCTGCGCTGGCTGCGCCATTTGATCTCGTTCGGGTCCAGGCGGATGGAGCGGCTCACCTGGTGCACGGCGAGACCCCATTCGTAACCCTGGACGGAAATAACGTACTGCAGCCCCTCACGGAAATCATCGCGGTAACGGTCCGGCATCACCCAGCGAGCCGTGTCCAGCACCTTCAGGTTGCCTGCCTGGCACGGCAGGATACCGAGGAACCAATCCGGCTGGCCGAACAATGGCGTGAGTTCCTGGCCGGCGAGTGGGTAGATGGAGCCCAGGCAGACCAGAGGCACGGCCAGGGTCAGCCCGGCGACGTCGAACAGCAGGCATTCGAATGGCTCTTCCGCCCATTGAGGGCGACCCTCGAAGCTGGGTGGCAAAGGCTCGCGGGGCTCGACGCTGGCAACCTGCAGTTCGGCAACCGGTTCCACCAGCGCAGGCTCCGGCTCTGGCTCCGGGATTGCCGGCACCAGCACGGGCTCGGCGATGACCGGCGCAAGCTGACGCACCGGGCGATCCTCCAGCTGGACCGCTACGGGAGCAGCACGTACCACGCGGGGAGCCACCTCCGGCGCGGCGGCCAGTACTGGGCGCGCCTGGTTCAGCCGGGCATCGCGCACCTGCTCCTCAAGCACGGCAGCCTCGAATTCCTCCAGGCTTACGCTGTCGGCGAGTTCGATGGCTGCTTCCTGCAGCAGGGAGTCCAGGTAGGACTGCAACGCCAGTTGCGGTCGGGTGGTGGTGGCGAGGATACGGCTCATGGGTGGGACCTGCGACGTTGGGCTCGACAGGCTATCGGCACAGGGCATGCCGGACTTGAGAGCACCTGTAGCTCAGCATAGACGCTCATCTCAGGCGACCTGCGCGGCGAGCTGCTGGCTCAGCAGGTGCTTGAGCAGCGCGCGATAGGCGATCACGCCACGGCTGTTGCCGTCGTACTGCGACGGGGTCACGCCGGCACGGCTGGCATCCCGCAGGCGGGTGTCCACCGGGATGTAGGCCGGCCAGAGGTGCTCGGGATAGGTGTTGCGCAGCACACGCAGGGTATTCAGGGACGCCTGGGTCCGACGGTCGAAAAGAGTCGGCACGATGGTGTAAGGCAGCGCCTGCTTGCGCGAGCGATTGACCATGTTAAGGGTGCTGACCATGCGCTCCAGGCCCTTCACTGCGAGGAATTCGGTCTGCACGGGGATCACCAGTTGCTGGCTGGCGGCCAGCGCATTGACCATCAGAACACCGAGCAACGGCGGGCTGTCGATGATGGCATGGTCGAATTCCTGCCACAGCTGCGCCAGGCTCTTGGCGATCACCAGGCCCAGCCCGTTCTGCCCGGGCGACTGGCGCTCAAGGGTGGCCAGGGCGGTGCTGGAAGGCAGCAGCGACATGCGCTCGTGGCTGGTCTGCAGCAGCAGTTGCCGGGGCAGCCCTTCCGGTACGCCGCCCTGGTGGAGGAACAGGTCGAAGCAGCTGTGCTCCAGGGTATCGGGGTCATGGCCGAAATAGCTGGTCATGGAACCGTGGGGATCGAGATCCACGACCACGACGCGCTTGCCGGCGTCGGCCAGCAAGCCTGCCAGTGCGATGGAGGTGGTGGTCTTGCCGACACCACCCTTCTGATTGGCTACCGCCCAAACTCTCATGCTCTTCGTCCTCCCGGCGAAACCACAGCCTTGCCGAGGATCATTGTCCACCCGCTGGCGCGGGCGACGGGGAATTGACGGCCCCCGCTGCGGAGGGCCCCGGTGCAGGCGCTGGTGCAGTTTGCGTGCCAGCACGCCGCAACGCGTCATCCGGCTTGGCTTTGCCCGCCCCTACCCCACTCACCGCTCGCCGCACGTCGAGGTTTCGCGAAACCACCAATACCACACGGCGGTTGCGTGCGCGCCCTTCCGCCGTCGAGTTGTCCGCCACCGGCTGGAATTCGCCGTACCCGACCGCCGCGAGGCGCGCCGGATTGACCCCGTCCATGGAAAGCATCCTCACGATACTGGATGCACGGGAGGCGGAAAGCTCCCAGTTGGAAGGATAGGCGGCGGTACTGATGGGCAGGTTATCGGTGAAGCCTTCGACGTGCACGGGGTTTTCGTAGGGGGCGAGGATCTTCGCCACCTTCTCGATGATGGTGAACGCCTCATTGGTGGGGATGGCATCGCCACTGGGGAACAGCAGGCTGGAGTTCAGCTCGATCTCCACCCAGAGCTCGTTGCCGCGAACCGTCATCTGCTCGTTGGAGATCAGGTCGCCGAAGGCTGCCTGCATGCTCTCGGTGATGCTCTGCAAGGGATCGGCCTGGGCATCACCAGGCCCGCCCTGCTCTGCAGACGTCTGCTCTGCCTCGGTGGTACGAGGCCGCTCTTCACCGATCGGGATCGGCTTGATCGAGCGATCCGGCTGGTTGAAGACGCCGGTCAGGGTGTCCGAGAGGATCTTGTACTTGCCCTCGTTGATCGAGGAGATGGAGTACATGACCACGAAGAACGCGAACAGCAGCGTAATGAAATCGGCGTATGAAACGAGCCAGCGCTCGTGATTCTCATGCTCTTCGTGCTGACGCCTGCGAGCCATGCCATGCCTCCATCAATCCACGAAGCCTTGCAGCTTCAGTTCGATGGAGCGGGGGTTTTCACCCTCGCCGATGGAGAGGATGCCCTCCAGCAGCATTTCCCGGTAGCGCGACTGGCGCATGGCGATAGCCTTCAGCTTGCTGCTCACCGGCAACAGGAGCAGGTTGGCGAAACTCACGCCGTAGATGGTGGCAACGAACGCTACCGCAATGCCACCTCCCAGCTGACTCGGGTCGGCCAGGTTGCCCATGACGTGGATCAGCCCCATCACCGCACCAATGATGCCGATGGTAGGGGCGTAGCCGCCCATGCTCTCGAACACCTTGGCGGCCTGCAGATCGCGGGCCTCCTGGGTATAGAGGTCCACTTCGAGAATGCTGCGGATGGACTCGGGTTCAGCACCGTCGACCAGGAGCTGCAAACCCTTGCGGGCATAGGGGTCTGGCTCGGCGTCGGCGATGGGCTCCAGGCCCAGGAGCCCTTCCTTGCGCGCCGCCATGCTCCAGCCCACCACGCTGTTGATGCCGCCGGTGAGGTCGATCCTGGGCGGGAAGATGATCCAGCGAAGGATCGCCAGAGCCCGCTTGAGCACGCTCATGGGTGTCTGGAGCAAAGCGGCACCCACGGTACCGCCAATCACGATCAGCGCAGCCGGGCCGTTCAGAAGGGCACCGGCGTGCCCTCCTTCGAGGTAGTTGCCCCCGACGATGGCGACCAGTGCAAGGATGATCCCTACGATGCTCAACGCATCCATTTACCGCACTACTCCCATCACAGGCATGCTTCGGCGATGTGCCTGCCAATGTCGTCGAGACCGTAGACCGCGTCTGCCAGGTTGGCCTTCACGATTGCCATCGGCATGCCATAGATCACGCAACTGGCTTCATCCTGCGCCCACACCTGGCTGCCACTCTGTTTGAGCAGGCGTGCGCCCTCGCGGCCGTCCGCGCCCATGCCGGTCAGCACCACGGCCAGGACCTTGTCATTGAAGGCCTTGGCAGCGGAGCCGAAGGTGATGTCGACACAGGGCTTGTAGTTGAGGCGCTCATCGCCGGGGAGGATGCGCACGGTCCCGCGCGGATCCACCATCATCTGCTTGCCGCCCGGTGCCAGCAGGGCGAGGCCAGGCCTGAGCTGGTCGCCATCCTCGGCCTCCTTGACGGAAATACGGCAGAGCTTGTCCAGGCGCTCGGCGAATGCCTTGGTGAACGCCGCCGGCATGTGCTGGATCAGCACCAGCGGCGCCGGGAAATTGGCGGGCAACTGGGTCAGCACACGCTGAAGCGCAACGGGGCCGCCCGTCGAGGTGCCGATGGCCACCAGCCGGTAGGACTTGCGCTTGGGCGCAGGCCCGCTGCTGGAACTACCACTGGATGAGGAAGCCGGTGCTGGGGCAGGTGCAGCCGCAGGGCGAGACAGGCTCGACGGGCCGGAACTGCTGGGCGTCGGCGCGGCAGGCGGCGGGGTGTAGCTGCTGTAGCGACGGTTGCTCCGCGCGATGCTGTGCACCTTCTCGCAGAGCAGTTGCTTGACCTTCTCCGGATTACGGGAGATGTCCTCGAAGTTCTTCGGCAGGAAGTCGACCGCACCGGCATCCAGCGCATCGAGGGTTACCCGGGCGCCTTCGTGAGTCAGGGAGGAGAACATCAGGACCGGAGTCGGGCAGCGCTGCATGATGTGCCGGACGGCGGTGATGCCGTCCATCATGGGCATTTCGTAATCCATGGTGATGACGTCAGGCTTGAGCGCCAGCGCCTGGTCGATGGCCTCCCGGCCATTCGTGGCGGTCCCTACCACCTGGATATTGGTGTCGGCGGACAGAATCTCCGAAACGCGACGACGGAAGAAGCCGGAGTCATCAACCACCAGAACCTTGACTGCCATAAACACTCCTAACAGGCGGCCCCCAACGGGCCGCCTAAACGATCAACCGCGGCGCGCGTAGCGCTTGAGCATGCTCGGCACGTCGAGGATGAGGGCGATTCGTCCATCGCCGGTAATGGTGGCACCGGACATGCCGGGCGTCCCCTGCAGCATCTTGCCAAGCGGCTTGATCACCACTTCTTCCTGGCCGACCAGTTGATCCACCACGAAGCCGATGCGCTGGGTACCCACGGAGAGGATCACCACGTGCCCTTCACCCTGCTCCTCGTATGAGGCGTCACGAACCAGCCAGCGCTTGAGGTAGAACAGCGGCAGGGCCTTGTCGCGGACGATCACCACTTCCTGGCCATCCACGACGTTGGTGCGGGACAGGTCGAGGTGGAAGATCTCGTTGACGTTGACCAGCGGGAAGGCGAAGGCCTGGTTGCCCAGCATCACCATCAGCGTCGGCATGATCGCCAGGGTCAGCGGCACCTTGATGACGATCTTGGAACCCTGCCCTTTCTGCGAGAACACGTTCACCGTGCCGTTGAGCTGGGAGATCTTGGTTTTCACCACGTCCATCCCGACGCCACGACCGGATACGTCCGAGATCTCGGTCTTGGTCGAGAAGCCCGGGGCGAAAATCAGGTTGTAGCACTCCAGCTCGGTAAGGCGGTCGGCGGCATCCTTGTCCAGCAGTCCTTTCTCGACAGCCTTGGCACGAAGGATGTTCGCGTCCATGCCCTTGCCGTCGTCGGTGATCATCAGAAGGATGTGGTCACCCTCCTGCTCGGCGGACAGCACGACGCGACCGGTACGTGCCTTGCCGGCGGCCTCGCGCTCCTCGGGCGTCTCGATGCCGTGGTCCACGGCGTTGCGCACCAGGTGGACCAGCGGGTCGGCAAGGGCCTCGACGAGGTTCTTGTCGAGGTCGGTCTCCTCCCCCACCAGCTCGAGGTTGATCTCTTTCTTCAGGTTGCGGGCCAGGTCGCGCACGAGGCGCGGGAAGCGGCCGAAGACCTTCTTGATGGGCTGCATGCGGGTCTTCATCACCGCGGTCTGCAGGTCGGCGGTCACCACATCGAGGTTCGACACGGCCTTGGCCATGGCCTCGTCACCGCTGTTGGCACCGAGACGCACCAGACGGTTACGCACCAGTACCAGCTCGCCCACCATGTTCATGATCTCGTCCAGGCGAGCGGTGTCCACCCGTACGGTGGTTTCCGTTTCGCTGGCTGCCGCAGGAGCAGCCTTGTCTCCGTTAGCCGTCGGCGCAGCCGGACGGGCAGCTGCCGGCGCAGGCTTGGCAGGTTCGGGCTTGGCGGCAGCAGGCTTCGCCGGCTCGGTCGCTTTCGCGGCGGGTGTGGCCGCAGGCTTGGCGGGTGCCGCAGCGGGCTTGGCAGGTGCCGCCGGCTTGGCCGGGGCTGACGAGGCAGGAGCCTCCGCGACGAACTTGCCCTTGCCGTGGAGCTGGTCCAGCAGGGCTTCGAACTCGTCATCGGTGATGTTGTCGCCACCCGGCGCAGCCGGTGCTGCGGTATCGGGCGCGGACGCTACAGCAGCCGGTGCGGTGTCATCCACAGCAGGGGCGACAAACTTGCCCTTGCCGTGAAGCTGGTCCAGCAGCGCTTCGAACTCATCATCGGTGATGTCATCGCCGCCCGGCGAGGCAGAAGGGGCAGCAACCGGCTCGGGCGCCTTGGGCGCACTGGCCGCTGGCGCTGCATCGCCGACGAACTTGCCCTTGCCATGGAGCTGGTCCAGCAGCGCTTCGAACTCGTCATCGGTAATTTCATCCGACGCGGCCGCTTCGTTGCCGGCTGCGGGTTCGGCATTGGAACCAGAGGGCTCGTCCAGGGCCGTCAGCAGTTGCTCGAACTCGCTGTCGGTGATGTCGCCCGATGCCGGCGCGGCAGGCTCTTCGGCCTCGGGCTCGGGCTCAGGTTCAAAAGCCTCAGCAACAGGCTCAGGCTCGGACGCACCCGCAGGCTCTGCCAGGCGCGACAATGCGGCCAGCAGCTCGGGCGTGGCGGGCGTCGGCTCGGAGCGCTCGCGTACCTGGCTGAACATCTCGTTGACGGTATCCAGTGCCTGGAGCACCACGTCCATCAGCTCGGCATCGACTCGACGCGCACCCTTGCGGAGGATGTCGAACACGTTTTCGGCGATGTGGCAGCATTCCACAAGGGCGTTTAGCTGGAGGAAACCAGCTCCGCCCTTGACCGTGTGGAAACCCCGGAAAATGGCATTGAGCAGATCCATATCGTCCGGACGGCTCTCCAGCTCAACGAGCTGCTCGGACAATTGCTCCAGTATTTCGCCGGCCTCTACCAGGAAGTCCTGGAGGATTTCTTCATCGGCGTCGAAGCTCATTAGGCGGCTCCCCTAGAAACCAAGGCTGGATAACAGATCATCGACGTCGACCTGATCGGCCACGACGTCATCACGCTTATCGGCATTGATCTGCGGACCTTCACCCCTAGATGGATCTTTTAGTTTTTCTTTCTCGACAACCATCGCTTCGCGGTCATGTTGAATGCCTGCGAAACGGTCTACATCACTGGCCATCAGCACCAGTTTCACCAAGTTGTGCTCAACTTCGGTCACCAACTGGGTGACGCGTTTGATCACTTGCCCGGTCAGGTCCTGATAGTCCTGTGCCAGCAGGATGTCGTTCATATGGGAGGATAGCTGCTCGGTGTCGCGCTGGCTGCGCGCCAGGAACGATTCGATGCGCTTGGCCAGCTCCCGGAACGCATCCGCGCCGATCTCGCGCCGCATGAAGCGCCCCCACTCCTCGGAAAGGCTCTGGGCTTCATCGCCCAGGCCATTGAGCAGCGGTGCGCTCTCCTCCACCAGATCCATGGTGCGGTTGGCTGCCTTCTCCGTCATGTGCACGACGTAGGAGAGACGATCCGTCGCATCGGCGATCTGGGACATTTCCTTGGCGTGCGGCAGATGCGGATCGATCTGGAAGTTGACGATCGCATTGTGCAACTCGCGGGTGAGCTTGCCGACTTCCTGATAGAGGCCGCGGTCGCGAACCTTGTTCAGTTCGTGGATCAGTTGCACCGCATCGCCGAAGTTGCCCTTTTCAAGGGTTTCCACCAGCTCGCGTGCATGATTTTTCAGGGTCGACTCGAGGTCTCCCGACTGGGAATCTTTATCCATGGCGTCCTCGCGACTGGCATCAGCCGTTGACCCGCTCGAAGATCTTTTCAATCTTCTCTTTGAGAACCTGGGCCGTGAACGGCTTGACCACGTACCCGTTCACGCCGGCCTGGGCGGCTTCGATGATCTGATCGCGCTTGGCTTCAGCAGTCACCATCAGCACCGGCAGGTGCTTCAGGCGCTCGTCGGCGCGCACGGCACGCAGCAGGTCGATACCGGTCATGCCGGGCATGTTCCAGTCGGTGACCAGGAAATCGAAATTGCCGCTGTGCAGCATCGGCAAGGCGGTCGTGCCGTCGTCGGCCTCTGCGGTGTTGGTGAAGCCCAAATCACGCAGGAGGTTCTTGATGATGCGTCTCATCGTAGAGAAATCGTCCACGATGAGGATTTTCATGTTCTTGTCCAAATCGACCTCCGTACAGTCCTGAACGCCCCCGGGTCATGGGGGCGTCGTTCAATCGAAAAACCGGTGTGCTTCAGGCACGCCACTCACCCAGCCGGGCCCGCAAACGCGCGGCGCACTGGCTGTGCAACTGGCTGACTCGGGATTCACTGACTCCCAGCACTTCACCGATTTCCTTCAAATTCAGCTCTTCGTCGTAATACAGCGCCAGCACCAGGCGCTCTCGTTCCGGCAGATTGGCGATGGCATCGGCCAGCGCCGCCTGGAAGCGCTCGTCTTCCAGGTCATTCGAAGGTTCGAGATGGGTGACTCCGGTGTCTTCGTGCGCCGTGCCATGCTCCCCGCCTTCCAGAAGGTCGTCGAAGCTGAACAGCCGGCTGCCCAAAGTGTCGCTCAGGATGCCGTAGTAATCTTCGAGACTCAATCCAAGTTCGGCCGCAACCTCCTGATCTTTAGCGTCACGTCCGGTTCTTGCCTCGACTTTGCGGATGGCGTCGCTGACCATCCGGGTATTGCGGTGGACCGAGCGCGGTGCCCAGTCGCCCTTGCGGACCTCGTCGAGCATCGCCCCGCGGATGCGGATGCCGGCGTAGGTCTCGAAACTCGCGCCCTTGCTGGAGTCGTACTTCTTCGATGCTTCCAGCAGGCCGATCATCCCCGCCTGCATGAGGTCTTCAACCTGCACGTTCGCCGGCAAGCGAGCCAGCAGGTGGTAGGCGATCCGCTTGACCAGGGGCGCGTAGCGCTCGATCAGCTGGTGCTGGGAATCCCCGGCCTGAGCCTTGTTGTACATGCGAAGTCCACTTGCGGGTGGTGTCATACGGTCGAATCCGCGATGGGTTGCTGCACCAGTCGCTCGACGAAGAACTCAAGGTGGCCACGGGGGTTGGCCGGCAACGGCCAGCTGTCCACCTTCTGAGCAATCGCCTTGAACGCCAGGGCACATTTCGAACGCGGGAACGCTTCGTAGACCGCTCGCTGCTTCTGCACCGCCTTGCGCACGGACTCGTCGTAGGGGACGGCGCCGACGTACTGCAAGGCCACATCGAGGAAGCGATCGGTCACCTTGGTCAGCTTAGCAAAGAGGTTGCGACCTTCCTGCGGGCTGTGGGCCATATTGGCCAGGACCCGGAAACGACTCATGCCGAAATCGCGGTTGAGCAGCTTGATCAGCGCATAGGCGTCGGTGATGGACGTGGGCTCGTCGCAGACGACCACGATCACTTCCTGCGCAGCACGGACGAAGCTGACCACCGCATCGCCGATGCCGGCGGCGGTGTCGATCACCAGCACGTCCAGGTTGTCGCTGATCTCGCTGAACGCCTGGATCAGGCCGGCATGCTGCATCGGCGAGAGCTGGACCATGCTCTGCGTGCCGGAAGCGGCCGGCACGATGCGGACGCCGCCCGGCCCTTGCAGCAGCACGTCACGCAGGTCGCACTCGCCTGCGATCACGTCCGCCAGGGTCCGCTTGGGCGTCAGCCCGAGCAGCACGTCGACGTTGGCCAGGCCGAGGTCGGCGTCCAGCAGCATCACGCGGCGCCCCAGGTCGGCCAGCGCCAGCGAGAGGTTCACGGATACGTTGGTCTTGCCGACACCGCCCTTGCCACCGGTTACAGCAATCACCTGTACGGGATGCAAACTACCCATTTATCACACACCTTGTTCACGTCGACTGGGCCACTTGGCGCATTCACGCCACCCATCCCGGGCGGCTCTGGGTTTCTATCCAACCTGGCGAGTGGGCGCCTGGTACAGACCTGCGAACAGGTCGGCCATGGCTTCCTCGCTGGGGTCCTCCGGCGCCTGAAGGCTCACCGCACGACTCACCAGTTGGTGACTGCGCGGAACCTGGAGATCATCCGGAATCCGAGGCCCATCAGCGAGATAGGCTACCGGCAGATGCTGGCCGATAGCCAGTCCCAACACTTCGCCCAGGCTCGCGGCTTCATCGAGCTTGGTCAGGATGCAGCCCGAAAGGCCACACCGCTTGTAACTATGGTAGGCCGCTTTCAGCACCTGGCTTTGACTGGTTGCAGCCAAAACGAGGAAATTGCGCGCTTTCACGCTGCGGCTGGCCAGTGTCTCGAGCTGCATTTTAAGCGCCGGATCGTTCGCCGGCAGCCCCGCCGTATCAATCAGCACCACACGCTTGCGTGCGAGGGGGGCGAGAGCCTGGGTCAGCGACTGGCCCGGATCGACGTGAGTGACGGACACACCGAGGATGCGGCCCAGGGTCTTCAGCTGTTCCTGGGCACCGATCCGGTAGCTGTCCATGCTCACCAGGGCGATCTGCTGGGCGCCGTACTTAAGCACATAGCGGGCGGCCAGCTTGGCCAGGGTGGTGGTCTTGCCCATGCCGGCGGGACCGACCAGGGCGATCACGCCACCCTCTTCCAGAGGCTCCTCGGCAGGGGTACGGATGGCGTGGGCCAGGTGGGCCAGCACCATGCGCCAGGCCTGGCGCGGATCCTTGACGCTGCTGACACGCTCCAGCAACACACGGGACAGCTCCACCGGCAGCCCCATCCGCTGCAGGCGACGCCACAAATTGGCCTGCTGCGGGCGACGGTTCTGCATCTGGCTCCAGGCGATGGAACCAAGCTGGACTTCGATCAGCTCACGCAGCCCGTTGAGCTCGAAACGCATGGCATCCAGCGCACGCTGGTCGGCCACGGGCGCAGCGGCTGGGGTGACCGGAACGGCGGCGACAGCTGCCGGCGCCACGGCGGGACGGGTCGGGCGCATGGCGGCCTCAAGGGCCTCCGGCGAAGGCTCGGAGCGATCCGGAACCAGTTGCCGGTTGCGTCCGGCGTCCGCGCGAGCGGCGCGGTTGGACAGTTCGGCATGGGCCTCGGCGATGCGTGCCTGGGTGCGGCGCAGCTCCGCTTCCAGGGCCGGGTTCGGCTTGCTGGGGGCCGGAGCAGGCATGGGGTAGTCGAGTGCCGCCGTGATCTCGACACCACCGGCCACGCGCCGGGTACCGATGATGGAAGCATCGGCGCCCAGTTCGTCCCGCACCAGTTTCATGGCCTGGCGCATATCCGCAGCGAAGAAGCGTTTGACCTGCATGGCCTGTGACCTCGGTTAGTTCTGCCCCACAGTCGCAACTATGGTGACCTGCTTGTTGTCCGGTATTTCCTGGTAGGCCAGTACGTTCATGGTGGGTACGGCCAACCGGGCGAAGCGCGACATCATGGATCGGATCGGGCCTGCCACCAGGAGGATCGCCGGCTTGCCGAGCATCTCCTGGCGCTGCGCCGCGTCCACCAGGGAACGTTGCAGCTTCTCGGCCATGCCCGGTTCGAGGAGGATGCCGTCCTCCGCGCCCTGACCGGCCTTCTGCATACTGTTCAGCAAAATCTGTTCCAACCTGGGTTCCAGGGTGATCACAGGCAGCTCCGGCTCTAGTCCCACAATGCCTTGGACGATTGCGCGGGAAAGTGCGACGCGGACCGCCGCCACCATCGCGGCGGGATCTTGACTCTTCGGCGCCACGTTCGCGATGGCTTCGGCGATGGTGCGGATGTCGCGTACCGGCACCTGTTCCTGCAACAGGTTCTGCAGCACCTTGAGCAGCGTCGACAGCGACACCAGCCCCGGCACCAGCTCCTCGGCCAGCTTCGGCGAGCTCTTGGCCAGCAGCTGCATCAGTTGCTGCACCTCCTCGTGCCCCAACAGCTCGTGGGCATGCTTGTGCAGGATCTGGTTGAGGTGGGTGGCCACCACCGTGC
The DNA here is from genome assembly GCF_000931385.1 of Pseudomonas sp. FeS53a. Classification (NCBI taxonomy): domain Bacteria; kingdom Pseudomonadati; phylum Pseudomonadota; class Gammaproteobacteria; order Pseudomonadales; family Pseudomonadaceae; genus Pseudomonas; species Pseudomonas sp. FeS53a. The sequence goes on from NZ_JYFT01000056.1 coordinate 22,506, forward strand.
TCGCATCCACCACCGTGTAGCCCAGGGACTGCGCCTGGTCGCGCTGACTGGCATCGATCCAGACGGCTTCCAGGCCAAACGCCGGATCCTTGGCGGCGATGCCGTTGAGGGTGCCGAACACCTGGCCAGGGTTGATCGCCAACTCGCGATCCGGATACACCTCCGCCTCCGCCACGCTCACCCCCATCAGCGTCAGCCGATAGGCGTTGGGCAGCAGGTCGAGGTTGTCGCGGATGTGTACGGACGGCATGAGGAAGCCCATCTCCTGGGAGAGCTTCTTGCGCACGCCCTTGATCCGCGCCAGCAACTGGCCGCCCTGGTTGCGATCCACCAGCGGGATCAGCCGGTAGCCAACCTCCAGGCCCACCATGTCCACCGGGGTGACGTCGTCCCAACCCAGCTCCTTGGTTTCCTGGGGACGCTGGGCCGGCAGCAGCTCCTGCTGGCGCTGGACTTCCTGGGCGGCCGCTTCCTGGGCCTTCTTCGACTTGTGCCAGATCCACCAGGCGCCGCCAGCGGAAATCGCGCCCAGACCGATGAAGGAGACATGCGGCATGCCCGGCACCAGGCCCATGGCGACCAGGATGGCGGCGGAAACGGCCAGCGCCTTGGGCGAGGTGAACATCTGCCGGTTGACCTGCTGACCCATGTCCTCGGAGCTGGACACGCGGGTCACCATGATCGCGGCGGCGGTCGACAGCAGCAGCGAGGGAATCTGTGCCACCAGGCCGTCACCGATGGTCAGCAGCGAGTAGATGCGCCCGGCATCGCCGAAGGTCAGGCCGTGCTGGACGATACCGATGGCCATGCCGCCAATGAGGTTGATGAACAAGATCAACAGACCGGCGATGGCGTCACCGCGCACGAACTTGCTGGCACCGTCCATGGAACCGTAGAAATCCGCCTCCTGGGACACCTCGGCACGGCGCTTCTTGGCCTCGTTCTGGTCGATCAGACCGGCGTTGAGGTCGGCGTCGATGGCCATCTGCTTGCCGGGCATCGCGTCCAGGGTGAAACGCGCGCTCACTTCGGAAATACGCCCGGCACCCTTGGTGACCACCACGAAGTTGATGATCATCAAGATCGCGAAGATCACCGCACCGACTACGTAGTTGCCGCCGATCACCACCTCGCCGAAGGCCTGGATCACCTTGCCCGCCGCGTCATGCCCATCCTGGCCGTGCAGCAGTACCACGCGGCTGGAGGCCACGTTCAGCGCCAGGCGCAGCAAGGTGGAGACCAGCAGGATGGTGGGAAACACCGCGAAATCCAGCGGGCGCAGCGCATAGACGCTGACCAGCAGGACGACGATGGACAGCGCGATGTTGAACGTGAAGAACACGTCCAGCAGGAAGGGCGGCACCGGCAGGGTCATCATCCCCAGCATCACCAGCACCAGCAGCGGCACCCCCAGGTTGCCCCGGGAGAGGCTGGCGAAGTTGCCGCGCAGGTTGCCCATCAGTTGCGTGCGATCCACATCGAGGTCCTCGAGCACTGGCGGGCAAGCCTGCCCAACCATTCAAAATCTTGACGCGCAAAACCGCGCACAAGCTCTGGTGCAAGAACCCTTCCAACTTCGTGAAACCCTGGCAGAACAGCGCGTTATGTCGACCCGAACGGGCCCGCGCCCTACTCGTCGCGCCGCAGGTCGGCGGGGATGGGCGGCTCGGAAAGCGGCGGCGGTCGCTTGGCCTTGCCGGCACGGAACTGCTTGAGCTGATAGACGTAGGCCAGCACCTGGGCCACCGCCAGGTAGAGGCCGGCCGGAATCTCGTGGTCCAGCTCGGTGGAATAGAACACCGCCCGCGCCAGCGCCGGCGACTCCAGCACGGTGACCTTGTGCTCCTGGGCGATCTCGCGAATTTTCAGCGCGGTGAAGTCGTTGCCCTTGGCCAGCAGCACCGGAGCGGTGCCCTTGGCCGGGTCGTACTTGAGCGCCACGGCGAAGTGGGTCGGGTTGGTAATGACCACGTCGGCCTGGGGCACGGCCGCCATCATGCGGCGCTCGGCCATCTCCCGCTGCATGCGGCGGATGCGCGCCTTGACCTCGGGCTTGCCCTCGGAGTCCTTGTACTCGTCGCGCACTTCCTGCTTGGTCATCATCAGCTTCTGCTTGTTGTCCCAGAGCTGGTAAGGCACGTCGATCCCCGCGATGAGGATCAGCCCGCAGGCCAGCCAGACCGCACTCCAGCCCACCACCTGGACGCTGTGCAGGATGGCCCGGTCCAGCGGCTCGTGGGCGATGGCCAGCAGGTCATCGGCATCCGAGGACAGCACCATCACCGCCACCATCAGCACCAGCGCGAACTTGCCCAAGGCCTTGAGCAGCTCCACCAGCGCGTGAGCGGAAAACATGCGTTTGAGGCCGGAAAGCGGGTTCATCCGGCTGAACTTCGGCCCCATCGCTTCCGGAGAAAACAGCCAGCCCCCCAACGCCACCGGCGCCGCCAGGGAGATGATCAGCAAGGTCACCAGCAGCGGCATGACCGCCGACAGCGCCATCTGCCCGGCATGCAGCAGGAACAGCCCCATGCTGCGCTCGTCCAGCAACACCTCGCGGGAAAAGTCGAAGCTGRTGCGCATCATCTTCATCATCATGTCCGCCCCGCTCTCACTCTCTGCCATGGCGCACCTCGGCAGCAGGCCCGGTTGACCGACCGGGACGGGTAAGGGGTTGAAGGACCATCAGCGCGCCCTCACCAGCTCGCGCAGCAGCTGCAGCGCGTCGGTGGCCAGCACCTGGTACTGGGACAGGATGTCGGCCATGCCGATCCAGATGATCACCAGGCCCATGGCCACGGTGAGCGGGAAACCGATGGAGAAGATATTCAGCTGCGGCGCGGCACGGGTCATCACGCCAAAGGCGATGTTCACCACCAGCAACGCCGTGATCGCCGGCAGTGCCAACAGCAGGCCGGCCCCCAGCACCCAGCCCAGGCGGGTGGCCAGTTCCCAGAAGTGAGCGGCCATCAGCCCCCCGCCCACCGGCAGAGTCACGAAACTCTCGGCCAGCACCTCGAACACCACCAGGTGGCCGTTCATGGCCAGGAACAGCAGCGTCACCAGCATGGTGAAGAACTGGCCGATCACCGGCACCGACACCCCGTTGGTGGGGTCCACCATGGACGCGAAGCCCAGGCCCATCTGCACCGCCAGGATCTGGCCGGCCACCACGAAGGCGTGGAAGAACAGCTGCAGTGCAAACCCCATCACCGCGCCGATCAGCACCTGCTCCAGCACCAGCAGGAAGGCCCGCAGGCTCACGGCATCCACCTCGGGCATCGGTGGCAGATTGGGCGCCAGCACCACGGTGATGGCGAGAGCGAGGTAGAGCCGCACGCGATTCGGCACCAGTTGGGTCCCGAACAGCGGCATGGTCATCAGCAAGGAAGCGATGCGGAACAGCGGCAGCACCAGGCTGGCGATCCAGCCGCCGATCTGCGAGGAGGTCAGCTCCAGCATCTCAGCCGATCAGCATGGGAATGTTGTGGTAGAGCGTGGTGATGTACTCCATCAGCTGGCGGGTCAGCCAGGGGCCGGCCACCATCAGCGTCATCAGCATCACCAGCAGGCGCGGCAGGAAGCTCAGGGTCTGCTCGTTGATCTGGGTCGCAGCCTGGAACATCGCCACGATCAGGCCCACCACCAGGCTCGGCACCACCAGGATCCCGACGATGACGCAGGTCAGCCACAGCGCCTCGCGGAACAGGTCGACGGCAATCTCGGGTGTCATCGCTAGACGCCTCCGAAGCTTCCGGCCAGGGTGCCGATGATCAGCGCCCAGCCATCCACCAGCACGAACAGCATGATCTTGAACGGCAACGAAATGATCAGCGGCGAGAGCATCATCATGCCCATCGCCATCAGTACGCTCGCCACCACCAGGTCGATGATCAGGAACGGGATGAAGATCATGAAGCCGATCTGGAAGGCGGTCTTCAGCTCGGACGTGACGAAGGCCGGCACCAGGATGGTCAAGGGCGTGGCGTCGGCACTGGGAATGTCGGTGCGCTTGGACAACCGCACGAACAGCTCCAGGTCACTGGAGCGGGTCTGCGCCAGCATGAAGTTCTTGACCGGTCCCTCGGCCCGCTTGATCGCCTCCTGGGCCGGCAACTGCCCGTTCAGGTAGGGCTGCAGGGCATCGCGGTTCACCTGGTCGAACACCGGCCCCATGATGAACATCGTCAGGAACAGCGCCATCCCGGTGAGGATCTGGTTCGACGGGGTCTGCTGCAGGCCCAGCGCCTGGCGGAGGATGGAGAAGACGATGATGATCCGGGTGAAGCTGGTCATCAGCATGACGAACGCCGGGATGAAGCTCAGCGCCGTCATGATCAGCAGAATCTGCAGGCTGACCGAATATTCCTGCTGACCCTGCGCGTCGGTAGTCAGGGTGATGGCGGAGACCGACAACGGGTCGTCGGCGCCCAGCGCCAGGGGGGCCGCCACCGCCAGCAGCAGGGCGATCAGGATGCGCCAGAAGGCCATCAGTGCTTGTCCTTGTCCTTGCCCAGCAACTCCATCAGGCGCTGGGCGAATTCGGGTTGGGCGGGTTGCGAATCGGGCAGGTGCACCGGCTCCTTGAGCACGTGCAGCGGGGTGATCCGGCCTGGCGTGAGCCCGAGCAGGACCTGCTCGTTACCCACCTGGACCAGCACCAGCCGGTCCCGCGGGCTGAGGGCCTGGCTGGCGATCAGGCGGATCGCCCGGTCACTGCCGCGCGGCCCCATCTGCTGCACCCGGCGCAGCAGCCAGGCGAGCAGGAAGATCACCCCCACCACCAGCAGCAAGCCCAGGGTGAGCTGACCGAGCTGGGCGGCCACACCGCTGCCGCTGGTCACCGCAGTCGCAGACGCGGCGGTGGCGCTGGCCGCAGCAGGCGCCGGGGCGACCGCTGCCGGCTCGGCGGCCGTGGCCGCCAGCGGGGCGAAGACGAGGGCGAACAGGAGGCGGCTCATGGTCAGCGCAGCTTCTTGATGCGTTCGCTGGGGCTGATCACGTCGGTCAGGCGGATGCCGAACTTCTCGTTCACCACCACCACTTCCCCGTGGGCGATCAGGGTACCGTTGACCAGCACGTCCAGCGGCTCGCCGGCCAGGCGGTCCAGCTCGATCACCGAGCCCTGGTTCAACTGCAACAGGTTGCGGATGGTGATGTCGGTATTGCCCACTTCCATGGAGATGGACACGGGAATGTCGAGGATCACATCCAGGTTCGGGCCATCCAGGCTCACCGGCGCGTTGGAGCGCGGTACGCTGCCGAACTCTTCCATGGGCGCACGGGGGTTGGCGGCAGGGGCCTCGGGGGCTGCGCCCTGGTTCATCAGCGCGTCGATATCGTCCTGGCCGGGGCTCTCGCCGGCCTCCGCCAGCGCGGCAGCCCACTCGTCGGCGAGCGCCTGTTCCTCGGGCGTGGTGTTTTCTTCGTCTGCCATCTCGACCTCGTCGGCTTACGTAATGAGAGCGACCGTCAGCGGGGACGGTCGATGGGATCCAGTATCTGCAGCGACAGGTTGCCCTTGTGGGCCCCCAGCTTGACCTTGAAGGCCGGCACGCCGTTGGCGCGCATGATCATGTACTCGGGCATGTCCACCGGGATCACGTCCCCGGGCTGCATGTGCAGGATGTCCCGCAGGCGCAGCTGGCGGCGCACCACGGTGGCGCCCACCGGCACGCTGACGTCGAGGATGTCCTCGCGCAGGGCCTTGATCCAGCGCTCGTCCTGATCGTCGACATCCGACTGGAAGCCGGCATCGAGCATCTCGCGGATCGGCTCGATCATCGAATAGGGCATGGTGATGTGCAGGTCGCCGCCACCGCCGTCCAGCTCGATGTGGAAGGTGGAAACCACCACCACTTCACTGGGGCTGACAATGTTGGCGAGTGCCGGGTTCACCTCCGAGTTGATGTACTCGAAGTGCACGTCCATCACCGCGTGCCAGGCCTCCTTCAGGTCGATGAAGGCCTGGTCGAGGACCATGCGAACCACCCGCAGCTCGGTGGGGGTGAATTCGCGGCCTTCGATCTTGGCGTGGCGGCCATCGCCCCCGAAGAAGTTGTCCACCAGCTTGAACACCAGCTTGGCGTCGAGGATGAACAGCCCGGTGCCGCGCAGCGGCTTCATCTTCACCAGGTTGAGGCTGGTGGGAACGTAGAGGGAATGCACGTACTCGCCGAACTTCATCACCTGCACACCGCCCACCGCGACGTCCGCGGAGCGGCGCAACAGGTTGAACATGCTGATGCGGGTGTAGCGGGCGAAGCGCTCGTTGATCATCTCGAGGGTGGGCATGCGCCCACGGACGATCCGGTCCTGGCTGGTCAGGTCATAGCTTTTGACACTGCCAGGCTCGACGTCGCTTTCGGTCTCAACGAGGCCATCGTCGACGCCGTGCAGCAGGGCATCGATCTCGTCCTGGGAAAGGAGGTCTTGTACGGCCATGGTTGAACCCGCCTACTGCAATACGAAGTTGGTGAACAGGACCTGCTCGATCACGACCTTGCCGGTTTCCTGCTTGGCCAGTTCCTGGACGGTCGCCGTGGCCTGCTGGCGAAGCATTTCCTTGCCCACGGCAGTCACGAGATTGTCGAAGTTCTGGCCAGAGAACAGCATGACGAGCTTGTTGCGCAGCACCGGCATGTGGACTTTCAGGGCATCCATCTCGCCCTTGTCACGGGCCATCAGCGCCACGCTGACCTGCATGTAGCGCTGCCGCCCGTTCTGGTTGAAATTGACCACGAAGGCAGGGGCCAGCGGCTCGTAGATGGCCGGCTGCTTGACCGGAGCGGCGTGCTCGGCGGCTGCCTCCTCCTTCTTGCCCTCGTCCTTCTTGTCCCCGCCCTTGCTGAGGAAAAACCAGGTGGCCCCGACGGAAAGCCCGATCGCCAGCAACAGCGCTACCACGATCAGGATGATCAGTTTGAGCTTGCTCTTGCCCGCCGGTTTCTCTTCCCCGGCCGCTGCTTCTTTCTTCGCCATGCCAATATTCCGTCGCTGAGCGGCTTTCCGTCCGCATTCAATGGGTTGTGAGCAAGTGCTATGCCAGGCTCTCAACAATCGCGCTGGGTATACCAGTGTCGCCCGCGCCTGTCATCCAAGAAAAAGCGCCCGGTACGTTCTCGTACCGGGCGCTCTAAGTCTAGAACAGGACGGCGTCGGCTCGACGGATCAGGCGTAGTAATCCACCAGCCCCCGGGCGACGCCGGCCGCAGCAGGTCGCAGCTCACTGACGCCAGCCAGCGTCTCGTCATCGCCGGAACCGCCCAGCAAGCCGCCATTGCCATTGCCGCCGCCACGACGCTCACCGTCGCCGCCCTGCTGGCCTTGCCAGCTGCGCGCCAGGGACTGGTCGGAGACGTTGACGTCGAGCTGGGTCATGCCCTGCTGGTTGAACATGTCGCGCAGGCGGTGCATCTGCCCCTCCAGCGCGTCCCGCACGCCGGCGTTGGGGCTGGCGAAAGTGACCTGGGTCTGGTCCTGGTTCATGTGGATGCGCACCTCCAGCCGCCCCAGTTCCTGCGGGTCGAGCTGGATCTCGGCAGACTTCAGGTTCTGGCTGGACAACCACATCACCCGGTCCACCACCGCCTCGCTCCAGCCGTTCTGGTTGATGGCCACTGGCTGGCCGGGCACGACGGCCGGGGCACGCTGGGCCATGGCCGATTGCTGGGTCACGGCCTGGTTGAGGGCATTCAGGCGGCTGTCCAGCACCTCGCTGCGGATCTCCGCCTTGTTCTCGCCCAGCCCCTGGGCCAGTTGTTCGGAGAACTCGCCGGCCGGCAACTCGACCTCGGGCGGCGTCTCGCTCACGTCGGCGTTCTTCTCGGAGAAGGCTGCCATGGCGCTGGCGAAGTTATGACTGCCGCTGGCGGAATTCTGGCTGTTCACCGTGGTAGTGGTGGCCGCCTGGACCGGGTCGCCCTCAGTGCTGGCCTGCAGTGTCTGGGGCAGACCGACGACCCCCTGGAGCGGGTCGGCCTCCTCTGCCGCAGGCTGGGTTGCCTGGGTCTGGGGCGTCGTGGCCAGTGGCGTGGTGACCACCAGCGCCGGCACCTCGGGCTGCACCTCCGCCGGCTGTACCTGCGGCTCGGTGGGCACCGGCGGCGTCTGGCCGTTCATGGCCATCAGCAGCAGCGGATCGAGCGTCGAACTGCCGTCGCTGGACGTGGTATCCGTCGAATCGTCGCAGGTGGTGGTGGCGGCTGCATCCGACGGCAAGGCGTTGCCGCTATCGGCAACGGTGGTCGGCTTGTCTGCCGGCGCGGCAGCCGGTTTGTCGGCCGGCTCGTCACTCTTGCGGTTGTCGGCAGGCTTGTCCCGGGCCTGCTTGGGCGCGGGTTCACTTCGTTCTGCAGGCTTGGCTTGCCGTTCCTTCGCATACATCTGGGCGAAGCTGGGAGCCCCGCTGTTGCTGGGCTCGGGCGTCCGCACCTGGGACTTTGCCGCCTGAAAGTTCGGCTTCACCTCAGGCTTGGCCTGCAGAAGCATATCGGGGGCAACGGGCATGGGCACTCTCCGCTGGGGGTTGGATTCGTGCCTGGGAGATTGCAAGTGACGGGCCAAGTCCGCCGTCAGAGGCGATAACGCTGCCGCTCGGAGCGCATGAGGATGCGCACGATGGCGAATTCACGCTCGATCTGTTCCACCAGCGAGGGCGCCTCGTCGAGTTGCTCACGACGTCCGGCTTCTTCCAATTGCTTGCACAGCGACGACAGCAGAGGTGCCCCCATGTTGCTGCAGCTGCCCTTGAAGCTGTGGGCAGCCAGGCGCAATCCCTGGGCATCGCCCTGGTCGCAGGCCTGGTGCAGCAGGCGCAGGCGCTCCTCGGAGTCCACCAGGAAGGTGTCCAGCAGGACGGGATACTCGTCCTCCATCACCTCCCGCAAGGCAGCGAGCACAGTGGTATCGATATGCAGATCGGACAACCCGGTTACCCCCGGCAGAACACAATGAACATCAGGATGGGCGCGGCCAGACGAACTCCACGCGAATGCCCTTGCCATCCTCCGGCAAGTCGCAGCGTGCGGCAAGCTGCCTGACGAGATTCAGGCCGCGCCCGCTGAGCAGCACCTTGCCGTCCTGGGCGGCAGGCAGTTGCCGTGCGTCGAATCCCTTGCCGCTGTCCTCCACCTGGATACGCAGACGCCCTCCCTCCCCCTCAGGCATCAGCGCGAGGTGGATGCGTACATGCCCCTCCTCCAGCCGCTCCAGGCGGGCGCTGCGCTCGCGGTAGTACTCGGCGAACCCCTTGGCATCTCGCTTGAGGGCGGAGTCCAGCCCCAGCACGCCGTGCTCCAGGGCATTGGAATACAGCTCCGCCAGCACGGTGTAGAGCGCACCGCCCTGCTCCCTCAGCCCCTGCACCTCCAACAGCAACTGCAACAGGAACGGCAACGGGTTGAAGCGCTTGAGCGTCTGGGCGCGGAACTCGAAGCTGGCCGACCAGTCCAGGGGGCTGAGCTGGCCACTGTCGGTGAAGTCCAGTTGCGGCCATTGCTCCAGGCCATCCACCACGCCCACTTCGATCATGCTGACGTCGTCCTGGGCTTCGCCACGGAACGCCGTGAGGGATTGCTGGATGGCGTCGAACAGGTGCTCGGAACGCCCACAGCGGGCGAACACCTCCTTCAGCCGCTCGTCGCCGTACAGCTCTCCGGCTTCGTTGCGCGTTTCCAGCACCCCATCGGACCAGAGGAAGATGCGATCCCCCAGCTCCACCGGATAGACCTCGTAGGTGGCATCGAACACCGCCGGGTCCAGGACCCCCAGCGGCAGGTGCCGCGATACCAGCGGCACCACGCTGCCATCGGCGCCGCGACGCAGGTAACCCTCCGGCAGGCCGCCATTCCACACCTCCAGCAGCCGCTGCTGGAAATTGAGGTTGAGCAGCGTCGCGCAACAGAACACGCCCACCGGCAGGATGCGCTTCAGCTTGGCGTTCATCTCCCGGAGGATGTCGGACATGGCATAGCCCTTGGCCGTCATGCCGTAGAACACCTCGGCCAGGGGCATCGCCCCGATGGCCGCTGGCAGCCCATGGCCGGTGAAGTCCCCCAGCAGCACATGCATGCCGCCGGAGGGTTTGAAGGCGGCCAGCAACAGGTCACCGTTGAACAGCGCATAGGGCGACTGCAGGTAGCGGATATTGGAGGCCTTGAGGCAGCCGGAGTGGGCCACCTTGTCGAACACCGCCTTGGCCACCCGCTGCTCGGTGAGCAGGTGCTCATGGTGCCGAGCGATCAGGTCGCGCTGGTGCAGCACCGTCTCCTGCAGGCGGCGCAGGCGGTCCATGGCGTTGATCTTGGCTTCGAGGATGACCCGGTTGTAGGGCTTGGCGAGGAAGTCGTCGCCGCCGGCCTCCAGGCAGCGTACGAGGGCTTCGTTCTCGGTCAGGGAGGTGAGGAAGATGATCGGGACCAGCTCCTCCCCAGCCAATTGCTTGATGCGCCGCGCGGCTTCGAAGCCGTCCATCTCCGGCATCAGCGCGTCCATCAGCACCAGGTTCGGCCGCTCCTGCTGGAACAGCGCCACCGCCTCCACGCCGTTGCCGGCAGTCAGGGCGCGGTGCCCCTGGCGACTGACGATGGTGGACAGCAGCATGCGGTCGGCCGCGTTGTCCTCGGCGATGAGGATCGACAGACGGCCGGGCACGGGCACGGGCACCTCAGGCAATCTGGAACAGCTGCTCGAAGTTGGAAATGGCGAGGATCTTGCGGACGTCCGGGTTGCAGTTGGCCAGGCGGATCTGGGCGCTGTCGCCCCCCGCGTGGTCACGCAGCAGCAGGAGCATGCCGAGGGCAGAGCTGTCGAGGTAGGTGGTGCCCTTCAGGTCGACGACATAGCGCTTGGGGGAAATGTTGACGCGCTCGTAGGCGTCGCGAAATTCCTGGTGGGCCCCGAAATCGAAACGTCCCTGAATGACGATGGTCAACTCTTGCCCGTCGCTCGAAGGCAGCGAGGTGATGGCCATGCAAGACTCCTTGGTCAGATGAAAAGGCGCGTGCTGAGAAGATTTAGCACCCGCCAGGGACCTCGGCAACCTGCGTCTTACTCCTGTCCGGGACGATTCAGACGCTGGGAGAGTTCATCCAGCAGGCGTTGCTCACGCTTGTCCTCTGCCAGCCGGGCCTCGTCACGGTAGCGCTGCACCAGCTTTTTCAGGCCCTCCAGCCGCGCGTAGCGTTGCTGCCAGGTGTCCCGCGCACGGTTCAGGTTCTCCCGGTGCCAGGCCACGCTCTGGTTCTGCTGGCTCACCGCCGCCTCCAATTGCGAAAGGAAACGCTGGTAGTTGGTCAGCCATTGGCCACTGACGCCCTGGCTGCCCTGGGTGATCCACTGCTGCTGGTAGTCGCCCCGGTAGCGCTCGAGGTCGCCAAGCTTGCCCTCGGCCTGGGCCAGCTGGGCCTGGCACTGGCCCATCAGCCGCGCGGCTTCGCGCTCGGCCTTCTGGGCCATCTCCACCACCGGCGCAAGGCGCGCCGCCCGGTCATTGGCCATCGTTCATCAACCCGCGTTGCCGTTGGCCAGTACGCCCCCCAGGCGCATGACGCTGCTGGCCAGCGGCTCGCTCTCGTCCAGGCCCTGCTGGAGGAAGGCCGCCATGGCGGGCTGGCGGGCGATGGCCAGGTCGGTGTCCGGGTCGCCACCGGCGACGTAGGCGCCGACGCTGATGAGATCGCGGCTCTGCTGGTAGCGCGACCACAGCTGCTTGAAGCGCTGGGCCATCTTCAGGTGCTCGGGGCTGACCACCTGGGGCATGACCCGGCTGATGGACGCCTCGATGTCGATGGCCGGGTAGTGACCCTCCTCCGCCAGCCGGCGCGACAGCACGAAGTGCCCGTCGAGCACGCCCCGCGCGGAGTCGGCGATGGGGTCCTGCTGGTCGTCGCCCTCGGAGAGCACGGTGTAGAAGGCGGTGATGGAGCCGCCGCCCTTCTCGCCATTGCCGGCGCGCTCCACCAGCTTGGGCAGCTTCGCGAAGACCGACGGCGGATAGCCCTTGGTGGCCGGCGGCTCGCCGATGGCCAGGGCGATCTCCCGCTGGGCCTGGGCGAAGCGGGTCAGGGAATCCATCAGCAGCAGGACGTTCTTGCCCTTGTCGCGGAAGTATTCGGCGATGCGGGTGCAATACATGGCGGCGCGAAGACGCATCAGCGGCGCATCGTCGGCGGGTGATGCCACCACCACCGAGCGCTTGAGCCCCTCCTCGCCGAGGATGTGCTCGATGAATTCCTTCACCTCGCGGCCCCGTTCGCCGATCAGGCCGACCACGATGATCTCCGCCTCGGTGAAGCGGGTCATCATGCCCAGCAGCACCGACTTGCCGACGCCGGTGCCGGCGAACAGGCCCAGGCGCTGGCCGCGACCGACGGTGAGCAGGCCGTTGATGGAGCGGATGCCGACATCCAGGGGAACGGAAATGGGGTCGCGGTTCAGCGGATTGATCACCGGGCCGTCCATCGCCACCCAGTCTTCGGCCTTCATCCCGCCCTTGCCGTCCAGCGCGCGGCCGGCGCCATCCAGCACCCGACCGAGCATGGACATGCCCATGGGCAGGCGACCGGTATCCGGCAGGGGCACGACCCGCGCACCGGGCGCGATGCCGGCCAGGCTGCCCACCGGCATCAGGTACAGCTTGCCGCTGGCGAAGCCCATGACTTCAGCCTCGACCTGCACGGGGTGGTAGCTGTCGTCGTTGATCACCAGGCAGCGGCTACCGATGGCCGCGCGCAGGCCCTCGGCCTCCAGGGTCAGGCCAACCATGCGCAGCAGGCGACCCTCCACCACGGGCTGGTTGGGTAGGCTGACCGCGTCGGCATACCCGGCCAGGCGGCGGGCAAAGCTGACCCGATCAAGACGCATGGCCGTCCTCAAGGTCGATGGACAGGTCGGCAGCCGGCGGGTGCACCTTCTGGTCCCGCTGCTGGTCGAAGAGCTGCTTGAGGGCCTGGGCCAGGCGGGTTTCCACGCTGGCATCGATGCGGCTGTGCTCGGTCTCGATCCGGCAACCGCCGGGCAGCAGGCCATCGTCTTCGAGGATGCGCCAGGATTCCTCATGGCGCTCGCGCAGGGCCTTCACCAGTTCGAAGTCCTGCGGGTTGACGTGGATGCGCACGTTGCTCGCGCCCATGGGCAGCAGCTTGAGGGCTTCCCGCAGGATGTGGCGCAGCTGGGAGGAGTCGGTGGACAGCTCGCGCTGCACCACCTGCCGGGCCATGTGCCCCACCAGGTGGATGACGGCCTCTTCCAGCTGCTGGTCCTGCTCGGCGATGGGGTCCATCAGTTGCCCCATCAATTGCTCCAGCGCGTCGAGGCGGGCATTGAGCACGACCTCCGCCTCCTGCTTGGCCTTGAGCTGGCCGGCGTGGAAGCCGTCCTTCTCGCCGGTGGCGAAGCCTTCGTTGTAGGCGTCCTGGCGGATCGCCTCCAGCTCCTCCAGCGTCAGCGGCTTGACGTCTTCCGGCGGGACCTCTTCGATCGTCTCCAGCCCCGGCTCCGGCGCTGCCTCGTCGATGGGCGCGGCAGGCTCCTCGCTCGGCACCGGTTCCGGCTCGACCGCGGGTGCCGGCACTTCCGGGTCGAAGCTGGGCAACGACCAGCGGTCGAATGCATTGATGTCCTTGGCGCGGATCAGCTCGCTCTGCGCATCCTTGTTGGCCATGGAATGCGCCTCAGATCATTTCTTCGCCGCCCTTGCCACCGAGGACGATCTCCCCGGCTTCGGCCATCCGGCGGGCGATGGTGAGGATTTCCTTCTGTGCCGCTTCCACGTCGCTGACGCGCACCGGGCCCTTGGCCTCGAGGTCGTCGCGCAGCAGTTCGGCGGCACGCTTGGACATGTTCTTGAAGACCTTTTCCTTGATCGCGTCGTCGGCGCCCTTGAGCGCCACCACCAGCACCTCGGAGGACACTTCGCGCATGAGCGCCTGGATACCCCGGTCGTCCACGTCGGCCAGGTTGTCGAAGACGAACATGAGGTCTTCGATCTGTCCGGACAGGTCGGCGTCCACTTCGCGGATGGAGTCCATAAGCGCGCCTTCGACCGAGCTGTCGAGGTAGTTCATGATGTCCGCCGCACGCTTGACGCCGCCCATGGTGGTACGGGTCGAGCTGGCGTTGCCGGCGAACTGCTTCTCGAGGATCAGGTTCAGTTCCTTCAACGCGGACGGCTGCACGGTGTTGAGGGACGACACCCGCAGGATGATGTCGAGGCGGACCTTGTGGTCGAAGTGGCTGAGCACTTCACCGGCCTGGTCGGGGTCGAGGTAGGCGACGACGATGGCCTGGATCTGCGGGTGCTCGTAGCGGATCACGTCGGCCACGGCGCGCGGCTCCATCCACTTCAGGCTGTCCAGGCCGCTGGTGCTGCCGCCCAGCAGGATGCGGTCGATGAGGTTGTTCGCCTTGTCCTCGCCCAGGGCCTGGGTGAGCATCTTGCGGATGTAGCCGTCGGCACCGACGCCCAGGCTGGTCTGGTCGCCGACAATCTCGACGAACTCGCCCATCACCTGCTCCACCTGCTCGCGGTGGACGTTGCGCATCTGCGCCATGGCCACGCCGACCTTCTGGACCTCCTTCGGGCCCATGTGGCGCAGCACTTGTGCGGCATCGGTCTCGCCAAGGGACAGGAGCAGGATGGCTGCCTTGTCCACCTTGGTCAGCTTGGCTGGGGGGCGATTGTCACTCATCGGAGTTGATCCACTCTTTGACTACCAGGGCCACGCGACCCGGGTCTTCAGCCACCAGGCTCTTGATCGCGTTCAGTTGCGCATCATACCCCTCGCTCGGGCTGGGCAGGAGGATGCTCTGCGGTCCGCCGAGGCTGACCCGATCATCGGCCAGCTCACCAGACAGCCCACCACCCAATTCGCCCAGCTCGCGCTCGGCCGCCAGGGCTGCCTCGCGTTCCTTGTCCTTGGCGCCGGAGATGTTGTTCAGCACCGGACGCAGCACGAACCACACCAGGATCAGGATCAGCAGCGCCGGGAACAGCTGCTTCAGCGCGGACGTCAGCATCTGGAACCAGACCTGCTCGTACCACGGCAGTTCGATCACATCGTCCTGGCCGCCGAGGAACGGCGTGTTGATCACGCTGACGCTGTCGCCACGGCTGGCGTCGAAGCCCACTGCGTCCTGCACCAGGCGGGTGAAGCGAGCCAGCTCGTCAGCTGTCCAGGGCACGTGGGTGGTCTCGCCCTGAGCGTTAACCTTGACCTGGTCGTCCAGCACCACCGCCACGGACAGGCGGCGCAGGCGGCCTTGCTGCTGCTTGGTGTAGCTCACCGAGCGGTCCAGCTCGTAGTTGCGGGTGCTCTGGTCGCGCTTGTCGGTCGGGTACGGCGCCAGCAGCGGCTTGCCGGTGGCCTGGTCGATGATCTGCTGGCCGTTGTCGTCGAGGATCGGCTGGCCGGGCTGCACGCCGGGGGCTGCAGCGGCGGTGGCTTGTTGCGGGGCATTGGCCGGGCCGGGGGGCTGGTTGGACAGCGCACCGGGCACGCCCTGGGGCCCGGAACCCGCCTGGCGCTCCTCGGCGAGCTTCTGCTCGCTGCGCAGGGCCGGCTGGTCGGGGTTGAACATTTCGGAGGTGGATTCGACAGCGCTGAAGTCGACGTCTGCCGACACCTCGGCCTTGTAGCGGCCACTGCCCAGCACCGGCTGCAGGATGCTGTGCACACGCTGGGTGAACAGGCTCTCCATCCGGCGGGTGTAGTCGTACTGCTTGCCCGCCATGGTCAGCTCGGACAGCTCCTGCTGGTCGGACAGCAGGGTGCCCTTCTGGTCGACCACGGTGACCTGGCCTTTCTCCAGTTCGGGAACGCTGGTGGCCACCAGGTTGACGATGGCCATCACCTGGCTCGGCTCGAGATTACGGCCCGGGTACAGCTCAACCAGCACGGAGGCGCTGGGCTTGCGCTCATCGCGGACGAATACCGAGCTTTTCGGGATGGCCAGATGGACGCGCGCGCCCTTGACGTTGTTCAGGCTGGAGATGGTGCGAGCCAGCTCGCCTTCCAGGCCCCGGCGGTAGCGGGTGGCCTCCATGAACTGGCTGGTGCCCAGGCCCTGGTCCTTGTCGAGGATCTCGAAGCCGACGTTGCCGTCGCTGGGGGCGAGGCCGGCGCCAGCGAGCTTGATGCGCGCGCGCGCCACATCGTCCGCCTTGACCAGCAGCGCGCCGGAGTTGGGCTCAATCTTGTAGGGAATGTCGGCGCCGTTCAGCGTCTCCATCACCTGGTTCGCGTCCATGCCGGTGAGGCTGCCATACAGCGGGCGGTAGTCCGGCTGCTGGGACCAGAGCACCACGGCGAAGCCGATGGCGACACTGGCGGCCAGGCCGACCATGAGGCCGATCTGGCGCAGCATGGTCATCTGCGACAGGTTTTCCAGGAAGGCCAGTCCGAACAGGGGCTTCTTCTCACCCGGCTCGGTGGAGGGTGCCGGTACGTTGGCGGTTGCTGCGTCTGCCATTTCTCACCTCACCCCTTAAACCGGCATCTGCATGATGTCTTGGTAGGCCTGGACCAGCTTGTTGCGCACCTGGGTCAAAGCCTGGAAGGAAACGCTGGCCTTCTGCGAAGCGATCATCACGTCGGTGATGTCGACGCCGCTCTTGCCCACCTCGAAGGCGGTGGCCAACTGACTGGACGCCTGCTGGACCTCGTTCACCTTGTTCACAGCCTGGCCGAGCATGTCGGAAAAGCTCGGCACCGCCGCAGCCTCGGGCGCAGCTTGGGTGGTGGGTTTGGGTCGTGCCATCGCCTCCATCTGCATGGAGCGCATTTCCAGCATCAGGCGATTGAATTCGACACCCTGGCTCATCACATTCCTCCGCGGCCGCAGATTTTTGACGCAGGAGCGGCCTTTGAAAGGGTATTAGCAACAAGGGTGCCAGAAGTGGCGAAGGCGCTTGGGAAGGGACTGAAACGCAGGCAAAACAAAGGGTTGGCGCTGCCCTGTCAGGCTGGCCAACCCGGTGATCAACGCGCAGGCAGACGCGGAGCCCGTGTCAGCTGGCGTAGAGGTAGGCCTCGACGTCCATGCCGGCATCGCGCATCTGCGCCAGCTTGTAGCGCAGGGTCCGGGGACTGATGCCGAGCCGCTCGGCCGCCTCCTTGCGACGCCCCCGCTCCAGGCGCAGCGTCTCGATGATCATCTGGAACTCATGGCGGCGCAGGTCCTCACCCAGCGCGCTGGCAGCGTCGACCACAACCGGCGGAGTAGCGACTGGCGGCGCAGCGGAGACCGGTACGGACGACACAATCGGCTGCGGCGCCAAAGAACCGACACCCATGCCGATGGGTGCATCCAGGCACAGGTCGTGGGGTTGGACGATGCCGCCCTGCTGGAGAATCAGCGCCCGCTGGATGGCGTTGTCCAGCTCCCGCACGTTGCCCGGCCAGGGATGGCGCAACAGCGCATCGCGTGCCTCGCGGGAGAGGCTGACAGGGGCGTGGTTCATCTTGCGTACGTGCTTGGCCAGCAGGCGCTCGGCCAGGGGCAGGATGTCCGCCGGGCGCTCGCGCAAGGCGCGCCAGGCCAGGGGGAAGACCGAGAGCCGGTAGTAGAGGTCTTCACGGAAACGTCCGGCCGCCACCTCTCCCGCCAGGTCGCGGTTGGTGGTGGCGAGCACGCGAATATCCAGTTCGATGGGCTTGCGCGCACCAACGCGCTCCACCTCACGCTCCTGCAGCACCCGCAGGAGCTTGGCCTGCAGCGCCAGTGGCATTTCGGAAATCTCGTCCAGCAGGATGGTGCCGCCATTGGCCAGCTCGAACTTGCCGGGCTGGGCAGCGATGGCACCAGTGAACGCCCCTTTCTCGTGACCGAAGAGCGTGGCTTCCAGCATGTTGTCCGGGATGGCCGCGCAGTTGATGGCGATGAAGGGCTTGTCCGCACGGGATGACTGCAGATGGATGTAGCGCGCCAGGACCTCCTTGCCGGTGCCGGACTCGCCGGAGATCAGCACGGTGGAGTCGCTGCGGGCGACCCGGGCCGCCAGCTCCAGCAGCTGGCGACTGGCCGGGTCCTCGGCAATGGGGCCTTCGGCTTCGCCACGGGGGACATGGCCCAGGGCATGGCGCCCGACCAGGTCCAGCAGCACGCGAGGTTCGAAGGGCTTGACCAGGTAATCCGCCGCGCCCTGGCGGATCGCATCCACGGCACGTTCGACGGCGCCGTAGGCGGTCATCAGCAGGACGGGGAGCTGCGGATAGCGGGTGCGGATCAGGGCCAGCAACTGGTGCCCATCCATGCCCGGCATGTTCACGTCGCTGATGACCATGCCGAAGGGCTCCTCGCCCAGGGCTACCAGGGCGGCCTCGGCGCAATCGGCCTCACGGTAGGCGTAGCCGCCGAGGGCCAAGGTATCGGCCAGGGCTTCGCGCAGGGCGCGGTCGTCTTCGACTAGCAGGATCTTGACGGTCATGGAATCACTCCTGTTTAGCCGGCTGTGCCGCCAGCAGCGGCAGAACCAGGGTGGCGCAGGTGCCCAGCCCCACGCGCGAGCGCAACGTCAGCTCGCCCTGGTGGGCACGTGCCACGGCCTTGACCACGGCCAGGCCAAGGCCGGTTCCGGTGGTCTTGGTGGTGAAGAAAGGCTCGCCCAGGCGCGCCAGGGTGGCGGGCTCGATGCCGGGGCCGTTATCGCTGACGGACAGGTGCAGGGCGTTGCCACGGGCAAAGAGGTGCACCTTCAGGCGCAGCCGCGGACCGGCGGCCTGGGTGGCGTTTTCGATCAGGTTCAACAGTGCGCCGACGAGAGTGTCGCGGTTGCACAGCACCTCTCCCCCACTGATGTCGCACTGCCAACGCACCTGGGCGCCGGCGAGGTGAGGTTCAGCGGCCGAGCGCAACGCGGCGAACAGCATCACCGGCGCAAGGCGATCCGGCAGTGGCAGGTCGCCCCGGGCAAACACCAGCATGTCGCGCACCTGGTGCTCCAGTTCATGGAGGCGTTCCTTGAGGCGACTGGCAAAGCGCTGCTGCTGCTCGGTCGGCAGCACCTGCTCGGCCAGGTGGCTGGCATAGAGCAAGGCGGCGGAAAGCGGGGTGCGGATCTGATGGGCCAGGGAGGCGACCATGCGCCCCAGCGAGGACAGGCGCTCATGGCGGGCCAGCTCATCCTGCAAGCGGCGGGTTTCCGTCAGGTCGGCCAGCAGCACCAGTTGACCAGGCTCACCGTCGAGGGATCGGGTGGCGATGGAGACGCGACGGCCATCCTTGAGGGATATCTCATGGCCGTCGTCCTTGCGGGGCGCGAAATTGCGCGCAATGACCTCGCGCCAGAGCATGCCGACCAGGGGGCGCCCGAGCAGGCTGCAGGCCACCGGGTTGGCCTCGCGAACGACACCCTGTCCGTCGAGGACGATGACGCCACCAGGCAGCAAATCCAACAGGCTCTGCAGGCGCTGGGCCAGGCGTTCCTTTTCAGCCAGCTCCTGCATGCGCTGGGCACTGACCAATGCCAATTGCCCCTTGAGCTCGGTGACACGCGCTTCGAGCACGTTGTACGACTCACTGAGCTGAGACGACATCTGGCTGAACATGGCGAAGGTCTTTTCGAGGCTGGCACGGCCAGCCTCTTCGACATCCACCTGGGTGTTCTCGTCGTCTTGCTGTGCGGGGTTGGCTCTTGCGGTCATTTCAGTCTCTCGCTCGGCAAACCGTCATCCAACGGTCGTTTCACAAGAGACTTAGCAATACCCGTGCCTAAAAAAATAACCTTTTAAATCAATAACCTAGGAAAAGTACGTCAATCTTCCGCCATATCTTCGTCGCGACGGCTCATGCCGTACTTGCGCATCTTCTCCACCAGGGTGGTGCGGCGGATACGCAGGCGCTCGGCGGCACGGGCCACCACACCGGCCGCATCGTCCAGCGCCTGCTGGATCAGCTCCTGCTCGAGGTTGCCCAGGTAGTCCTTCAGGTCCAGGCCTTCGGGCGGCAGCATCGCCGGAGCACTGACGCCGGGCAGACCGGCGCCAATGGCGGAACGCTCCTCCAGCTCTTCGCGCAGGCTGGCGGCGAGTTGCTCGTCCTCGTCGTCCACGTGGCGGAACTTCTTCGGCAGCTCGCTGACGCCGATGACGCCGTAGGGGTGCATGATCGCCATGCGCTCCACCAGGTTGGCCAGCTCACGGACGTTGCCCGGCCAGTCGTGGTTGCACAGCGACATGATGGCGGCGGAGTTGAAGCGGATGGAGCCGCGCTTTTCGTGCTCCATGCGGGAGATAAGTTCATTCATCAGCAGCGGGATGTCCTCCACGCGCTCACGCAGCGGGGCCATCTCGATGGGGAAGACGTTCAGGCGGTAATAGAGGTCTTCACGGAAGCTGCCGATCTCGATCATCTGCTCGAGGTTCTTGTGGGTCGCGGCAATGATGCGCACGTCGACGTTCTGGGTCTTGTTGCTGCCAACCCGCTCGAAGGTGCGCTCCTGCAGCACGCGCAGCAGCTTGACCTGCATGGGCAGCGGCATGTCGCCGATCTCGTCGAGGAACAACGTACCGCCGTTGGCCAGCTCGAAGCGGCCGGCACGGCTGGTGATGGCGCCGGTGAAGGCGCCCTTCTCATGGCCGAAGAGCTCGCTCTCAAGCAACTCGGCGGGGATTGCGCCGCAGTTGACCGGTACGAAAGGCGCTTCGCGGCGCTTGGAATGGTAGTGAAGGTTCCGCGCCACCACTTCCTTGCCAGTGCCGGACTCGCCAAGGATCAGCACACTGGCGTCGGTATCGGCCACCTGCTGCATCATCTGCCGCACCTGCTGGATGGCGCGGCTGGTGCCCACCAGGCTGCGGAACAGGTTCGGTTCGCGCTGGCGACCACGCTCGCGGGCCTGGTCGTACATCTCGCGGTAGACCTGGGCACGGTGCAGGGAGTCGAGGAGCTTGTTGTAGCTGGGCGGCATCTCCAGAGAGGCCAGCACGCGACGACGGATGTCTTCCGACCACTCGACAGGAGCCACCTGGTCGATCAGCAGCACCGGCAGGAATTCGTCCCAGTTGCCGACCTGCTTGAGCAGCTCCAGCACACCGCCCTTGGACTGGACCTCTCCCAACAACACACAGAGCACGTCGCGGCTTGCGCTGCTGGCATCCGCCATGGCACGCCAGTCGGCGCTGCCGCAGGCCAGGTGGTCTTCACCGAGGAAGTTCAGAATGACTGTCAGGTCTCGACGCCGATCAGCGTTGTCATCGATCAGCAGAATCTTGGTTTCACGCCACATCGGTCTGTTCTTACTCGAAAGCGGGCGCCACTGGAGCGCGGCAAGAAAAACCGACGTACCTCAAGGAGTTCCGCCGGCAATTGGCCAGTAGTAAAGTCAAAAACACCGACTGAGTCAAATTTATGGCGTGTATTTTTCAGAAGCCCCGATGACCTCGTGAAAGGCCATGAAAGCTGCACCGAGGGGCATCGGTGCAGCCTGGATTCCACTAACCGAAGAGCTGGTAGACCTTGGCGCCCTGGCTGGCACGAACGATCTGGCTGAGCTCAGCCGCCACCTCGTCACGCTGTCGCGCGCAGGATTCGGTCAGTTGGCGATAGACCTCGATCAGCGCTTCGAGCTGGGCACGCAGCCCTTCTTCGATGTCGCCGCAGTCCAGCATCGCCACATTCACCTGTTCACGGCACTGGAGGTCCAGGCGCCCAACGGCCTCCCAGTCCTGACTTTCGAAGGCCGAGACGAGCGCCTCACGGGTCTCTTCGATCTGCTTGAGCATGGTCTGGCTCATGATGCTTTCCTCAAACGGGCGCGATGGCGTCCCAGCCGGATTTCACTTCGCGCAGCAGCCCTGCCACTTCGTTGACGAGCGCAGGGTCGTTGACCTTATTGGCCTCGATCAGGCGAGCGATCATGTATTCGTAGAGACGGTCGAGGTTGCTGGCGATTTCACCACCACGGGTAGGATCGAGCGCTTCGCGCAGACCGCCGATGATGGCGATGGCCTTGCTGATCAGCTCACCCTTGAGCGGCGCCTGGTCGCGCATCATCGCGCCCTGGGCCTGTGCCATACGCTCCAGACCACCTTCCATGAGCATCTGGATAAGGCGGTGGGGACTGGCTTCGGCGACCTGGGCCTGGACATTGACCCGCTGATACTGCTGCATGGCCATCATCGCGTTCATTTGCGCAACTCCTCGTGAACCGGTGTTTCGTCGATGTCCATCTTATCGGCCGGTCCTGCGAGAGCTTAAGCCTCCATCCATCTTTTTTCGCTATCAGGAGGCTCGCGCTTCGAACGGGTGATCAGTTCCCGGCTACCCCTGGCAGGTTCTTCAACTGGGAAGTCAGATTTGAACTGGTGCTCTGCATCTGGCTCAACAGGCTGTCCAAGGTAGTGAACTGCTTGTAGAGGCGAGTCTGTAGCACCGTCATGCGCGCATCCAGCGCAGCCTGCTGCTTATCAACGCTCTTGATCGTGTCGCGCAACACCGTGCTGCGCTGCTCAATCACCCCGCCCGAGTCTGTGAACGGCTTGGAGCGGCTGGTCAAACGATTGGCCAAACCGTTATCTCCAGTGAAGAAGTCGGAAATACCTTGGACGTCCGCAGAAATGGCCTTGTCGAGCTTGGCATTGTCCAGCTCGAGAGTGCCATCTTTCTTGGTCACAATCCCCAAGGTAGCCAGAGCCTTGACTGTGCCGCCATCACCGCTCTGGGTAACCAGTTCCGTACGCAAGCTCGCCAGCAAACTACGCGCCGTGGAGTCACCTGCCAGAGCCGCGACGACGGGGGTACTGCCTTCGACTGCGGTGACCTTGGTGAGGCTGTTGATGCTGGACACCATCTTGTTAAAGGCCGTGACGAAGTTCTGAACGTTAGTTTTCACGGCGCTGGTGTTCTGGGACACCGTGAGCGTTAGCGGCTTGCCGGTCTCGGTCGTAGCGGTCAGGTTAAGAGTCAGGCCGTCGATCGCCGTGGAAACCGAGTTGGAATCGCTGACCACGTTCAGGCCATCGACGGTCAACTTGGCACTTTGCGCCGTATTCAGGGTCTTCCCGGCAGCGGCCACCGCCGCATTGTAGTCTGCGGGCGTAGCGAAGTCGGAGGCGTTCAGGGCTGCACCAGGGAACGTCAGCTTGCTCAGGTCGGTGGCGCTACCCGAGGTACTGGTGCCGGTCATGGTGATGTCCTTGCCATCGCCCATCTTGCTGCTGCTCAGTACGAGCCGCGAACCCTGGCTATCGGTCACGATGGTTGCACTGAGCCCCTTCGCAGCGCCCTGCTTGTTGATGGCATCGCGGATGCCAGTCAGCGTGTTGTTGGTGCTGTCGATCGAAATATTGAGGGCATCCTCGCCACCGATCTTGATGTCCAGGGTGCCGGAGTTGAAAGCAGTGGTCGCACCATCAGAAAAAGCCGCCGAGGCAATCTTGCTGCCTTGGGCGAGCTGAGTGACGTTGATGTTGTAGCTACCAGCCACAGCGCTTGCAGTAGCAGTAGCGTTGAGTGCGGCTGTATTGGAAGAGACGACGCTACGGGACAGGAAGCTGCTCGGACTGTTGAGCAGGGCCATTGCGGTCTGAAAATCGCTGACAGCGCTTTTCAGACTGCCTAGGGCAGTGAGCTTGGTGGTGGTCTTGGACTCAAGCGTATCCAGCTGGTTCTGCTTCGGCGCCTTGGCGTTGTTCACCAGTGCCTTGACCGTCGCGTCGATGTCGAGCAGTCCCGAACCCACTGTGCCGATCGTTGTGGCCATTTCACACCTCCGTCAAAAAAACGTCCCGAATCCCCTTCCTGGAAGGATTGGCAGATAAGCAAACAAGAATCGCGCCAACTCAGGCTTTCGCTTCGAACATCAGACTGCGGATGTCATCGAGGCGTTCAGCGAGCTTGAGAAGCTCCTCCGAAGGGATCTGGCGAATCAGCTTGCCCGAGTCGGTATCGATGACCTTCACCACAACGTCACCGGTGGAGTCATCCACGCTGAACTCCAGCCCGCGCTTGACCGCTTGGACGAACGACTGGATATCGGAAACCGCCGACTCCAGATTGGCGCCCTGGCCTTTACGGGCATCCTTGTCGTCCTGGGCTGCCGTGCCGCTGGCAACCGGAACCGCAGTGGACGTAGCCGGGGTGACGCCGTTCTGAGAAGGCGTCGTACCGCTGGTGTCCTTCGCCAACCGAGGGATGGCGTTGACCGACGTAATGCTTGAGATATCCATGTTTTACATACCTCACAATGGCCAAATGGGAGGAAGGGTAAGTCCCTTCCTCCCATCAGTGACTAGGCGCTCTGCCTCACTTACCTCAGCAGGCTGAGGACCGACTGCGGCAGCTGGTTGGCCTGGGCCAGGATCGCCGTACCAGCCTGCTGCAGAACTTGGTTCTTGGACAGAGTAGCGGTTTCGGCCGCGAAGTCAGTGTCCTTGATCCGGCTCCGAGCGGCGGAAGCGTTCTCGGAGATGTTCTGCAGGTTGGAGATGGTGTTGTCGAAGCGGTTCTGCACAGCACCGAGGTCGGCACGCTGGGAGTCGATCGCAGCCAAGGCGCTGTCGATCACCGCGATTGCGCGCTGGGCACCATCAGCCGTGGAGATGTCCACGTTCGCTACGGTGTTCAGTTTCGATGCACTCTGCGAGAACACTTCGGTGGTAGCGCCGGTCACTGCGAAGGAGTCCGGGGAGTCCAGCTGCACATAACCGAAGGCTTTGCCGCCACCACCTGCCACGATGTCCTGGGTAGCGCCGAAGGTACCATCGTTACCCTGCACCGCCACGTCGAGGGTACCAGCCGAAGAACCCGCGATGGTACCGAACTCGATGGTCTCGCCCGTAGACGAGGTGATGGTGATCTTGTCGGACTGCTTGTCGTAGTTGGCGGTGAGGCCCAGCTTACCGGCGTTGGAGTTGATCTGCTTGGTCAGGTCCTCGTTGGAGGTGACACCCACCATCTGTACGGTATTACTGCCCACCGTGATGTTGAAGGTGGCAGCACCGGAGGTGAAGTTCACGTCGGCCTGAACCACGGTACGGGCACTGGCGGACAGACCAGAGATGGAACCGTCGAACTTCTGGGCAATGCTCTTCGCGCTGTCGGTCGCGGTGATGTCGATGTCCTTGGTCTGGCCGTTGCCGACCACGGTAACGGTGCCAGAGCTGAAGGCGCCGCCGCTACCAGTGATCAGGGTACCTGTCTTGGTGGTTGCTGCTGCAGAAGCACCAGCGGTATTGGTGGAAGCACCGCCACCGACCTGGTAGGAACCCAGCTTGCTGGAGGAGGCATCGCGCAGGGTCACGTCGATGGTCTCGTAGGCTTTGGAGCCGACTTGGAAGCTGGTGGTACCGAAGGAGCCATCCAGCAGCTTGCGACCGCCGAAGGTAGTGGTTTCGGCGATACGGGACAGTTCGGCCTGCTGAGCGGTCACTTCTTTCTGCAGCGCAGCACGGTCGTCGGCACTGTTGGAACCAGTGGCGGCCTGGATGGACAGGTCGCGGATACGCTGCAGGATCGCGGTGGATTGCTGCAGGGCACCTTCAGCGGTTTGCGCCAGGGAGATACCGTCGTTGGCGTTACGAGTCGCCTGGTTCAGGCCGCTGATCTGGTTGGTCAGACGGTTGGAGATCTGCAGGCCGGCGGCATCGTCCTTGGCGCTGTTGATGCGGGCACCGGTGGAGAGACGCTGCAGCGAGGTGTTCAGCGAGTTGGACGATGCGTTCAGGTTACGCTGAGTGTTGAGCGAAGCGATGTTTGTGTTGACTGTAAGTGCCATGGTGGCGTCTCCCGAAGTACCTAGTATTTGCCTGAGCCTGCGACCTTCAGGACCTGCTGCTCAGGTGCCCCTAGAATTCGCATTCGAACTGTTTATCGGCGCTTGTCGGAGGACCTTTAGGGGAGATTCGAAATTTTTTCTCCCGGGGCTTGCTCAACAAGCACGAACTGTGTCCGTACCAGGGTTATCGGCAGGTATGACGAAGCTTTAGGATTTCGCCATACCGTTCGTCGGCTCCTGAAAAACTCAGTCCGGCAGCCACGCCGAACGCCAGCGCTGCAGATTCTCGCCCTTCAGCATCCACTCGCCGAGCACACGCTCACGCAGCGCATCGCCCTGCCGGGCAGTGGCGTCCAGATCGGCCAGGTGCATGCGCACTGCATCCAGCCAGTCCTTGAAGCGGTTCTTAACCCGGGTCACCGGCAGGTCGCCGCGGTAGCAGACGGCGTCTGTGCAGATCACCGGGAAACCGCAGGCACCGTACTCCAGCAGCCGCAGGTTGCTCTTGCACTCGTTGAACAGGTTCGGCTCCAGCGGCGCCAACGCCAGGTCCAGGTCCAGGCTCGCCAGCAGCGCCGGGTACTGCTCGATGGGCACGCCACCGTGGAATTCGTGGATATAGGGACGGATACGCTCCGGGCACATGCCGAAGAAGACCCACTCCACCTCGTCCTTCAGCGCCTTGACCAGGTCGGTGATCAGCTCCAGGTCGCCCAGGTGGCTACTCCCGCCGGCCCAGCCGACACGCGGCTTGCGGCCTCGACGGCGTTGGCTGCGCAGGTTGCCCCACCAGTGTTCGGGGAGGAAGTTGGGCACCACCCGGATGTCCCCGTGCAGGTCGCGCAAGGCCTCGGCCAGCGGCTCGGTGGACACCACGAAGCGATCGGTCAGCGCCACCGCCTGCCTGAGCGAGCGCAGGATGTCCTTCGGCATGGTGTCGCGGTGCACGCTCTTCAGCGGCAGGTTGGGCAGGTAGTCGTCCAGCTCGTAGACCTTGAATACCGAAGACAACGCCTTCACCTCGCGCATGCCCTCGATCTGCGGCTCCATGATCTGCCGCTGGAAGACGATGCTGGTGGCCTGGAAGCGTTCCAGTTCCACCGGGGACAGGTGCACCCCACTGGCCATGCCCTCCGCCCAACCGGCTGCCTTCAGTGCCGCGAGCGGCTGGCGTACACGGTAATGTCCGCAGCCGGTGATGTCCGCCGGGTAGCACAGCACCTGCGGCAGCAGCGGATCGCGCACGCGGCGCTCGCCGTACTCGAAGCTGAAGCCCGACCCGGCCAGCGACAGGTTGCGGTTATAGGACGGATCGTTCGCCAGCACAGGTAGCCAACGCTGCAGCATCTCCTCGCGCTCGGCCTTCAGTGCCGCCTGCCTTGGCAGCGCGCCTTCAATGGCAAGAATCGGCAGGTCGATGCCATCGCGCCGGACCACGCTGTGAGGCGTCCACACATTCAGCAGACCCGAAGCGCGGATACGCAGGCACAGGTCCACGTCGCCATAGAAGGCCGACAGCTTCGCCTCGTCCATCCCGCCAACGGCCACATAGGCTTCGCGACGCACCATCAGGCAGGCGCTGCCAACGGCGCTGTAGTTCTGCGTCACCTGCAGGCGATTGAGGTAGCCCGGAGCCTCGAAAGGTTCACCCACAAAGGCACGCCCCGCGACGTCATGGAGCCCCAGCACGATGCCGGCCTGCTCGACGCTGTTCATCGCATCCAGCACCTTGGCCCCTACCACCCCCACTTCCGGGCGCTGGGCCTGGTTGACCAGCTCATCCAGCCATTCGGCCTGGACGATTTCCACGTCGTGGCCCAGCAGCAGCAGGTACTCGCTCTCCACCGTCATCGCTACCGCGTTGACCATGGCCGAGAAGTTGAAGGGGCCGGCAAACCGCCACACCTTCACCTGCTCGCTCTGCAAGCCCTCGACCCCCTCCAGCCAACTGAGGGTCGCCGCGTCCTGGCTTTCGCAATCCACCAGCAGCAACTCGTAATTCGGGTAGCGGGTGTGCTCCAGCAGGGTTTCCACGCAGCGCTGCAGCAAGGGAAGGTGATCGCGTACCGCCACCACGATGGAGACCCGCGGCTGCTGCGGGTGCCCATAGTGGATGTGGTAGCGCCTCGGCATCGGGCTCTCGACCCGCGCCTGGAAGCCGCGCTTCTCCAGGTGCCGTTCGATGGCCACCTGCTCGTAGGGGTTGGCCTGTAATACCGGAACGGGAGCGGTCAGCAACACCTCGTCGACGTGCTCCAGCCCTTGCAGGCCATCGCGTTCCACCAGGCGCAACAACAACTCCAGCTCGGGAGCCTCGACGAAGATCGGGTCGAACCCGCCCTCAGCCAGGAACACCTCCCGCCGGAAGAACCAGCGCGGCGCCAGGCTAACGGGGAAGCTGAGCAGCAGGTCGAGGTTGAAGTCCGGCTTGAAGCACGCCCCGCGGGCACCGGAAGGCGCACGCTGGAATTCGTCGCCATACACCGCCCGGCACCCTTCCAGCCGCTCCAGGCGTCGCACCATCGCCAGCAGGCCGCCCGCAGTGAACGTCACGCCCGCCTCCACCACCTGCAACCAGTCCACATCGGCCTCGGCGGCCCAGGCGTTGATCGCCTGCAATTGCTCGCCCTCGGACACGCACAGCCCCATGACGCCGGCCGGAGCCGACAGCCCAGCCGTGCTCAGCAGCACCGGGACGACATGGGGATAGAGATTGGCTGCCAGGCTGTCCAGCGTGGCGGAGACCCCATCGGCATCGCCGTGGCGATCCAGCACCACCACGGCCAAGCGGGGCGGCCGCGGCTGCTGGGCCGCCAGGCTGTCGAGGATGCGCGCCAGCGCCGGCCCTTTCGGCGTACCGGAATCCAGCCAGTCCTGCAGCTGGTCGCTGGCCAGCAGGCGACGGGGTTCAGGCAGCGCCATGCGGCCCATGAACGCAGCAATGGCCGCCGTCGAGTTGCGCGGCAGGGCCTCCACACAGGCCTTCGCGCGCGTCTGCATCGTTTCGCGGTGAACGTCATCCGTCAGCAGCCGGCGAATGGCGTCGGCCAGTTCGTCCGCCCCCACGGTGTCGACGCCCTGAGCCGGCACCAGGCCGGGCCCATAGAAGAAACCGGTCTCGGTCATCAGGTTGAGGGCCGGTGTACCGACCAGCATGGCCTCCACCTGCAGGCCCGAATCCACGGCCACCAGCACATCGGCGCTGAGCAGGAAGGGCAGCGGCGCGCCGTCGGCGTAGCGGTAGTCATTGGCACCCAGGCCGTACTGGGCCGCCAGCAACTGGACCTGCTCAGGCCCGAAGCGCCCCTGCGGACGCCGGCCCTTGATGATCACCTGGGCTTCACCACCCAGGGCCCGCACAGCCTCCAGGTAGGCCCGCAGCACCTGCTCGTCGATGGCCAGCTCAGGCGGCAGGCTGTGCTCGGCCAGCAGCGTGGTGCCCAGCACCACGATGGGCCGCGCGGCATCCAGCCCCAGTTCCTGGCACAAGGCCGCGCGGGCACTGGCCCGTTCTTCGCGGGCTTCGAACAGCGAGTCGAACTGCGGCAGACCCAGCACATGCAGACGTTCCGGATCGAAGCCGGCGTCGCCGTAGAGGCGGCGGCTGTCCTCGCTCCACACCACCATCAGGTCGGAGTTCTGCTGGTCATGCACGGTATAGGGATAGCAGAGCGTCGGGTTGTGCTCGATGTGCAGGGAGGGGATGCCCCGCGCCTTGGCCCAGGCCACCAGGGTCTTGGAACCGAACATCCAGTCCTCGTTGACGGCGACCAGCTCCACCTCGTAGGTCGCCGCCATCCGGTCCAGCGCATCCACCAGGGCAAAGGACACCGGCAGGGTTCGCGCGGCCACATCCTTCAGGGTGGCCTCCCAGCCGTCCCATTCCAGGCCGGCGGCCTCCAGGTCGGGGCGCAGGTCCTGGCGCACGGTGTCGCTGAAGGCCAGCGCCTGGCGCTGGTCGAATTCCGCATGGGCAGAGGGCATCGCCTGGTCCAGCAGGGGGTCGATCACCACCAGCTCGCCGCCATGGTGCTGGACCATGGCCTCCAGCTCCGGGGTCAGGCAACCCTGGAAGGTGATCAGCGTCCGCGGCTCGTTCTCGCTCAGGTAGCGCTCCAGCAGTGGAATGTTCTTCGGCCAGAGCTGGGTGATGAGGGCACGTACAGGTTGGGACATGGGGATCACTCGGCCGAGAAAGCGTTGAACAGCGAATCGAGCATGCGCGGGAAGGCCTGGTAGTCCAGGGCGCCGCTGAGGTCCACGCCCCGGTACTGGTAAGCGGCCTTCACTTCCGGCTGGCGCTCCCAGGCCTGCAGACACTGCAGGGCCACGAAGTCGGTGTGGTACTTGCGATGCCAGCGGCGGAAGGTCGCCCAGTGCGACTCGCCCAGCAGGGCCGACAGGTCCGGCAGGCTGGCCAGCGGAGTGGGCTGCGCGCCTTCACGGAAGAACCAGACCACGAAGAGGAAGAAGCGATTGCGCGGGCGCGCCAGGTGCACGGCCAACTGTTCGGTGAGGGCTTCGCGGCTCAGCTCCGGCTGGCCGGGCAGCGACTCCAGGAAGGCTAGGAAGGCCGCGAACGCCGGGTCGCTGTCGCGATAGCCCAGCCAACGCCGCCAAAGCGATGGCCAGTAGCCGCAGGGTTGCTCGGGGTCGAAGCCGGCGAAGCCCGCCGGCAGCAGTTGCCGCCAGGCCGGCCGGCCCTGCATCGAAGAAGGAAGAACGAGTCCGACCATAGCGCTACCTGCCTTATCGCAGGCCCGACCGTCCGGGCGGGCCTTGTACGGAAAATTGACGTTGCAGCCCGTGGAGCAAGATTCACACCAGCAACTGGATGCCACGCGGTTGGGTCAGCCGCTGCACGGGCTCGGGGAAGCTGAATCCATCCATGAACAGGTAACCGCTGCGCCCACGGATGAAGTCGATGTACTGGCGGGCATGGGCGTTGTTGCGCGAGGCCATGAAGAACACCGCGTACTTCTCATGCTCCACCGGCGCCGGCCCGGTGGGCCAGCAGGCCTTGTGGTCCAGGCGGGTGTTGAAGATCACCAGGTCGCCGGCCTCGCTGGGGACGCGGTAGCCCTTCTGGCTCTCCTCGTACCAGCGCATGTCCACACGGTGGGAACCGGGGATCACCTCCAGCCCACCACCGTATTCCGGCGTATTGGCCTGGAGGTAGAACGCGACCTGCACGATGTCGCAGTCCGGCTCCCAGTGGAAACGATGCCCGGCCTTCTGCTGCGAATCGGTGTCCTTGTGCCAGGTGCCGTAGCCGCGGTGATGCAGGGCGGACTCGGGCAGCAGCACGAAATCCTCGCCCAGCAGCATCTGCAGCACCGTCAGGAACTCGGAGTCGAAGATGGCTTTCCACACCGCCGGGTAGCGGTTGAACACGTCGATGCGGATGCTGCCCAGGCTGGGGTTGTCGTAGATGTCGCCGGGGTAGCGGGTCTCGCTGGCGAAGGCCTTCACCAGTTCCTCGCGCAGATGGCGGGTGGTCTCGGGGGCGAGCAACTGCTTGACCAGGGCGAAGCCGTTGTCCTGGTAGCTCTGGCGCAGCGCCTTGGCGAAGGCTTCGTACTCAGACACGGGCGCCCTCCTCCGGCTTGCGGGCCATCACCCACATGTGGGACGACATCCCCGACTCCGCCAGGAAGCGCTGGAAGGCCGGGCCCAGCTCGTCCCAGCGGTTGAACAGCACGTCCTGCAGGAAGGGGTCCAGCTCCGCCTCGCGGCCTTGCGCCTGGACGCCCTTGCGCACCAGCTCGGCATCGAGCTTGCCGGGGGTGAAGCAGGCCAGGGTCTCCAGCCCGTGGCGCTGCAGCAGCAGCGGCAGCGAGCGGGTGTTGAAGTAGTTCAGGTGCTCATGGTCCACGCAGGGGCTCTCGGGGCCCAGTTGCTGGACATCGAACCCGGCACCGTTCGGACACGTGAGGATCAGCGCGCCCCCCGGACGCAGCAGCGCCGACAGGCTGGCCACCACCTGGCCGGGGTCGAACAGGTGCTCGATCACCTCGAAGGCTGCGATCAGGTCGAAGCGCTGGGCGGTCGCGGCGGCATAGACCTCCACCGGTTGCTCCACCACTTCGAAACCCTGCTCGCGGCAGATCGCCGCCAGGTCCGGCGTCGGCTCGATGCCGACGATGCGCTGCCAGAGCCCGCGCTGCTGCATCTCGCGGCAGAAGGAGCCGTAGCCCGCGCCCACCTCCAGCAGGTCGCCACAGGGCAGGCCGATGCGCTGGCACAGCTCCAGCACCCGCTCCACCCGCGGCACGATCACCGACTGGTGGCGCGCCTCGGCCGAGGCCGGGTAGATGTGCCGCGCCCAGTAGGCGTAGTTCTCGCTCTGGCGGTAGAAGTCCGCCAGCAGGCGCTCGCCGGGCCGGGGATTGACGTAGAAGCTGGTGCAATCCAGGCAGTCCACGTAGCGGAAGCCGTTCTTCTCGAAGCGTGGCCGGGCGCGCTCGCTGCCGCAGGCCGGGCACGCGCACTGGACGAACTCTTCATTGCGGGCCAGCAGGAAGGCGATGTCATGCAGCAGGGCCACACGCTGACCGGCCTGCAGGCGCGAAGGGCGGATGTCGTCTTCTTTCACCGTCGCACTCCTCAACCGGCACGCCGGTATTTCTGCTGCTGCGCCTCGGGCAGGTGCACCGGGCCGTAGGCGCTCGGCTCACCCCAGATGTTGTCCTTCCACCACTGGCCATCCTCGATCCACCAGACACGCGGCGAGCGGAAGGTGTCGGCCGTCTCCCAGAAGGCCTGCTCGGTCATGCCCACGTAGTCCAGCCAGTGCTGCAGGTCGCTGGACACCACAGAGTCCATGCGGCGGACGATCTCGATACCCTCCTCCCGGGTCAGGTAGCCGGCGCGGATGTCCTTGGAGGCATGGTCGGAGGCGCGGCCGTAGCCGAACTTGATGAACTTGAGCAGGTCATGCACGCCGTTCTCGTAGCGGTCGTCCAGGTTGGACATCTGCCGGTAGGTGCGCTCGAAGGGCTTGTCGGCCATCTTCCAGCCGTAGCGCTCCTGTACCAGGCGGGTGTGCTGGTTCGGGTCCCAGGGGAAGAAGTTGCCGATGTAGATGCCCCGCACCCCCGTCTTGAGGATGTCGGCATCACTGGGGTAACGCGCCCACAGCAGGTCCTTCTCGCGCAGCGGCTCCTCGGGGTCGTCCAGCATGTCGCTCCACTCGAAGCCGCGCAGGGCGTGCTCGTGGCGGACGCGCGCGCTGAATTCCACGTAGTCGTCCGGGTCGAACATCCCGGAGATGTCCCAGGCCGTCTCGCCCCAGATGATCAGCGGAATGTCGAACTTCACCGCCACCTGGATCGGGTAGGTCATGATCCCGCAGTGGGCGTGCCAGTTCATGTCACCCATCTTGCGGAAGCACAGGCGGTTGAGCCGCTTGAGCACCTCCACGCTGGGGCCGAAGACCATGTGGTCGGCATCGAACACATGGCGCATGCGGTCGCGGTTGTAGTCGCCCTCGGGCAGGTAGTTGTTGCCGTGGTAGGTCACCAGCAGCGGCTTGAGGCCGTACTGGGCGGCGATCACGTGGGCCTGGTAGTAGCTGTCCTTGCCACCGCTGACCGGGATGATGCAGTCGTAGTTGTCGTTGCGCTTGCCGGCCCCGGTCTCCTCCAGCACCCGCTCGAAGCGCTTGCGGCGCTCGTCCCAGAAGGTGGGCGGCAGCTGGGCGAACTGCTCGGCGACCTGGCAGGCCGAGCAGACACCGTGCTCGTCCAGCATCAGGTTGACGCTGGCCCGGGGGTACACGCAGCGGCTGCAATATTCCATGAAGAGGCTCCTAGAGACTGAGTAGCTGGGGGCTGCGAACGTTCAGCCCCTGCTCGAACAGGTACTTGCGCGCCAGGTAGACGCTCTGGTCGGTGTAATGAAAGATGTTGGCCGCCGCCACCGCGTCGACGCCGGTCTGCTCCAGGGCCTGGGCCATGTGCGACCACTCCCCCACGCCCCCGAGGGCGATCACCGGGATGTGCACGCTGGCGCAGACCCGGTCCAGCAGAGCCAGGTCGTAGCCCTGGCGCGCGCCGTCCCGGTCGATGGCATTCACCATCACCTCGCCGGCGCCCCGCTCCTGGGCCTCGCGCACCCAGTCCTCGACACGGCGGCCGGTGTCGCGACGCCCGCCTTCGGCGAACACGCGGTAGTCGTCACCCTGCTGCAGGACATCCACCGAGAGCACGATGCACTGCGAGCCGTATTCGCGGCTGGCCGCCTCGATCAGGTTTGGGTCGTCCAGGGCGGCGGTGTTCAGCGTGACCTTGTCCGCCCCCGTGGCCAGGCGCCGGGCGATATCGTCCAGCGAGCGGATGCGCCCGCCCAGGGTGATCGGCATGAAGGACGCCCGGGCGACTTCGGCGACGATGGCGTCGATGTCCTGCAGGTTGCGGCTGCCCAGGTCGTCACGGCCCAGGTCGTAGTGGTCGTCGCGGCTGATATCCAGGTAGACCAGCTCGTCGGCGGCCCAGTCGCTGAGCCGGCGGACGGCAGCGGAGGGATTGCCCAGCACCTGGTGGCGGGAAAAGCGCTTGCTCTGCACCAGTTGGCCGTTTTTCAGCAGCAGGACCGGGATGATGCGTTTCTTCTTCATGCCAGCTCCAGGAAGTTCTTCAGCAGCTGGGCGCCAGCCCGCTGGCTCTTCTCGGGGTGGAACTGCACGCCCAAAACGTTCTCCCGCCCGACCACCGCCGGGAAGCGGCTGCCGTACTCGACGGTGGCGATGACGTCATCGGCCGAGGCCGTGGCGAAGGCGTAGCTGTGCACGAAGTAGAAGTCCGGCGTGGCTTCCAGCCCCTGCAACAGGGGGTGGGGCCGCACACCCCGGATGTCGTTCCAGCCCACGTGGGGCAGCGGCAGGCCGGCACTGTCCAGCGCCAGCACGCGACCGGGTATCCAGCCGAGCCCGGCATGCTGGCCGAATTCATGACCCTCGTCGCTGAGCACCTGCATGCCCACGCAGATGCCAAGGAAAGGCTTGCCCTGTTCGAAGACAGCACGGCGCACACCGTCCAGCGGCAATTTCTGGGCGATTCGCGCCATTGCCGCGCCGTAGGCCCCCACCCCGGGCAACACCAGGTGGGTGGCATCGGCGATCACCTGGGGATCATTGGAAACCCGGGTTTCCCCCAGGGTGGCGAACAGATTCGCCACCGAACGGACGTTGCCGGAGCCGTAGTCGAGGATGCACACCCGGCTCATCGACCGCCTCCCGACAGGTGCCGCCAGGCCAGCGCCTGGCCGCGCTTGAGCGGCTCGCTGGCAACGCAGCGCAGCACCTCGTCCAGGTGCTTGGGCGGCAGGCCGAGGCCCGGACGGATGGCGCGCACGTTGTCGGCCGTGAAGGGCTCGCCGGCGGCGATGTCACGCACCACATAGAGGGAACGACGAAACACCAGGGACTTGCGCTCAGCCGGCGTGGGCCCGTAGTGGACCTGCCCGAGGGCCTGCCAGGCCCGCTCGGTTTCGCTCACCAGGGCCGCCAGCTCGGCCGGTTCCAGGGAGAAGGCGGAATCCACCCCGCCCTCGGCACGGGACAGGGTGAAGTGCTTTTCGATCACGCTGGCGCCCAGGGCGACGGCCGCCACCGAGGCGCCGACGCCGAGGGTGTGGTCGCTCAGCCCCACTTCGCAACCGAACAGCTCGCGCATGTGGGGAATGCTGCGCAGGTGGGTGTTGGCCGGGCTGGCCGGGTAGGTGCTGGTGCACTTGAGCAGCACCAGGTCACGGCAACCGGCGCCGCGTGCCGCGTCGACGCAGTCCTGGATCTCGCCGACGCTGGCCATTCCGGTGGAGATGATCAGCGGCTTGCCGGTGGCGGCCACGCGACGGATCAGCGGCAGGTCGACGTTCTCGAAACTGGCGATCTTATAGGCGGGCACGCCAAGGGATTCGAGGAAGTCCACCGAGGTGGCGTCGAACGGCGTGGAGAAGGCCTCCAGCCCGCGCTCGCGAGCCCGGCGGAAGATCGGTTCGTGCCATTCCCAGGGGGTGTAGGCCTCACCGTACAGGCGATAGAGCGAAGTGCCGCTCCACAGGCTGTCGGGGTCGCCGATGTGGAACTCGCCCTCGTCCAGGTCGAGGGTCATGGTGTCCGGGGTGTAGGTCTGCAGCTTCAGCGCGTGGGCGCCGGCATCGGCGGCGGCATCCACCAGCGCCAGGGCACGCTCCAGGGACTGGTTGTGGTTGCCACTCATCTCGGCGATGACGAAGGGTGCCGCATCACGCCCGATGGCTCTGGCGCCGATCCGAAAGGTGCTCATCGGCTCTCTCCCTGCAGGGTTCGTTGAAACACACAGTGACGCTGGGTGAAACCGGCGCGCTCGAAGAGTAACAGCGAGGCGAGGTTGTCAGGGCGTACCCGTGCCTCCACCCCGCTCACCTCCGGCCAGTGAAGGGCCAGGGCCGCCTCACCGGCCTGCAGCATGTACAGGCCCCAGCCGGCCGAATCGCGGCCGGGCAGCAGATAGAGCGAGACCTCGACCCGCGCCGCCTCGATGCGGTCGTAGCGCAGCACGCCAACCGGGCCGTCCGCCGCCTCGGCCAGCCACAGCAGGTGCTGGTCCGGGCTGGCGAGCACACGCTCCAGCCAGCGCACATGGGACGACCACTCCACCGGCTCGGTGTTGAGCGACGCCCGCCGCACCGGCTCGGCGTTGCGCCCTTCGAACAGCAGCCGGGCGTCGTCCAGGGTTGCCGCGCGCATGCGCAGGTCACGGGCCAGCAGGGCCGCGACCACGCGTCGGACGCCACGCCCGTCCACAGTCTCCCGCCCACGCGCCGCCAGGCTGCGGCGCAGGCCCGGGTTGCCGAGCAGGATCCGCAGCGCCGCACGGTAATCATCGACCGCCAGGTCGGCAGCCTCTCCCAGGTACAGGTGCAGGCCCGCCTCGGCCAGCCGCTCGGCATTGGGGCGCTGGTTGGGCGCCAGGGCCACGCAGAGCGTCGGCAGGCCCAGCGCAGCGCGCTCCCAGGTGGTGCCGCCGCCGGCGCCGATGCACAGGTCGGCCTGGCGCATCAGCCCGGCAAAGTCGTCCACGTGGCGGTGCAGGGTCCAGCGGGGGTGCTGGCTTACCCGCTGCTCCAGTTCGCTCCACGCCGGGTTGGCAGCACCGGCGACCACGTCGACCGCCACGTCGGGAAAGGTTTCCAGCGCCGCCAGGGCCTTCAGGGTCTCGCCGCCGATGTCCACGCCGCCGAAGCTCACCAATACCCGCTCCACCCGCTCGACAACAGCGATCGGCGCGCCCTGGAAAGCCTCGCGCAGGAGCGCGAAGTGAGGCCCGAGCAGCGGTTGCCGGACAGTCGCCAGCGAGTCGTCGTCCAGGCGTTGGCGTGCGGTGGCGTTCTGGTCCAGCAGCAGGTCGACCTCATGGGGGCGGTGCAGCAGGTCGTCAATGGCCATAACCCAGCGGGCGCGCAGTCGAACGCCCCGCTCCCACTCGGCGCCGAGGCCGTAGTGGTCCACCACGCACCAGTCGAATGTCGTGCCGGCGGGCAGCGCCTGCCACAAGGCGGCCAGGTCCTCTGCCCAGGGCAAGGGGGACTCCACGCAGGCGCGCTCATCCTCGATGCCTTCCAGGCGGTGCACCGGGAACCCCCGGGCGGCGATCAGCGCCAGCCCGTCACCCAGGCCTGGCCGGCAGGCGAACTGCACGTCGCAGCCGGCCTGGCGCAGCGCCTCGGCCAGGGTCAGGCAGCGCATCACATGGCCGGAGCCGATGCGCAGGGACGCATCCGCCCGCACCAGCACCCGCATTCAGATGTCCCCTTCCAGCAGCAGCGCGGTGTACATCAGCTCGGCCCGGTGCCAATCGTCGGGGGTATCGATGTCCTGCACCAGGAAGCGCGGCAGTACCAACGGCCGCGAATGCGCGGCGTGGATCGGCTCGCCACGGGTCCAGGCCTCGGTACGCCCCCAGTAGAACTGGCCGGCATCGTGGTAGGCCGGCTCCAGGTCCTGGGAGCGGGTTTCGCGGAACTGCGGGTAGAGCGACTCCACGCCGCCCTCGGCGGTGAGGCGCAGGGCGCGCTGCACCGGCGAAGCGAAATCGGTGACGGTGAAGGCGTAGTGCGCATCGGGGTGTTGCAGCAGCAGATCCAGCCCGGCCTGCAGGCTATCGGCCTGGACGAAGGGCGCGGTGGCGTACAAGCAGCAGACCAGCTCCGGCTGTTGGCCGGCGGCCGCCAGCTCGGCAACGGCGTGCTGGATGACCGCGACCGTGCCGGCATGGTCGTCGGCCAGGGCCACCGGGCGCATGAAGGGCACCTCGGCACCCAGTTCGCGGGCCACGCTGGCAATCTCCTCGTCGTCGGTGCTGACGATAACCCGGTCGAACAGCCCGGACAGCAGGGCCGCGCGGATCGGGTAGGCGATCATCGGCTGGCCCTGGAAGAGCTTGATGTTCTTGCGCGGGATGCGCTTGCTGCCGCCTCGGGCGGGGATGATGGCGACGCGGCTCATGGGCGCTTCTCCAGCAGGAACCAGGTGATGTCGTCGGTGGGGAAGCTCGGGTCACGGCGGTAGACGAAGCCGTAGTCCACCAGGCGCAGGTCCTCGTAGCGGTCGAGCAGCTCGCCGGCGAAGTCGCGCTTGAACAGCTTGCCCGCGTGCCCCCGGTAGCTCACCTCCACCGGTGAGGGGTTGTAGTACTCGGCGACGAGTACGTAGCGCCGGCTGGCCTCGTACAACTTGGCGTAGGCCTTGGGCAGCAGCTCGGGCGGCAGGTGGATGAGCACGCCACGGGTGAACGCCAGGTCCACCGGCTGGTGCACCGGGTAATCGAACAGCGAGCCGTGCCAGACCTCGGCGATGCCCAGCCCCTGGGCGATGGCGTGGGCCTTGGCATTCAGCTCGACGCCATGCAGGGCAGCATCCGGCAGCAGCCGGTGCAGCGCCTGGAGGTTGAGCCCGCGGTTGGTGCCCAGCTCCAGCAGGCTGTCGAGCCGCCCGGCACGGCGCAGGGCCTGGGCAAAGAAGGCGGTGGCACTGGCCACGTGGCGCTCGCCGTCGTTGCGGTCGACGTAGTCGTCACCGAACTCGCCCTGCCA
Source organism: Pseudomonas sp. FeS53a (assembly GCF_000931385.1). Classification (NCBI taxonomy): domain Bacteria; kingdom Pseudomonadati; phylum Pseudomonadota; class Gammaproteobacteria; order Pseudomonadales; family Pseudomonadaceae; genus Pseudomonas; species Pseudomonas sp. FeS53a. The sequence goes on from NZ_JYFT01000056.1 coordinate 61,294, forward strand.
GAAACGTTCCTGCTCGGTCAGTTCGCGCATGGCGCGTCTCCTGTCAGCGCAGGAGGGTGGTCAGTGCCTGCACCACCCGCTCCTGCTGGTCATCGGTCATGCCGTGGAAGAGCGGCAGGCTCAGGGCCTCGGCGTAGTAGCGCTCGGCCTCGGGGAAGTCGCCCGGGGCGAAGCCCAGCCGCTGGTAATGAGGCTGCAGGTGCACCGGGATGTAGTGCAGGTTGACGCCGATGCCGGCGGCCCGCAGTCCCTCGAACACTTCGCGGTGGCTGCGGCGGATGGCGTCCAGCCGCAGGCGCACCGGGTAGAGGTGCCAGGCCGAGTCGGCCCCCTCCTGGCGCCCCGGCAGACGCAGCGGCAGGTCGGCGAGCAACTCGTCGTAGCGCTCGGCCAGGGCCCGGCGACGGGCGACGAAGGCCTCCAGGCGCTGCAACTGGGAGAAGCCGAGGGCGGCCTGCAGGTCGGTCATGCGGTAGTTGAAGCCCAGTTCCAGCTGCTGGTAGTACCAGGGGCCGTGGCTGGCTTCAGTCATCGCGGCCGGGTCGCGGGTGATGCCGTGGCTGCGCAGGCGCCGCAGGCGCTCCGCCAGGTGCGGGTCCTGGGTGGTGAGCATGCCGCCCTCGCCGGTGGTGATGATCTTCACCGGGTGGAAGCTGAACACGCTGATGTCGGCATGGGCGCCGCAGCCCACCGGGCGCCCGAGGTAGGCGGCGCCGACGGCGTGGGAGGCGTCCTCGATCACGCGGAAGCCGTAGCGCCGGGCCAGCGCGGCGATGCGCGCCATGTCGCAGCTCTGCCCGGCGAAGGCCACCGGCACCAGCACCTTGGGCAACCGGCCGCGCTGCTCGGCCTGGGCGAGGCGAACCTCCAGCAGGTCCACGTCGAGGTTGAGGGTGCGCGGGTCGATGTCGACGAAGTCCACCTGGGCGCCGCAGTAGAGCGCGCAATTGGCACTGGCGACGAAGGTGTTGGGGCTGGTCCAGAGCCAGTCCCCCGGGCCCAGGTCGAGGGCCAGGCAGGCGATGTGCAGGGCTGCCGTGGCGTTGCTGACGGCGATGCCGTGGGCGGCCTCACAGCGGGCGGCGAAGGCGCCCTCGAAACGCTCGATGGCCGGCCCCTGGGTCAGCCAGTCGGAGTTGAGGGTCTCGACGACGGCGTCGATGTCCGCCTGGGAAATGCTCTGGCGTCCGTAGGGAATCATGCTCAGGACCAGGCCTCGGCCAGCTCGCGCAGTTCGGCGACGCTGAGGTAGTGGGGATTGCTGTCAGAGACGTACTCGAAGCCCTCCTCCACGGCCCGCCCGATCCCTCCCAGGCCGTCACAGGCGTAGTCGTACTGCATGTTGAAGTTGATGGAGGGGGCAATGACGAAGTGGCTGTCGAATTCCCAGGTGTGGGAGCTGTCATCGCGGGAAATCATCATCTCGTGCAGCTTCTCGCCCGGGCGGATGCCCACCAGGCGATGGGGCAGGCCCGGTGCGAGGGCCTCGGCCAGGTCGGTGATGCGTGCGGAGGGGATCTTCGGCACGAACAGCTCGCCGCCCTGCATACGCTCGAAGCTGCGCATGACGAAGTCGACGCCCTGGTCGAGGGTGATCCAGAAGCGGGTCATGCGCGCATCGGTGATCGGCAGCTCGCGGGCGCCGTCGGCCAGCAGCTTGCGGAAGAACGGCAGCACCGAGCCCCGCGAGCCGACCACGTTGCCGTAGCGGACGACGGCGAAGCGGGTCTGGTGATCGCCGGTGATGTTGTTGGCGGCGACGAACAGCTTGTCGCTCAGCAGTTTGGTGGCGCCGTAGAGGTTGATGGGGCTGGAGGCCTTGTCGGTGGAGAGCGCCACCACCTTCTGCACGCCATTGGCGATGGCGCCGTTGATGATGTTCTCGGCGCCACCGACGTTGGTGCGGATGCATTCGGTGGGGTTGTATTCAGCCGCCGGTACCTGCTTGAGGGCTGCGGCGTGGACAACCAGGTCGATGCCGCGCAGGGCCTGCTGAACGCGGTCGGCGTCGCGCACGTCGCCCAGGAAGTAGCGCATGCAGGGGGCATTGAACTCCTGCTGCATCTCGTACTGCTTGAGTTCATCCCGCGAGAACACCACCACGCGCTTGGGCTGGTAGCGCTTGAGCAGGCTGCGGATGAAGGAGCGACCGAACGAGCCGGTGCCTCCGGATACGAATACGGACTTGCCATCGAACATGCGTGTTCTCCCCTGCCCTGCCGCCACCGGCTTCGCCGACGGCCCTGCGCCTGTCGTGCTGACGGAATTATGGCGTTCTATTCGGTTTTCAGGTCACGAAGCAAGCATGGTGCCAACCCACCGGAATGCAAGGCGGCGCCGTGTCCCAGGGACAGGGCGCCGCCAGCAGTGCAAAGAAGGTCGATCAGTTGAGGAAGTTGAACAGGCTCAGGCCGTTGATCTTGACGAAGCTCTGCTGCGCCGCCTGCAGGATGGTGGACTGCATGGTGAGGCGCGAGATGGCCTCGGCATAGTCCAGGTCCTCCAGCTCGGATTGCACGGCCTTGTTCACCAGACTGACGTCGTCGACGAACCCTTCGGTGGTCTCCAGGGTGTTCAGGCGCGCACCGATGGAGCCCTGCACGGCAAGTACCTTGGTATTCACCGCTTCGAGGTTGGACAGTGCCACCGCCACCGAATCGCGAATCTGCAGGTTCCCCACCGGGCCATCAGAGGAGGATTGAAGGGCCTTGCGCAGGTCGGAGACCACGTTCAGCAGCCCACGCTTCTCCTGGGATGGGTTGCGGTTGATGCTGAAGTCGTCGCCAGTGGCGGGCTTGCCGTCGATCTGCACCTTGACGCCGCCGTAGGTGACGAAGTTAGGGGTGGCGCTGTTGGTATCGAACGCCCCGGTAGCCAGTTGGCCGGTGGGCGGCGTGGCCGGGTTGTAGGTGGCCCAGTTGTAGCCCGGTGGCAGAGTGGCCGGGTTGTAGACCACATAGTTCTGAGAGTCGAGGAAGTGGATACCGATGGCATCGGTGGCCGCTGGCGGGTTGCTGGCGGGGAAGATGGTGTCGTAATCGACCTTGTCCACCACCAGGCCCTGGGCGATGCGCGCGGTACTGCCGGTACCGACGGTCCCCTGGGAGGTGGTCACGCGGTTGGCGTTGAACACGTCCTCGAACAGCGCCTTGCCGTTGTCGCCCAGGGCGAGGAAAGTGCTGCTGGCCACCTGCACTTCGCGCCGCCCCTCGTCACCCAGGTAGCTGTAGGTGCCGTCGGCATTGCGGACGAACGGCGCGGTGTCGGCCTGGGAGCCGCCGAACAGGTACTTGCCGCTGGAGTCACGGCTGTTGAGCAGGCTGAGCAACTCGTCCTCGCGCTGTTGCAGCTCGGTGCCCAGAGCTGCCTTGTCAGTGGAGTCCTGGCCACCGTCGCCCGCCTGTACGGCAATCTCGCGGATGCGCTGCAGCACGTTGCCCACCGAGGTCAGGACGGCCTCTTCGGCATTGAGGCTGTTCTTGGCGGCGGTGATGTTCGACTTGTACTGGCCGTTCAGCGACTCCTCCTGGCTGAGCTGCAGGAGGCGCACGGACGCCACCGGGTCGTCAGCCGGCGTGAGGATGCGCTTGCCGGTGCTGATCTGTTCCTGGGTGCGGGTGACGTTGGAGTAGTTTCGCTGCAGGCCGGCAACCTGGTTGTTGAAGGCCTGGATGGTGGAGATTCTCATATCGCATCAGCCTCAGTTGAAGGCGCCGATCAGGGTATCGAACAGCGCCCGCGCAACTTGAATGACCTGGGCATTGGCATTGTAGTACTGCTGGAACCGGATGAGGCTGGCGGCCTCTTCGTCCAGGCTCACGCCCGACAGGGAGTCACGGCTGTCCTGGGCCTGCTTCTGTACCGCCTCGGAAGAGGCCGCGTTGACCCGCACCTGGGACGTGAGCGCACCGACCTTCTCCACCAGGGCGCTGTAGGAGTCGTTGTAGGTGGCGCTGGTGGCACCGATGTTGACCGTCTGCTTGGTCTGCAACCCCACCAGGGCGAGACCGTTGCGGTTGTCTGCGGTGCCCTTGGTGTTGAAGGCCAGGGTGAAGCTGTCGCCGCCCTGGGGAATGCCCGAGACGGTGAACTCGTAGGTGTAGCTGTTGTTGGTGGACGGGTCGGTGTAGCTCAGCCGCAGGGTGTTGTTCTGCCCGGGGGTCAGCGCCGTGGTGGACGGCGAGACGTAGCTCAGGGTCGCGCCGGGCGGCAAGGTGCCGGTCAGGGTGTTGGTGGTCGAATCGAACGTCAGCTTGCGACCGGTGGTGCCGAACAGGTCCTGCAGGTCGGTGAGGTCGATGGGCGACGGGCCGTTCACCAGCGCCGGCTGCCCGATGGCGCCGGTACCCCGGTTGTTGGTGGTGGCTTCGGCGCGGGCCGAACCGGCGAACGCCAACTGGTCGGCGGACTGCAGCGTCGCGCCGAAGTCGGCAGCGCCGCGACGGGTCGGCTGCAGGGTGAAACGGTCACCGGCGGCCGGCAGTGCGTTCAACTGCACCTGGAAGCCCTGGTTGACACCCGAGGCGTCGGCGAAGCTCAGGGTGTAGGGGCCGGTGCCGGTGACCGTGACGGTCATGCTGGCGTTGTCGGACAGGCGCAGCGCGGTGAAGTTGGTGCCGTCGAAGTCCAGCCGGTAGTCGCTGGAGGTCATCTGGCTGGTGTTGGTGATGTTGAGGACACCACTGGCCGTACCGGTGTTGGTGGTAGCCGCCAGTACACGCAGAGATGCCGCCTGGGCCGAGTTGATATTGGCGAAGAGCGGGCTGCCGGCCCGACCAACCAGGTCCAGGCCCTGGCCCAGTTGCTTGTTGACCGTGTCGCTGATGGTGATGGCGAGCTGGCCCAGGGCGTTGTAGGACTGGTCCAGCGCGGTATCACGGTAGGCAATCAGCCCACCCATCTCGCCGCCGGTCACCTGGTCGGTGACGATCTGCGAGACGCCGCCGGTGATGAGCTCGATCTGGTAGCGCGACGGATCGTTGACGCCCGGCGAGGCTTTCAGGGTGGAGGCGGAGTTGCCCACTACCAGCGGCTGGCCGGTGCCAATGAACAGGCTGAGGGTGCCGTCCTTCTGCTCAAGGGTCTTCACGCCGACCATCTCGGAGATCTGCCGGATCGCCTCTTCGCGAGCGTCCAGCAGGTCGTTGGGCTCGGAGCCGTTGGCACGCGCCTTGGCGATGGCGTCGTTATAGGAGGCGACGTTGGCGGCCAGGGAGTTGATCTGAGTGGTCAGCGCACCGAGCTGGCTGTTGATCTGTTCGTTCTGTTTGTCGAACTGGCTGTAGAGCGTGTTGAAGGTGTCCGAGAGGCTCTTGGCCTGGGACAGCACGGCCTCGCGCCCGGCCAGGGACGCCGGGTCCTGGGAGGCGGTCTGCAGCGAGGTGAAGAAGCTCTTCAGCGCCGGGCTGATGCCGGTGGTGGTGCTGGACAGCAGCGAGTCGAGCTGTTCGATCTGGCTCTTGAATGCCTGCAGCTCGCTGTTCTGGCTGGTGGCGGTGCGCAGCTGCGAGGTGAGGAACTCGCTGGCCAGGCGGCGCACATCCGTCACCTGGCTGCCGGAACCGATGTAGCCGCCGCCAGTGAACTGTGGGAGGTTGGTCTGCTGCACCGTCTGCTGGCGTGAAAAGCCGGGCGTGTTGACGTTGCTGATGTTGTGTCCGGTCGTGGTCAGCGAGGTCTGCGTGCTGCGCAGGCCGGACAGGCCGATGTAGAGAAGGTCAGCCATTGCTCATCCTCATGAGTTGGGCACCGAACCGACCGATGCGACGGCCTGGTAAGTCTGCATCTGGCGCGCGATCTGCGTGACCTTGCGGGCGTACTGCGGGTCGGTGGCGTAGCCGGCCTGCTGCAGTTCGCGCACGAAGCGCTCGGGTTTGTCGGTCACGGCCAGTGCGTCCTGGTAACGGTCATTTCCCTGCAGGAAGCTCACGTAGTCACGGAAGCTCTGCCGGTACGAGTCGTAGGCGCGGAACGAGGCCGCTTCCTTGACGGCTTCGCCGTCCTTGTATTCGGTGGTCACGGCGCGGGCCGACTGGCCGTCCCAACCGTGGGACTTGATGCCGAACAGGTTGTGGCTGCTGCTGCCGTCCTGCTGGCGGATGATGGATTTGCCCCAGCCGGTCTCCAGTGCAGCCTGGGCCACCAGGAAGCGCGGGTCGACGCCGATGCTCTTCGCCGCTTCCTGGGCCATGGGCATCATGGTGTCGATGAATTCCTGCGGCGAGCTGAACGCGGGCTTGCCCGGCGCCAGCGGCGGCTGGGCAATGCGCCGGCCGATCACGGCGTTGTCGCCGTCCACCGAGGCCACGCCGCGCTCGGGCGCGCCATAGGACTTGGCCGGTAGCCAATCGGAGCCGGCCAGGGCCTGCTTGCTGTCTGCGGCCCCCGCAGGCGGCACGATGCCGGCCAGCAGGCGGTCGGTGAAGCGGCTGGGCAGGCTGATACGGCGCTGGGCCAGCAGTTTGGAATCGTCCCGGCCCGCCTCCGGCGCAGCCACCGGGCTGCTGCCCTTCTGCGGCCACTGGGCTCCGGCGGTCTCGGCCACCTGGGCGAAGGGGTTGGCCTTGCCGGTGGACTTGGTCTTGCTCAACTGGCGGGTCAGCACATCGGCCAGGCCGATGCCGTGGCCCTTGGAGATGGTGACCGCAAGCTGCTGGTCGTACATGTCGCGGTAGGTCTTGCTCTCGTTGCTGTTGAGGAAGTTGCCTTCGGCGAAGACGTCGCCGGCGGCACGCATGGACTTCAGCATCTCGTTGACGAACAGCGACTCGAACTCCTGGGCGACCTTCTTGACGTTTTCCTCGCCGTCGCGCCCCTTGCCCACCTTGAACTGGGCCATGCGGTTCAGGTCGGTGAAGGCACCGGAGTCGATGGCCCCGCGCGTGGCGAGGCCCGTAGTGAGCCTGGAGTCCATGATCGCTACCTCAGATCACGATCAGGTCAGCCTGGAGAGCGCCGGCTTGCTTGAGCGCCTCGAGGATGGCCATCAGGTCGGAAGGAGACGCCCCCACCTGGTTGACCGCGCGGACGATCTCGTCCAGCGAGGTACCGGGAGCGAACTTGAACATCGGCTTCGCCTCCTGGTCGGCCTTGACCTTGGAACGCGGTACGACGGCCGTCTGCCCGCCGGACAAGGCGCCCGGCTGGCTGACGATGGGGTCTTCGGTGATGGTGACGGTGAGGCTGCCGTGGGTGACGGCGGCCGGCTGCACGCGCACGTCCTGGCCGATGACGATGGTGCCGGTGCGCGAGTTGATGATGACCTTGGCCACGGCCTTGCCGGATTCGATTTCCAGGTTCTCGATCACCGAGAGGTAGTCCACGCGCTGGTTCGGATCCAGCGGGGCGCTGACCCGTACCGAACCGCCGTCGATGGCCTGGGCAACGCCTGGGCCAAGCAGTTCGTTGAGCTTGTCGACGATGTTCTTGGCGGTGGTGAAGTCCGGGCGGTTGAGGTTCAGAGTCAGGGTATTGCCCTGATCGAAGCCGCTCGGCACCGGGCGCTCGACAGTGGCACCGGCGGGAATCCGGCCGGACGACGGGACGTTGACGGTGATCTTGGAGCCGTCGCTGCCCTGGGCGTCGAAGCCCCCCACCACCAGGTTGCCCTGGGCGATGGCGTAGACGTTGCCGTCGATGCCCTTCAGCGGGGTCATCAGCAGGCTGCCGCCGCGCAGGCTCTTGGCGTTGCCGATGGAGGAGATGGTCACGTCCAGGGTCTGGCCGGGCTTGGCGAAGGGCGGCAGGTCGGCATGGATGGAGACGGCGGCGACGTTCTTCAGCTGCACGTTGCCCGAACCCGCCGGCACCTTGATGCCGAACTGGGCCAGCATGTTGTTGAAGGTCTGCAGGGTGAAGGGCGTCTGGGTGGTCTGGTCGCCGGTGCCGTTGAGGCCCACCACCAGGCCGTAGCCGATCAGCTGGTTGTTACGCACGCCCTGAATACTGGCCAGGTCCTTCAGCCGCTCGGCATGAGCGAGGGTGCTGGCAAGCAACAGGCAAAGGGCTGCGGTGAATCGTTTCATGTCGCGCTACCTGCTCAGAACGGCCACAGCGGGCTCATGAAGAAGCGGTCGAACCAGCCCGGCTGGCTGGCGTCGGCGAAGGCGCCGGTGCCCGAGTAGGTGATACGGGCGTCGGCCACGCGGGTGGAAGACACGGTGTTGTCGGTGCCGATGTCGTCCGCACGCACCAGGCCGGCGATGCGCACCAGTTCGTCGCCGGTGTTCAGGGTCAGCCACTTCTCGCCGCGTACTGCGAGGATGCCGTTGGGCATCACCTCGGAGACCGTGACGGTGATGGAACCGGTCAGGCTGTTGCTCTGCCCTACCTTGGAGGTGCCGTTGGCGTCACGGGTGCCGTTGTAGCCGGCGGACAGCGTGAGGTCTTCGGCTTCCAGGGGGTTCAGCTTGGTGCTGGGGTTGCTGATCGAGACGCCGCCGCCGAACAGGGAGGTCAGGCCGATGTTGGCCTTGCTGTTCTTCTGGATCTGCGAGTTGGCGTTCTTGCTGGCCTGGGTCCGCTCGTTGAGGGTGATGGTGATGATGTCACCCACGCGGTAGGCCTTGCGGTCGTTGTAGAGGTTGGTCTCGAACCCGGGCTGGTAGATGGCGCCGTTGTTCTGCGCGGCCGGCATTGGGGTGCGGGGCAGCACCGGCGCGTAGTACGGGTCGTTCGGCTTGGGCGGCGGCGCGACGCACCCAGCGAGGAGCTGGGTGGCGAGCAACGGGGCGATGATGAGCAGCCGGTTCATGACAACTTACCTCGGGGCGTTACAGGTTCTGCGAGATGTAGCCGAGCATGGAGTCGGCGGTGGAGATGACCTTGGAGTTCATCTCGTAGGCACGCTGGGTGGTAATCATGTCCACCAGCTCCTCCACCACGCTGACGTTGGAGTTCTCCAGGGTGTTCTGCAGGACGTTGCCGAGGCCGGTGAGGCCCGGGGTGCCGACCTGCGGCGCACCGCTGGCGGCGGTCTCCAGGAACAGGTTGTTGCCGATGGCCTGCAGGCCGCCGTAGTTGACGAAGTCGGCGGTCTGGATGTTGCCGATCACCTGGGGCGTGGGGTTGCCGAAGGTGGTCACCGAGGCGGTGCCGTCCTCGCCGACGGTGAAGGTCTGGACCTGGGCGGGCAGGACGATGGCCGGCTCCAGGGGGTAGCCCTGGCTGGTGACGATCTGCCCGTCGGAGTTCAGGTGGAAGCTGCCGTCGCGGGTGTAGGAGACGGTGCCGTCCGGCATGAGGATCTGAAAGAAGCCGCGCCCATTGATGGCCAGGTCCAGCGGCTGCTCGGTGGTCTGCAGGCTGCCCTGGGTGAAGATCTTCTGGGTGCCGGCGATGCGCACACCGGTACCCAACTGCAGGCCGCTGGGCAGTTGGCTGTCCTGGGTGCTCTGGGCGCCGGGCTGGCGGCGGATCTGGTAGAGCAGGTCCTGGAATTCGGCGCGGTCGCGCTTGAAGCCGGTGGTGGAGACGTTGGCCAGGTTGTTGGAGATGGTGGTCAGGTTCATGTCCTGAGCCGCCAAACCCGTCTTGCTGACCCAAAGTGCCGGAATCATCGTCATTCTCCTCGGGCGCCGAAGTCATGGCGCCGCGTACTGGTTGTTAGCTGAGCTGCATGACCCGTGCCATCGCCGCGGCGTCGTCCTCAGCGGTGCGCATCATCTTCACGTGCAGTTCGAATTGACGGGACAGGGAGAGGATCGCAGTCATCTCCTCGACGGCATTGACGTTGCTCGCCTCGAGGAAGCCCGAGGTGAGCTTGACCGTGCCATCCACGTCCGCCGGCTGTTTGTTCTTGGTGTGGATCAGGCCATCGAGGCCCTTCTCCAGCTGCTTGGGATCGGGGTTGACCAGCTTGATGCGGTCCACCTCGGCCATCACGTTGGGGGCCTCGCCCAGGGCGCGGATGCTGATGGTGCCGTCGGAACCGATCTCCACCTTCTGCTCCGGCGGAATGGCGATCAGCCCGGCGTTGCCGATAACCGGCAACCCATTGCCGGCTCGCAGTTGGCCGTTGGCGTCCACCTGGAGGCTGGCGGTGCGCACGTAGCCTTCGCTGCCGTCCGGCGCCTGCACGACGATCCAGCCCTCCCCGCCGATGGCGATGTCCATGTCGCGCCCGGTCTCCTGCAGGGCACCGGGGGTGAAGTCGGTCCCGGGACGTTCGCTCATGGCGAACACGCGCGCCGGGAAGGTGTCGCCGAACACGGGCATGGAACGCGCCTGTTCGAAGTCGCGACGGAACCCGGTGGTGGATACGTTCGCCAGGTTGTTGGCATGAGCGCGCTGGGCCAGGGTGTTCTGGCTGGCACCGGTCATGGAGATGTAGAGCATCTTGTCCATGGAGGTCTCCAAGGTGGGCTTTTGACGCCCGCATTGCTTTGCAGGGTCTATAGCAATTGCTGTGCCAGGCCCGCAAAAATCGAGACAACTCATTGACGAATAAGGAAAAATCAAAAAGAAAAAGGCCTCACATGGAGGCCTTGGAATGCCGTGGCGGCGAGGGGATGCCGCCAGCGGCAAGGTCGCCGCCACCCTTTTGACGGGCGGCGGCCACTCACTCAACGCAGGTTGATGATGGTCTGGGTCACCGCGTTCTCGGTCTCGATGGTCTTGGCGTTGGCCTGGTAGTTGCGCTGCGCCACGATCAGGTCGACCAGCTCGGTGGAGATGTCCACGTTGGAGGACTCCAGGGCACCGGACTGGAGAGCCCCCAGGGTGCCGGCACGCGGGGTGCCGATCACCGGCGCACCGGATTCGGAGGATTCGACCCAGGAGGTCTTGCCCACCGGGGTCAGGCCCTGGACGTTGGCGAAGTTCGCCAGGACGACCTGGCCCTGGAGCTGGGTCTGACCGTTGGTGTAGCGGGCGTAGATCATGCCCTTGTCATCGATCTGCAGACCGGCCAGCTGGCCGGTGGTGTAGCCATCCTGGGCCACGCTGGCAACAGCGAAGGCACTGGAGAACTGGGTGGAGCCGCGGATATCGAAGGTGATGCTCGGGGCGGCAGCGGCACCGTTGGCACTCCACACCGGCGGGGTGGCGCCGTTGGACACGGCCGGCACCCAGCCGTTGATGCCCAGGGTGCCGTCGGCGTTGACGGCGAAGCCGCCGGTGTTGGCGAAGGTGGAGGTGTCCAGCTGGCCGGAGGTGGTGAAGCCCACCGGCGTGCTCATGGGCGTGGTGGAGGCCGGGTTGGTGGGGTTACGGCCATCGATCAGCACGTTCATGGTCCAGGTGTTCGCCGGTGTGGCCGATTTGACGAAGTACTGGGTCATGACGTGGGGGTTGCCCTGGGAGTCATAGATGTTGACCGAGGTCGAAGAGTTGTAGCTCTTCGGGTCGGCCGGGTTGAACGGCGACACCGTCGGCGGGGTGTTGCTGGAGTTCAGGTTGAACGGCTGGGTGATGGTGGCGGTGGCCTTGGGCTGCTGGTTGTTGGTCTTGATGGTGAGATCACCCACCACACCGCTTTGCAGCGCACCACTGGCATCTACCGTGTAACCCTGGAGACGGTAGCCGTTGTTGTCGACGATGAAGCCGTTCTTGTCGGTACCGAAGTAGCCGGCACGGGTGTAGCTGACGGCGCCGTTGTTGCTGGTGACGAAGAAACCGTTGCCGTTGATGGCCAGGTCGAGGGCGTTTTCGGTGTAGTCGATGGTGCCCTGGTTGTAGAGCTGGGCGACGTTGGCCAGCAGCACGCCGCTGCCGATGGTCTTGCTGCCGGAGCCCAGCACAGACGCCGAGTACAGGTCCTGGAACTCACCACGGGACTGCTTGAAGCCCACGGTCCCGGCGTTGGCGATGTTGTTGCCAGTGATGTTGAGGTCACTGGAGGCGGCGCGGATGCCGCTGAGGCCGATGTTGAACGACATGGGATGCTCCTGTTGCGCCGACAGCGTCGACGATTACTTACCGATGACCTGGACCTTGGAAAGCGCGATGCTGCCGAGCCCTGCGAGGTTGAGCGTCATTTCCCCGCCGTTCTGGCCCAGGGTGACGCTGTCGACGTTGGCCGGGAGGACGGTGCCCATGGCGACTGTCTTGCCATCGACCCCGGCCTCGGCCTTGAAGGTGTAGGTGCCCTTGGCAACGGCGTTGCCGCTGGAGTCCTTGCCATCCCAGGTGAAGCTGACCGCACCGGCCTTCTGTGCACCCAGGTTGACGCGGTTGACGGTGTTGCCCTTCTCGTCCAGCACGTTGACGTAGAGGTTGGACGTGGAACTGGTGAGGCTGACGGTGCCGGTGAGCCCTTCGGCAGGATCGACCACGGCCTTGCTGGAGGGGACCATGACCTTGCGCCCGACCAGGGAGGACGCCTGCAGCGCCTGGGAAGACTGGGTGCTGGAGAGGATGGTGTTGACGCTCTTGTTCAGGTTGTCCAGGCCTTCGACGGTACTGAACTGGGCAAGCTGCGCCACGAACTCGCTGTTGGTCTGCGGGTCCAGCGGGTTCTGGTTGTTCATCTGTGCCACCAGCAACTGGAGGAACTGGTCCTTGCCCAGCTCCTTCGACTTGGTGGTTTCCTTGAGCTTGTATTGATCCAGTACCGAAGAACTGGTGGTGGCGCCTACGTCAACGCTCATCTTGTCGCTCCCTCACGCACTCACTGACCCAGGGTCAGCACGCGCTGCATCATCTGCTTGGCGGTGTTCATCATTTCGACGTTGGTCTGGAAGGCTCGGCTGGCGGAGATCATGTCCGCCATTTCCTCGACCACGTTGACGTTGGGGTAGTAAACGTAGCCGTCCGCGTTGGCGGCGGGATGGTTCGGCTCGTAGCGCGGCACCAGCGCGCTCTGGTCTTCGACCACGCCCAGCACCTGAACGCCACGACCGGACTCGTCTTCGGGGGCGAACAGGGAACCCTGGTCGCTGCCCTGGCCGTTGAGCTGGCTCTGGTACATGGTGGCGAACACCGGGTGGCGGGCGCGGTAGGTCTTGTCGATGCTGGAGGACACGGTCTCAGCGTTGGCGATGTTGCTGGAGACGGTGTTCAGCCGGGTGCTCTGGGCACTCATGCCGGTGCCGGCAATGTTGAAGACGCTGGACAGGGACATGATCGCTCTCCTTACTCGCCACGCAGCGCGTTGACGAGCCCTTTGAACTTGCTGTTGAGCAGGGTGAAGCTGGCCTGGAACTGCACGGAGTTCTCGGTGTAGCTGGCCTGCTCCTGCTGCAGGTCGACGGTGTTCTGGTCGATCGAAGGCTGGAACGGGGTGCGGTACTTGAGGGACTCATCCAGCATGCCGGTGCCTTCGGCCGCGATATGGCGCGCGTTGGTCAGCGTGGCCTGGAAGGTGCCCTTGGAAGCCTTCTCCGCCTGCTCGGCGAGCACGGAGGAGAAGTCCAGGTCACGCGCCTTGTAGTTGGGCGTGTCGGCGTTGGCGATGTTGTTGGCCAGCACTTCGGCACGCTGGGTGCGGAACCGCAGGGCCGACTCGTGGATGCCAAGGGCGCTTTCGAAACTGATGCTCATCTCTTCCAACCTTTGCCGTGCGGCAATGACGGTTTGTCTGCCGGACATTTAGCAAGGGCTGTGCCAATTTTTAAAATCCTTTTAAAACAAAGGGTTGAGATGAATTCAGGACGACAGCACGGAGATCAGCGGTAAGGGCTTGCCGCTTTGCCAAGGCCAGGGTGGCAAGGCGGCAGAGGCGATTGCCGCCCAGCGGCAAAACGCGGCACGACCGAATGGCAGGCACAAAAAAGGAGGCTTGCGCCTCCTTTCAGGATCACCACCGGTCACTTCACCTTGTAGATGATGCCCGGGTTGCACTGGACCATCTGGTAGAGGTCCGGCAGGCCGTTCAGCGCCTCGGAGGCCCCGAGGAACAGGTAACCACCGGGTTTCAGGGTCGCGTGGATGCGGGTGAGGATGTCCTTCTTCACATCGGCGGAGAAGTAGATCAGCACGTTGCGGCAGAACACGATGTCGAACTTGCCGAGGGAGGCGTAGCTGTCCAGCAGGTTCAGGGCACGGAATTCCACGCGATTGCGAATCGCCGGCTTGACCACCCAGCGTCCCGGCCCCTTCGGGTCGAAGAAGCGGGTGAGCCGCTCCTGGGACAAGCCACGTCCCATGGCCAGGCTGTCATATTCACCAGCACGGCAGGCCGCGAGCATCGCCGTGGACAGGTCGGTGGCGACGATGCGCACACCGGCCTTGAGCTGTCCCAGGTTGGTCCGCTCGAACTCGTCGATGGCCATGGAGATGGAGAACGGCTCCTGCCCGGAGGAACTCGCCGCCGACCAGATCCGCAGGGGCTGGTTCGGGTTGGCCTTGATCAGCTCGGGCAGGATGCGGCCCTTGAGCACTTCGAAGGGGTAGGTATCCCGGAACCAGAGCGTTTCGTTGGTGGTCATCGCATCCACGACCTGCTCTCGCAGGCCGCTGCGCGGGGCGTTCTGGATCTTCTGAACCAGCTCGCTCAGCGTCTTGATGCCGTTCTGTTCCATCAGCTTGTTCAGACGGCTGGAAACCAGGTACTGCTTATTGCTTCCCAGCAATATGCCGCAGGTTTTTTCCAGGAAAGTCCGGAACTGCTCGAAATCCAAGTTACCTGAAGACACTAGGGCCGCCTCATTCATATCTGTACCTGGGGAAGGAATCCCCCTCACGCCCCGTCCGCAATCCTGATCCGCTCGATCACCCTCGAAGCCAGCTCGTCAGGTCGGAACTTGGCGAGGAAGTCATCCGCGCCAACTTTCTTCACCATCGCCTGGTTGAATACGCCGGAGAGCGAAGTATGCAGGAGGATGTGCAGCTTCTGCATTCTCGGATCGCCACGGATCTCCGCCGTCAGGGTGTAGCCGTCCATCTCCGGCATCTCGATGTCGGAAATGATCATCAGGAGTTCTTTCTCCGGCGCCTTGCCCTGCTCGACCAGGTCATGCAGGTAGTTGTACGCCTGGCGGCCATCGTTCAACGAGACCACCTCCACCCCGACCGTCTCCAGGCAGCGGACCAGCTGCTTGCGCGCCACAGACGAGTCATCGACGATCAGCACGCGCTTGGTAACGGCGCTGGCCTGGGTCTCGTGATCGATCACGCCTTCGGAAATGACCTCCGAGGTCGGCGCGACTTCGGCGAGGATTTTCTCCACGTCGATGATCTCGACCAGGTTCTTGTCGACGCGCGTGACCGCGGTCAGGTAGTGCTCACGCCCGGTGCCCTTGGGTGGCGGATGGATTTCTTCCCAGTTCATGTTGATGATTCGCTCCACCGAGCGCACCAGGAACCCCTGAACCTTGCTGTTGTACTCCGTGATGATCACGAAGCTGTTCTTGAGATCACTCAGCGGCCTGCGCCCCGTCGCCATGGACAGGTCGAGGATGGGGATGGTCCCCCCGCGGATATTCGCCACGCCCCGAACCACCGGGCTGGACTTGGGCATGATGGTGAGCTTGGGGCACTGGAGCACCTCCTTCACCTTGAACACGTTGATCCCGTAGAGCTGGGGTCCATCCAGCCGGAACAACAGCAACTCCAGGCGGTTCTGCCCCACCAGTTGCGTACGCTGGTTAACCGAATCCAATACACCGGCCATGCCAGGACTCTCCCCTTTTGAGCTTCAGGACGCTTCGCCATAGATTAGCAGGCGGCACGAGCCTTGCTTTTTTGAATTGCATGAATCCGATAACGACGCTTTTCCGACACTTGATAGCACATCGCCGCCACCGGTCATGGGCCTTTTTACCCGTTTTGTTCTGCCTGAGCCACAACGGCGCACAGGCAGAAGGACTCACGCCGCCCGAAGTCCTTATCGGCTCCACCGAAGGGTTTCTTGAGTTCAAGGTAGAGGAATATCTCCAGAATAGCGGCATCGAGGGACGCTACGAGATCCAGGTGAGCCGATTGGACCCACGCCTGCGCCTCGCCACTTGCGACAGGGATTTGACGGTCAGCCTGGAGAGCCCGGCACAGCCGGTCGGACGGGTGACGGTCAAGGTTCGCTGCGAAGGCAGCACCCCTTGGTCGGTCTTCGTCCCTGCCCAGGTCCGGCTGTTCCGCAATGTAATAGTCGCAGCGCGCCCGATGCGCAAAGGGGAAGAACTGTCCTCCCGCGATTACAACCTGGTCGAACGTGATGTGGGGCTGCTCTCCCAGGGCTACCTTACGGCGCCTTCCCAAGCGGAAGGCTACAAGCTCACACGCCCCGTCCTGGTCGATCAGATCCTGACGCCGACCCACGTTGAAATGGCCGAGGTAGTCCACAAGGGTGATCAGGTGGTAATCAGTGCCGGAAGTTCCACCGTCCAGGTCAAGATGCCGGGCGAGGCACTTTCCGCAGGGGCCATAGGTGACCAGATACGCGTACGCAACCTCAACTCCAAACGCGTGGTCAAAGCCCGCGTAACCGGCCCTGGGCAAGTGGAAGTCGCCATGTAGGCACGACTCTTGTATGGCACGTAGTCAATTCGTGTAGAGTGCCGTTTTTCCAGCGCCACACCGCACCCGGGAATTTTTTCGGAAGTTGCCCTAAAGTTAGTTTGGGCCTGGTCGATAAGGTCGGTAAGCGTCCATAACACCCAGAGGTTCTGCATCATGGTCATCGACTTCAACCGGCTCAATAATGCCAACACGCCCGCCAGCGCGGGACGTACCGGCAACGCCGGCAAGAACGAAGGCGTTACCGCCAACCAGACCAGCGCCAGCCAGACCACCAGCGAGCCGGCTGCCACGTCCCCCCGTAGCGGTGAAAACGTGCAACTGAGCAGCGATGCCCAGCAACTGCAGAAGGTCACCGACAAGCTGCGCGACCTGCCTACCGTCGATCGGGAGCGGGTCGACAAGATCAAGCAAGCCATCGCCAACGGCACCTACCAGGTAGACAGCCAACGCGTGGCGAGCAAGTTGCTCGACTTCGAATCCCAGCGCTAGTCCAAGGGCAGCGCTGGGGATGTTGGACGCCCGATCCCCAGAGCCCGAAATGCACGACACCGAACTGCTAGACCTGCTCAACCACGATATCGACCACGCACAGCGCCTGCTTGAGCTGATCGATAACGAATTCAAGGCACTGACCGAACGTGACCTGCCGCAACTCGAGCAGATCCTTTCGGACAAGCAACCCCTGCTCGCCCTCCTCGACCAGCACGGCCGCCTTCGCGCCGACGCGTTGCAGGCGCTCGGACTGAGTGTCGATCGCGCCGGACTGGCCGCCCTGGCCGAACGCTCCCCGGTCGGAGCCGACCTGCTGGCACGCAGTGCAACGCTGAGCGATGTACTTGAACAGTGCCAGGCGGGCAACCTGCGCAACGGCCGCCTGATTCGCGCCAGCCAGACCAGTGTCGACAACACCCTGGCCATCCTCCGCGGCCAGGAAACCCCCAGCCTCTATGACAGCCGGGGGGGCGCCGCTAAAATCCCGCGACAGCGCCCGCTCAGCCAGGCCTGAAACAATAAGAAGCGCCAGGACATCGGGGCACATTGCCAGTATGCTGGCGCCCCGAGCCCCATGTGTTTGGAGAGACCTGGACCGTGTCCAACGCATTCAACGAAGATGATGGCCCACAACCCCCCAAGGTGTTGAAGGCACCTGTGGAGATCCAGGCCAATCTTCGCCTCCTGCTGCAAAGCCATGACCCCCTGGTCGTCACCTTCCATGAGCGCAGCCAGCGCTTCCAAAGCTTCCTGGTGGACGTCGACAAGGATCGCAAACGCATCGCCCTTGACGAGATGGTTCCCAACGACGGCGAACGATTCATTCGTGCGGGGGAGTACTTTCGCGTGGAAGGCTTCCATGATGGCGTCAGAATCGCCTGGGAATGCCGCCAGCCCGTGCAGGTAGGCGAGCATCAGGGAGCCCCCTGCTACTGGTGCCCCCTGCCGGAAGAAGTCACTTACCACCAACGCCGCAACGCCTTCCGCGCGCCCTTGCTGAAGGGGCAACCCGTCCCCATCGAGCTGGCCGGAGACCGACTGCCCGCCGGGATCAACGGCGAGATGCTGGATATTTCCGCCACCGGCTGCAAGTTGCGCTTCGCCGGTGACGCCACCCAACAGCTGCAGACAGGCCAGGTCTACGAGCGCTTCAGCGCTCGCCTGCCATTCGGCACCTTGCTCACCCCCGTTGAGCTACGCCACCTCAGCTACAACGACAAGCTGAACATCACCCTGGCGGGCGTTCGCTTCTACCGCATGAACGGCCCCGAGCAACGCCTCGTGGAGCGTTTCGTCTACCAGCTCCAACGCGAAGCCCGGCGCTTCGACAAGGACGACCTGTTCTAGTCGCCCCTCGCCCGGCATTCAGCTCGGGCGAGGCGCCTCCGGCTCGTCTGGAGACGGGGGCGGAGGCGTGAAGGCCTCACCTCCCATCTGTTCCTGCACCACCTGCTCATCCACGCGAGGATCAAGCGCAGCCACCAGCGGCGAGCTGACTTCCGGTGTTGCCACGTGCTGCAACGGAGCCTCGTCCACCCGGTGCAGGCCGGTGACCTTGTCGGGACGCACACGCACCACCAGGATCAACGCGCAGACACTGACGAACGCATAGAACATGTTCGGCCCCAGCTGCTTCATCAACGCGCCGGTCAGCAGCGGGCCGATGCTCGCGCCCACCCCGAAGGTGATCAGCAACATCGCCGTCAGCGACACCCGGCGCTCCGCCTCGATGTGGTCATTGGAGAAGGCCACCGCCAGCGGGTAGAGCGTGAATTGCAGCATGCAGACCAGGAAGCCCATGGGGAACAGCATCTCCATCGGCACGCTGGGCATCAGCGCCAGCGGCAGGGCCGCCAGCACCAGCAGCACCGACGCACTACGGATCAGCATGGCGCGGTCGTTACGGTCCGACAGCCAGCCCAAAGGCCATTGCACGAGCAAGCCCGCAAGGATGCAGCAGCCCATGAAGAGACCGACCTGCTCGGTGGTCAATCCCTGCCGCGTGGCGTAGAGGGGCGCCAGACCGTAGAAGGAACCCAGCATCAGGCCCGATACCAGCACCGTGGTCATCGACTGCGGCACCCGCCGTATGAAGAAGCGTGGCTCCAGCGGTGCCGGATGCAGAGGCGCCGGGTGGATCTTGCGGGTCACCGCCACCGGCACCAGGCACAGCGCAAAGCACATCGCCACCAGCATCAGCAGCTCCGGGCCAAGGCCGGGGTGCAGCACCAGCACCAGTTGCCCCAGCACCAAGCCGAGGTAGGAGGCCACCATGTAGCCGGCGAACACCTTGCCGCGCTGACCAGGCTCCGCCTGCTCGGTCAACCAGCTCTCGATCACCATGTACTGGCACATCATCCCCAGGCCGACCAGCATCCGCAGGAACAGCCAGCCGGGCACCCAGCTCAGCAGGCCGTGTCCCAGCACGGCGGCCGTCACCAGCCCCGCACAGGCGACATACGCACGGATGTGCCCGACCCGGGCGATCAGCCGGTGTCCCAGCTTGCCGCCGATGATGAGGCCCAGGTAGTTGGCCGCCATCAGCGCACCGACCCACAGGCCATCGACCTTGTCCGCCGCCAGGCGCAGGCCGAGGTAGGTACTGAGCAGGCCGGAGCCGATCAGCATGAGCAACGTTGCGAAATACAGGGCCCGGAAGGACTTCAGGACTCGACCCATCGGCTTTCCATGCGCTCCTTGAGCAAGGGCGGGCCGCTTGAGTGCGACCCGCGATGAGGGGTAATGCTAGGGCCTGGCAGATAGGCCGTCGAACGCTGGAACTCTACATTGCCGGATCAAGCCTGGGCTGCCAGAACACGACGCTCCCAGGGCGTGATCTGATCGAAAAAGCTCGCCAGCTCCATCGTCTTGGTGGCGATGTAGCCTTCGATGAACTCCTCCCCGAACAGTTCCCGTGCCAGGTCGCTGCGCTTCAGACGCTCCAGGGCTGCATGCAAGGTACAGGGCAACGAAAGAGAATCCGCCACCTCGAACTCCCCCTGGATCGGTGGGCTCGGCTCGATCCCCTGCTCCAGGCCATGAAGCCCCGCCGCCAGGCTCGCGGCAATCGCCAGGTAGGGGTTGGTGTCCGCACCCGGCAAGCGATTCTCCACCCGCCGCGCAACGGGCGCACTGGCCGGGATACGCAGCCCAGCGGCACGGTTGTCGTGGGACCAGCACGCATTGTTCGGCGACGCGTAGGGGTGGCACAAGCGCTGGTAGGAGTTCACGTTGGGCGCGAACAGGGCGGTGAAATCCGCCATCGCCGCCTGCTGCCCCCCGATGAAGTGATAGAACGCCGGCGACGGATCGCCATTCGCCTCGGAAAAGATGTTCCGCCCATCCGCACTGGACACCACGCTCTGGTGGATATGCATCGAGCTACCCGGCGTATGCGCCAGCGGCTTGGCCATGCACACCACGGTCAACCCATGTTTCAGGGCGACCTCCTTCAGCAGGTGCTTGAACAGGAAGGTCTGGTCGGCCAGCAGCATCGCATCGCCATGCAGGAGATTGATCTCGAACTGGCTGACTCCCATCTCGTGCATGAAGGTGTCACGCGGCATCCCCAGCAGCGCCATGCAGCGGTAGACCTCCTCGAAGAAGGGGCGCAGGCCGCTGTTGGAGCTCACGCTGAACGCCGAACAACCGTCCTCGCGGCGACCATCAAGCCCAACCGGTGGCTGGAACGGCTGGTGGGGATCGGGATTGGGCGCGAACACGAAGAACTCCAGCTCGGTGGCCACCACCGGCGACCAGCCGCGCTCGGCATAGCGATCCAGCACACGGCGCAGCAAGCCACGGGTGGACAGGCCCGACGCGCGGCCATCCAGCTCCTGGGCATCGCAGATCGCCAGGGCACGCGGGCTGTCACTCCACGGCAGGCGATGGACCTGTCCGGGGTCGGGCACCAGGGCCAGGTCACCATCGTCACTGCCGTAGAAGCGTGCCGGCGGATAGCCGCCCATGATGCACTGCAGCAGCACGCCACGCGCCAGCTGCAGACGCCGCCCGGAGAGAAAGCCCTCGCCGGTCATCACCTTGCCCCGCATCACGCCATTCAGGTCAGGCGTCACGCACTCGATCTCATCGACTCCAGCCAGGCGCTCTGCCAGCTCGGCCGGGATTCCCGTGTTCATGTTGTTTTCCTTGTAGACATGGACCGCTGCGAATAGCGGCGCGAACAAAATACTCATCACCTGTTCAATATTTCAAGCACATATGAAAACCCCCGCAGATGCGGGGGCTCGGTGATGCATGGAGGCTGCGGCGAGGTCAGCGCCAGTCCTTGAGCGCCTGGGTGGCTGACTGGTTCATCGGCTGTGCCAGAAGCCCCGTAGGGGATAGGTTGACGGCGTAGACTGCCCCATCCGCCATCGGCAGGAAGGTGACGCGCTGCGCCTGGGCATCGAACAGGAAGAGGTCGTGCTGCCCCACCCGCAGCCAGCGCCACAGGTCGATGCCGTACGGGCTGCTGGCCAGCGTCGCCTCGGGGTGTTGCGCCAGCTGCTGGTCCTCGATGGCGAGGAAGCGGCCTGACAGCTTCTCCAGGCGGTAGCCGGACTGCAGGCCGATCAGGCGCGCCAACCCCTTCAGGTGCAGCAGCCGGGCATCCAGTTGCCACAGGTCGCCGTCCAGCAGCACGCTGCGCTCGCGACCGCCCTCCAGCAGCATCACCTCGTAGCGCTGGGGCCCGAGCGCCTTGAAGCTGAGCGTCACGATGGGCTTGCTGGCGTCCAGGTGGTCGTAGCGGGTCAGGTCCCAGGCAACCGTCCCCACCAGGGCGGCCAAGGCGACGAAGGCAAGGCCCACGGTGCCGCGTAGCCAGCCGAGGAACCAGCTGCGGTCGAACAGGATGCGTGCGGCCACCACGACCGCGAGCAGGGCCAGCAGGGCAATGCCCCAGGCCAGGCCGTCATACTGCATGGAACCCTTTCCTTCTCCACAAAAGAGCCGGCATTATGCGCACCTCCCGACGCAGCGACCAGTTGCCGCGCTGCGCAGTCCGCCACAGATCGAGCATTTATGCCCTTCCCCATCGAACTCGCGGTTGATCCGGCCACTCTGCTGGTGCTCGCCGGCGTCGCGTTCCTGGCCGGTTTCATCGACGCCATTGCGGGCGGTGGCGGCCTGTTGACCATTCCGGCGCTGCTCACGGCCGGCCTGCCGCCACACCTGGTGCTGGGCACCAACAAGCTCTGCGCCACCTTCGGCTCCGCTACCGCCAGCTACACCTTCTACCGACGCAAGCTGTTCGAGCCGAGCCGCTGGAAGAATGCCCTGCTGGCCACGGCGGTGGGTGCAGCCCTTGGCGCGATCATCGCCCACTGGCTGCCGGCGCATTGGCTCAACCAGATGCTGCCGGCCGTGGTGTTCGGCTGCGGCCTGTACCTGTTGTTCGGCCGCACCCCCGATGTGCAGCACGCCGCCGATGCGGCCATCCCCCGTGGCCGGCAATGGCCCCAGGGGCTGGGCCTGGGCTTCTACGACGGTGTTGCCGGCCCCGGCACAGGGGCCTTCTGGACCGTGAGCAGCCTGCTGCTCTACCCACTCGACCTGGTGCGGGCCAGCGGCGTGGCGCGCACCATGAACTTCGTCAGCAACGGCGTGGCGCTGGCGGTGTTCATCATCGGCGGCCAGGTGGCGTGGGTATTGGGTATCTGCATGGGGCTGGCGCTGATGGCCGGCGCCTTCTTCGGCGCCCGCACCGCCATCAGCGGCGGGGCGAAGCTGATCCGCCCGGTGTTCATCTGCGTGGTACTGGCGCTGACTGCGCGGCTAGCCTGGCAGCACTGGTTCTGACAAGCCCAGGCGGCGCGCCACGTAGAGGTCGATGAGGTAGCGGGCAATGGACTTGCTGGCCGGCAGTGGCGGCAGCGCATGGATGGAGAACCAGCGCGCATCCTCGATTTCGCCCGGTTGAGGGACGATCTCACCGGAGCGGTATTCGGCGTGGTAGCCCAGCATCAACGAGTGCGGGAACGGCCAGTTCTGGCTGGCAATGTAGCGAGGCTCGCCGATCTCGACCCCAACCTCCTCGCGCACTTCGCGGGCCACGCACTCCTCCACCGTCTCGCCAGGTTCGACGAAGCCCGCCAGCGTGCTGTAGACGCCGCTGACAAAGCGCGGCGAGCGCGCCAGCAGCAGCTCATCACCACGGGTCACCAACACGATCATGCTGGGGGACAGGCGCGGGTAGTGGTGCACACCGCAGCTTTCGCAGTGCATCGCTCGCTCGCTGGCCACCTGGACCATGCGTGCGCCGCAGCTGCCGCAGAAGCGGTGGTGATCGGCCCAGGTCCCGATCTGGGTGGCAAAACCCAGCATTCGGAAGGTCTCGGCATCACCTTGCATCATCAGTTGGCGCAGGCCGACCCAGGCTGCGCCGGGTACGTCAGCGGGGCGCGCCAGTTCGAGGAGAAAGACTTCGTCATCACCGAAGTGACCGATGCCATGCTCGGCGAGGATGGGCAGGTCCTGGCGCTTCAGCCAGTCACGGGGGAACAGCACGCCATTGCCGTCCGCCAGGAAAGTCTGGCGGCAGTGCGCCAGCGCCCAGCCACCCGGCCGGGCCGCATCCAGAAAGCTCGAACGCCAGCGCGGATCGGCCATCTCAGGCCGCCACCTGCAGGCCCAGGGCCCGCACGCTGTCAGCAGCCAGGTCGAGCACATCGGGCTGGGCATCCGGGCGCAGCACCGCGCCGCCTTCGAGGTAGTACTCGAGGCTGGTCAGGGCGTCGGCCAGGGTCTCCAGCATCTGCTCGGAGGGCATCTGCGCGGCCTCCAGCATCTGCTTCTGGATGAACTCGCCACAAGCGCCCACCAGGTTGCCGGCACGCTCCTGCCCGAGGAACCACAGGCCGCCGCGCACGGCCTGCAAGGTGCTGGGCACGTTGGCCAGGTGCAGCTTGTCGCCGTTGGACTCGAGGTAGGCGGTAATGGCCCGCTTGGCCATCGCCAGGCCGCCCTGGGCCTCGTCGATGACCACGATGCGCGCCTCGGTCAGTTGGTGCTGGGCGAAGGACTCCGCCTCGGTCATCACCGGGGTGGCCGCCTGGCGGGTATCACGGCGCTCGCCGCGCTCCAGGTCCGCCACCATGCTCTCGACATACAGCACGGCGTCGGCGAGCCGGTTGAGCGACTCCGGCGATACCGCTTCGCCTTCGGCCCAGCTGCCAACGGCAGGCAGCTGCGCATGCAGCGCATTGGCTGCAGAAGTCAGGCCGACCATGCCGAGGGTCTTGGCCAGCTTGCCCAGCAGGGCGTGCAGGCTGCCGAGGCTTTCGGGCTGGGCGGTGCCGCGCTCGATCAGGTCGAGCACGTCCTTCACGCTGGCCAGCTCCTCGCGGATCGCCGAGGACAGCGAGCGCATGACGGCCTGGCCGGGACCGGCCAGGCGCTGGTATTCCTCTTCCAGCAGGTGGTCGGTGAACGGCATCGCCGTCATCCCGAACACGCTGCGGACCTCGGTGGCACGCGGGCCCTGGCTGTCCGCCAGGGCCACCAGATAGAGCAGCTCCTTCTGCAGGCTGCGCGGCGCTTCGTAGTGCTCGTTGGCCAGCAGCTGCTTGAGTTCACGGTCGATGCGGGCGAACAGCTGCTTGCGCGACTTACGCGCGATCAACTGCCCGTCCACCATCGCCTCCAGCGCCGCAGCGCCGATCCAGCACAGGCGCGCACGCGGGTCGATGGCGTAGAGGCTGTCCAGGCGTGCCAATGCACGGCCCATGAGCTTCAGGCTGGGTTGGGGGCTCTGCTCGCGGATGAAGCCCAGCAGGCCCACCTGGTACATCTGCCGCAAGCGCCGCGCCATCAGGTACTGGGCGCTGACCTCAGGCAGGCTGGAGGCGGACGGCACGCGAGCCTGGTCCAGGCGTACGCTGAAGAAGAAGCTCTCCGGCAGCGGCTGTTGCCCGGCGGACTGGCGCAATTCGTTGATCGCCGGCAGCAGCAGTTCGGGCATTTCCTGCCGGTGGGCATCGACGTTTTCCAGGTAGCGGCGCAGCACGTAGAGCGCATTGCTCAGGGCGGCCAACTGGTTGTCACGCTCCTCCCCCACGCCGGCCGGGATGTCGGTGGCCTGCTGGAGGATCTCCTGCGCCAGCAGCTCGGCGCCGGTCAGTTCGATGAGGTTGAGGGTGCCGCGCACCTGCTGCAGGCTTTCAACCGCCTGTTGCAGCAGGCTGCCGTTGTGGCGGTCGACAATGAACTGTTCGAGGCTCTGTTCGGCCTGCTCGATCGTGGCGAACAGCTCGTCGCGCACCAGGCTGAGGGAAGTGGCTCCGGTGACCATGGGTCTAGCGCGCCTCCCGCGCGAAATACTGGTACGGCATCAGTCGGCGAATTCCGGTTTCTGTTTGTTCATGTGGGCGGCCATGGCCACACGCAGGTCGTTGGACTGGAGCATGGCGGCGTTCCAGGTGGCGATGTACTCAAGGCCATCGTCCACGCGGTGGTCACGCATGTAGCGGATCATCTCCTTGGTGCCGCGGATCGCCACCGGCGACTTGGCGGCGATGTCCCGCGCCAGGGCGAAGACGCCTTCCATCAGTGCGTCGCGGTCGGCGTAGGTGCGATTGACCAGGCCGATGCTGCGCGCTTCCTCACCGTCTACGGTGCGGCCGGTGTAGGCCAGTTCGCGCATCATGCCGTCTCCGATGATGTGCGGCAGGCGCTGCAGAGTGCCGACGTCGGCGGCCATGCCGATGTCGATCTCCTTGATGGAGAACTGGGCATCGACGGTGGAATAGCGCATGTCGCAGGCGGACACCAGGTCGATCGCCCCGCCCAGGCAATAGCCCTGGATCGCAGCGATCACCGGCTTGCTGCAGAGGTCGACGGCATTGAAGGAGGCTTGCAGTTCGAGGATCTTGCGCCGCAGCACCAGGGCATTGCGGCCCACGTCCTTGCCCAGCTGGGCGCCGACGGATGCCAGCAGCATCAGGTCGATACCGGAGGAGAAGTGCTTGCCGGCACCACTGAGGACGACGACCCGGACCTCGTCCGTTTCATCGATCCAGCGGAAGATCTCGACGATCTCGGCCCAGAAATCGGCGTTCATCGCGTTGATCTTCTCGGGGCGGTTGATCTCCACGTGGGCGATCTTGTCCGTCAGCTCAACGCGAAAGGCTTTGTAGTCGGGCACGAAAATTATCCTCGCCAGTTCTGCTGCTGGGCTATGAAAAGTGCGGAATTCCAAACCCGGCAACTATAACAAGCGGCCACCGAAAGTCGAAGACGACCACTGTGATGCAGGCCACGCCATCGGCCTTCAACCGCTCGCCCGCGCGTCTTCCACGCGGTTTCGCCACTGCCGCCAGCTGTACAGCGGAATCCCCGCCATCAGCACCAGGAAGCCCCAGAAGATCGCCTGCTCACCGGTGCCGTACAGCGCCCAGATGGCGTAAACGAACCCCAGCGAGCCGAGCAGCAGCGCCCAGCCCCGCTCACGTTCGGTGAACGCCTCGGGCTTGACTGCCAGCCACTGCAGCAGCGCGGCGGTGCAGAAGGCGTAGGGCACGACGCCGGTCATGGTGCCGAGCAGGATGATCACGTTGAACACATCCACCAGCTCGCCCTGGCCATCGACGAACACCAGGGCGGTCACCAGCACCGCCGAGACCAGCAGCCCATTGGCCGGCGCGCCCCAGCGGTTGGTCTGCCCGAGCGAATGGGGCAGCAGCCCGTCGCGGGCGGTGGCCATGGGGATCTGCCCCTGCAACAGCACCCAGCCATTGAGCGCCCCCAGGCAGGCGATCACCGCCCCGGCCGCGACCAGGTGATACCCCCACTCCCCCACCAGCACCCGCGCCGCATCGGCGAACGGTGCACTGGAGCGTGCCAGCCCCTCAGGCGGCAACACGCCCTGCACGGCGGTGATGGAGAGGATGTATACGGCCGCCGCCACCAGGGTGCCGAACACCGTGGCACGGGGAATGGTGCGGCGCGGGTCGCGGACGTCGTCCGCCGGAACGGTGGCCGACTCCAGGCCGATGAAGGACCACAGCGTCAGCGCCGCCGTGGTGGCAATGGCCTTGGCGTAGCCGCCGGTTCCCGGCGGCAGCTCCTCGGGTGCGGGGATGCGCAGGTACTCGGGGTGGAACGAGAACCAGCCGAGGATACCCACCAGCAGCAGCGGGATCAGCTTCAGCGCGGTGAGGATGTTCTGCGCCACGCCGAAGGCGCCGATGCCTCGCAGGTTGATCAGGGTGCACAGCCAGATGGCACCGATGGCCACCAGCACAGTGAGCACCGGGTCGCGCAAGGCCGGGAAGAACACCTGCAGGTAGCCCACCAGGGTCACTGCGATGGCCGCGTTGCCGATCCAGGCCGCCTTCCAGTAGGTCCAGGCGCAGAGGTAGCCGGCGAATGGACCGAAGCCATCACGGGTGTAGGCGTAGGGACCGCCCGCCCCGGGCGCGAGCCGCGCCAGCCGGGCGAAGGTGAGCGCGAGGATGACCGCACCGGTGCTGGAGATCAGCCAGCCGAACAGGCTGAGCCCGCCATAGGCCGCCAGGCTGGAGGGCAGCAGGAAAACGCCCGACCCGATCATGTTCCCCACCACCAGGGCGGTGCAGGTCCAGAACCCCATGCCACCGCCCCGGCGCACCGCCGCTCGCTCGTCGCTCATCGCGCCCCCAGGCCGAGTCACTCCTTGATGCAATCAACGGTATAGCAGTGGCCCTGCGGGGTGTCCTGCTGCTGCAGGCCGTGCACATCGGAGTCGAAACCGGGGAAGGACTCGTCGAATGTCCGGGCGAAGGCCAGGTAGTCGATGATCGAGCGGGTCTCTTCGGTGAAGCGCTCCCCCGGCATGATCAGCGGGATGCCCGGTGGATAAGGCACCAGCATCACCGCCGCGATGCGCCCTTGCAGCGCATCCAGCGGCACCGCCTCCACGTCGCCGCGCACCAGCTTGTCGTAGGCGTCCGCCGGTTTCATGGCGGCCACCGGCAGGGTGGTGTACATGCGCCGCATCGCCCGCGCGGTGCCGTTGTCGCGGTAGCAGCCGTGGAGTTCGTCGCACAGGTCACGCAGGCCGAGTCCCTGGTAGCGGGCACCGCCGGCACGGGCGATGGACGGCAAAGCGGTGATCAGCGGCGCGTTGGCGTCGTAGAGCCGCTTGAACTCCAGCAACTCGGTGAGCAACGTACTCCACTTGCCCTTGGTGATGCCCATGGAGAACAGCACCAGGAAGGAATACAGGCCGGTCTTCTCCACCACCAGCCCGCGCTCCCAGAGGAACTTGCCCACCACCGCCGCCGGAATGCCGCGTTCGCCCAAACGTCCGTCGGCAGTCAGGCCCGGCATCACCAGGGTGACCTTGATCGGGTCGAGCAGCACGTAGTCGTCGGCCACCTCGCCGAAGCCGTGCCAATCGGCCTGGGGCTGCAACAGCCAATCGGGGGTGCTGACCTGGTCGCGCCCTTCCACCTTCGGTGGCTGCCAGATGCTGAACCACCAGTCGTCCTCGGCCAGGTTCTGCCCGACGTTGGCCAAGGCACGGCGGAAGCTCAGGGCCTCGTCGAAGGTTTCCTGGATCAGCGAGCGCCCGGCGGGGCCTTCCATCATGGCGGAGGCCACGTCCAGCGAGGCGATGATCCCGTACTGGGGCGAGGTGGAGATGTGCATCATGAACGCCTCGTTGAAGCGATCACGGTCCAGTTGGCGGGTCTCGCCATCCTGCACGTGGATCATCGAGGCCTGGCTGAAGGCCGCCAGCAGCTTGTGGGTGGAGTGGGTGGTGAACACCAGCGGGCCGCCCGCCCCTCGCGCGGTGCCCATGCCGTAGCGGCCGGCGTAGAACTCGTGGAAGGCCGCGTAGGCGTACCAGGCCTCGTCGAAGTGCAGCACCTCGACGCTGTCGCCCAGGGTCTGCTTGATCAGCTCGGCGTTGTAGCAGAGCCCGTCGTAGGTGGAGTTGGTCACCACCGCCAGGCGCACCTTCGGCTCGCGTCCACGGGCCAGCGGGCTGGCGTCGATCTTCGCCTGGATCGATTCGCGGCTGAATTCGCTCAGGGGGATCGGGCCGATGATGCCCAGCTCGTTGCGCTCCGGCATCAGGTACAGCGGGATCGCGCCGGTCATGATGATCGAGTGGAGGATCGACTTGTGGCAGTTGCGGTCCACCAGCACCAGGTCATCGCGGCCGACCATGGAGTGCCAGACGATCTTGTTGGCGGTGGAGGTGCCGTTGATGACGAAGAAGGTGTGGTCCGCGCCGAAGTTCCGCGCCGCCCGCGCCTCTGCCTCGGCCAGCGGCCCAGTGTGATCCAGCAGCGAGCCCAGTTCGGGCACCGACACCGAGAGGTCGGAACGCAGGGTGTTCTCGCCGAAGAACTGGTGGAAGGCCTGCCCCACCGGGCTCTTGCGGTAGGCCACGCCACCGCCGTGGCCGGGCGTATGCCAGGAATAGTTGGACTGCGCGGTGTGCTCCACCAGCGCGCGGAAGAACGGCGGCAGCAACCCCTCCAGGTAGGTGCGCGCAGCACGCGCCACCTGGCGCGCGAGGAACGGCACGGTGTCTTCGAACAGGTACAGCAAGCCGCGCAGCTGGTTGAGGTCGGCCATTGCCTCAGCGGGCGCGTTCTCGATGGTGACCTGTTCACCCAGGGCGAAGATCGGCAATTGCGGCGCTCGCACCCGGGCGACGCGGATCAGTTCGACCACGTCATGCAGCAGGCGCTGGTTCTCCCCGGCGCCCTCCGCAGCCACCAGGATGCAGGCCAGCCCATGGTGGGTGGAGGCGACGATGCGCCCCTCGGCGGAACTGGCGGTGGAGAGGATGACGAAACCGTCCCGCTCCAGTTCGTGGGCGATGCCGCGCACGCGCTCCCCCGCGACGGTATCGGCCTTGATATCGCGGTGGACGATGAGGATGGGGAACTTCAGGTCTTTGTACATGAGGACGTCCCGGTACGGCGGGTCCATCCCGCCCAGGACGCCAGGGTAGAAGCTCGCCGGGAGTCGCGTAACCCCCGGCGCTAGCACCTGTAAGAAAAGGTCGCGCCGGTGAAATCGGCGCGGGTCACGCCTCGGGCGTGACCGGTGCTTCCAGCTTGGCCCACAGGGCCGGGCCGCCCGAGGCCTTCTCGATCACTGCCAGCCGCTCCAGGTGGGCCGCCAGTTCCGCTTCGCTGGCCCGCAGCACGCGGCCGGGCACACGGCCCTGGATGCGGCGGATGGGCGAGGCCTGGGGCCGGCCGCCCTCATCACCGCCCTCGCCCGCCAGGGACAGGTTGGTCTGGCCGCCGGTCATCGCCAGGTAGACGTCGGCGAGGATCTCGGCGTCGAGCAGTGCGCCGTGGAGGTCACGGCCGGAGTTGTCGACGTCGTAGCGCTTGCACAGGGCGTCGAGGTTGTTGCGCTGACCCGGATGGCGCTCGCGCGCCATCATCAGGGTGTCGATCACGCCGCAGTGCTCGGCGATGTCGGAACGGTCGCTCTGCCCCAGCAGGGCGAACTCGTTGTTGATGAAGCCGATGTCGAACGCCGCGTTGTGGATGATCAGCTCGGCGCCCTTGATGAATTCGAAGAATTCGTCGGCGACGTCCTTGAAGCGCGGCTTGCCCACCAGGAACTCGTTGGTGATGCCGTGGACGGCGATGGCGCCTTCGTCCACTTCGCGGTCGGGCTGCAGGTATTGGTGGAAGTGGCGACCGGTGAGGCGGCGCCCTTCAAGCTCGACGCAACCGATCTCGATGATGCGGTGGCCATCGGTCACCGGCATGCCGGTGGTTTCGGTATCCAGTACTACGTAACGCATGTTCGATGCCCGTGGGGTGGAGGGTCTGGATCAGGAGGCGGTATTGCGATGGCGCATTCTAACGGGGGCCCAGCTCGCTGACACCCCGGTTCGCCAACTGGTCGGCACGCTCGTTGCCCGGATGGCCGGTGTGCCCGCGTACCCACTGCCATTCCACCTGGTGACGGCTGACCTGCTCGTCCAGCAACTGCCACAGGTCGGCGTTCTTCACCGGCTGCTTGGCGGCGGTCTTCCAGCCGCGCTTCTTCCAGTTGGGGAGCCACTCCTGGATGCCGCGCATCACGTATTCGGAGTCGGTGACCAGACGCACCTGGCACGACCGTTTGAGCGCTACCAGGCCGGCAATCGCGGCCATCAGCTCCATGCGGTTGTTGGTGGTGTCGTGTTCGCCTCCCCAGAGCTCCTTCTCCGCGCCCTTGTAGACGAGCAATACGCCCCAGCCACCGGGACCGGGGTTACCCTTGCAGGCCCCGTCGGTGTACATCTCGACCCGTTCTGTCACTTATGCCTCGTGTTTCGAATCGCGCCGGCTGACCTTCGCCACCGGCATGGGAATCAGCTTGCCCATGGGCTCGCGTCGACTCTGGCGCAACGGGCGCAGGCCGACCACCAGCTTGCGCGCCACCAGCAGATAGAAGCCGGCACCGAACCACTGCCCGGCGCCGCCCCAGCGCTCCAGCCAGGCCAGGCGCGATTGCCAGGCCGGTGAAGCGAGCGGCGGACGATAGCACCCGAAGCGGCGTTTCTCCAGCGCGAAGCCCAGCAGGTTGAGCCAGTCGGCGACCCGGCTCGGCGCGATGCAGCGGGCCTTGCCCAGGGCATCCCCGGCGAAGTAATGACGCACGCCCCAGGCGCTCCAGGGGTTGACCCCGACGATCAGCAGGTGACCGCCAGGGCGCACACTGCGCGCAGCCTCACGCAGCAGGCCATGGGGCGAGAGGCTGAAATCCAGCCCGTGCTGCAGCACCACCACATCGGCGGCATGTTCGGAGAGGGGCCAGGCGTTCTCGTCGCAGGCGATCTCCACCCCTGGCAACGGTGCGCCGAGATGGACGCTGCGCTGGATCTGCCGCGCACCCGGCGGCAGTTCGGCACGGGGGCCGTAGTGAACCAGGTAGCCGCCGAAATAACGCCCCAGTTCGTCCTCGAGCAGGCGCTGCTCCTCGAACAGCATCAGCCCACCCAGCGGGCCGGAGAACCAGGTGCGGGCGTCCTCGATCAACTCGAGCCAGGCGGGATCGGCCTGGGCGATGGGTGGCCTGTTCACGGAAACCTCCTGGTGATGGACACGGGGCCGCCGATCCGGGCAGCACGACGGGCACTGTCCACACCGGCTCGACGCCCCGGAGCACGGCCCCTAAGATGCGCTTTTGCTGACAGACAGGCGAGCGGCCCATGATACAGATCGACCCCATCCGTGCCTTCTCCGACAACTATATCTGGCTGTTGCAGGATGCGACCGAACGACGCTGTGCGGTGGTCGACCCTGGTGACGCCGCCCCCGTGCTGGCCTGGCTGGAGGCACACCCCGGCTGGACCCTCAGCGACATCCTGATCACCCACCACCACGGCGACCACGTGGGTGGGGTGGCCGAGCTGAAGGCTCGCACCGGTGCCACGGTGTACGGGCCGGCCCACGAGACCATCCCGGCGCGGGACCGGGCGCTGGAAGACGGCGAACGCATCGAGGTGCTCGACCTGACGTTCGAGGTGTTCCACGTCCCCGGCCACACCCTGGGCCATATCGCCTACTTCCACGACGATGCCACCGCACCGGTGCTGTTCAGCGGCGACACCCTGTTCGCCGCCGGTTGCGGTCGGCTCTTCGAGGGCACCGCCGAACAGATGCACACGGCCCTGTCTCGCCTCGCCGCCCTCCCCGCCCCGACCCGCGTCTACTGCACCCACGAATACACCCTCGGCAACCTGCGCTTCGCCTGCGCCGTCGAGCCGGGCAACCCGGCGATCGAACAACGCTTCGAGGCGGTAAGCCGCCTGCGCGAGGAAGACGGCGTCAGCCTGCCCTCCAGCATTGCGCTGGAACGCGAGACCAATCCGTTCCTGCGGGTCGGGGAAGCCTCGGTGATCGCCGCAGCCGACAAACGGAGCGGCAGCCGCCACACCGCCCCGGCAGCGGTGTTCGCCACCCTGAGGAGCTGGAAGGACACGTTCTGAAACGCCCTTCAGGTCACATTCGAGCTGGTGAAAACTTGACCACCCCCGGGTCGGTTCCTAGAATCGCCCGACCTTTTTTCCCGGAAAAGCCCAGCGACCAATGCCGTCTACGCCGCCTAAAACCCTTGATCTAGACGCATTGGCAAGAGCCGTAAGGGCTGTATTGCTGATCTCCGCCGCCGCCCTCACCGGCTGCCAGAGCATGGGCCATCGCCCCGAGGACGACAGCCAGGAGAAGGCGCTGGCCGCCAAGCTGCACCAGCAGACTCAGTGGCAGGAAGAGGTGCAGGTGGAGCGTGAACCCCAGGACATCTGGGAGCGCATGCGCAAGGGCTTCGCCCTGCAGGATGAGATCGGCGTCAACCCGCGTATCGAACAACAGCGCCTCTGGTTCGTCAGCAACTCGTCCTTCGTCGAGAACGCCTCGCAACGCAGCAACCCCTACATCCACTACATCGTCGAGCGCCTCGAAGAACGCGAGATGCCGCTGGAGCTGGCGCTGCTGCCGGTCATCGAGAGCGCCTACAACCCCTTCGCCTACTCCCGTGCGGACGCGGTGGGCCTGTGGCAGTTCATTCCCTCCACCGGTCGTCACTTCAATCTGCGCCAGACCAACTGGTACGACGGCCGTCGCGACATCACCGCCTCGACCAACGCTGCCCTCGATTACCTCGGGCGCCTGCACGAGATGTTCAACGGCGACTGGCTGCTGGCCCTGGCCGCGTACAACGCTGGCGAAGGCACGGTGAGCCGCGCCATCGAGCGCAACCAGAAAGTGGGCCTGCCCACCGACTACTGGAACCTGCCGCTGCCCCAGGAAACCCGCGACTACGTGCCCAAGCTGCTGGCCCTGTCGCAAGTAGTCCTGGCACCCGACGCCTACGGCATCGCCCTGAGCCCCGTGGCCAACGAGCCCTATTTCGAGGTGGTGGAACTCAAGCAGCGCATGGACCTGTCCCGCGTGGCGGCTATGGCCGACCTGGACGCGGACGAGCTCTACCAGCTCAACCCGGCCTTCAAGCGCCGCATCACCATGGACGGCCCGCAGCAACTGCTGGTGCCGACCCAGAAGGCCGAGCAACTGGTGGCCAGCCTGTCCAGCCTCGCCCCCCAGGACCTGGTGGAGTGGCAGGAGTACCGGGTGCGCAACGGCGACAACCTGCAGGCCATCGCCAACCGCTACCAGGTGAGCGTCGCCAGCATCAAGGAAATCAATGGCCTGTCAGGGAACCGCCTGCGGGTGGGCCAGAGCCTCAGCATCCCGGTGGAAGCCGGCCGCGCCCCGACCCAGCCGGTGTTCCAGAACCTGGCCCGTAACGAGCCGACCGCCAAGGCGCGTACCTACAAGGTCCGCAACGGCGACAACCTCTGGCAGATCGCCAAGCAGACCGGCGTCGATGTGAATGACCTCAAGCGCTGGAACCGCCTGAACGGTACCCACCTGAAGGTCGGCCAGACCCTCGCCCTGCAGGGCGCCAGCAGCACCCGCACCACCACCCGTACCGTGGCGATGGCCGACAAGGCCGGCCGCGACGCGGTGACCTACTACAAGGTGAAGGAAGGGGATTCGCTGTACGTCATCGCCAAGCGCTTCAACGTGGAGATGAAGCATATCCAGCGCTGGAATCCCCGCAGCGGCCACGCGCTCAAGCCGGGCCAGACCCTGACCCTCTACCTCCCCTGAGGCTTGCCGATCGCCGCCAGGCATCGCCCGGACAACTGGGCGAAGCGCTGGAAGGCGACGAACTGCTCGTGCTTCAGCGCACGCCCCGAGGGCCGGCAATCGGCGTAGATCACCCCGATCGGGCGTGTCCCCGCGAACAACGGGGCGATGAAGAACATCCCCTGGCCGAACCAGCGGCGCATGGGCTGGGTCATCAGGTCGTTCAGGGTGCACGTGGCAGGAATGCCCATCCACAACGGCTCACGGCTGCGCAGCACATAGCTGAACAGGTGGGGCTGCTCCGGCTGCTCGACCGGTAGCTCGAAGCCCTGTTGCCAGTCCGCCGTCCCCTCGCCGGCCACCCGCTTGACGCGGAAGCAGGTCTGGCGGTCGGCCAGCACCGCCACCATCACACGCTCCAACCCCACGCCAAGGTGCAGGCCGCGCGTCAGCGTGTCGAGAATCAGGCCGACATCCGCCTGGCGGGACACCATCATGCCCAGATCCTGCAGGGCCTGTTGCATCAGCAGCAGGTCGGGCTGGAGCTGGCGTGCCTTGCGCTGGGCCTGCTGCACCAGCAGTTGCTCGGGGTCGGTGGGCGGGATGAGCGCGCACAGGCGGCTGGCACCGAAGGTCGCCGCCACCTTCACCGACTCGTCGGCACTGGCCAGCACCTGCTGCATCGCCTCCTCGGGGGACACACCGATGAACTGCGCCATCTGCTGAACCAGCGCCGCCATCTGCGGCGAGTCCCAGCCCTCCAGCGCCGCCTCGCTGACCTGCACCCCAAGCGTCACGGCCCTGACGGCCGGATCGGCCTGGGCACCGCCCCCACGGGCCAAGGCAGCCACCTCGCCCAGGTTCCAGCTCTTGATCAGCCCGGTGGTGAGGTGGCGGAAGCTGGTACCCAGCACCTCGCGCACCGTCTGTTCCTCATCCGCACCGGGCTGAGCAAGGGCCTGGGCCAGCTCGTCGGCCTGGTCTCCGGCGCAGCCCCAGAACGCAAGCTCCCCAAGGCGATAAAGCAGCGCGGCGATGAACACCTCTTCCTGGTCACGGCTGATCACGTAGCCAGCGATGTTGCGCGCCTGCACGGCGGCATGGAAGGAGCGCGCCAGCAGCTCCTGCAACTGCTCACGAGGGGCACGGGTCAGCAGGCCGTCGATCAGGCTGAGGGACAGGCCGATGAGGCGAACGTTCTCGAAACCCACCAGCACGATGGCGCGGGAGATCGTACGAATCGGCTCCTGGGAAGGGTTGTAGTAGGCGCTGTTACCGACCCGAAGGACCTTGGAGGTCAGCGCGGCATCGCGCAACAGCACGTCGGCCAGTTGCTGGACGGACGCGTGATCGCGCTGGGCGAGGCTGTGGAGGTCGAACACGACCGCCGCGAGAGCAGGCAGATCCGCCTGAGTGAGCCTGTCGATCCATGACTGCAAACCATGGCTGCGTAAACCCAAGATGAGGAACCCCCGCACGTTTTGGAAAAGTGTAGTCAAAATGCTGGCCAGCCCCACTCGGGACGGACCTTTTTCCAGTGGATACAAGCTGTTACTGTACCGGCCAGAACGCCCGTCCCGCAGCCCTTTCGGCGATGCGAGACGGCTGATACCGCCCGAGGTTTTCATGCCCCGCACGGCTCACGGCACGCCCCCTTCCCAGCGCACCACGGACCGGACTCCCACCTGATGCGTCACCTCATACTCCTGCTGATCGGCCTGTTCGCCAGCGCCGCCGCGAGCGCGACAATCAGCGAGAGCCATGGCTATGCCCAGTTCGGCGGCCTCAAATACCCCGCCAATTTCAGCCATTTCGACTGGGTGAACCCCGACGCCCCCAAGGGCGGAACCCTTCGGCTGATGGCATTCGGCACCTTCGACACCCTCAACCCCTACACCTTCAAGGGCACCAGCCCGGTGGCCACGCCGAACTTCCTGCAGTACGGCATCTCCGAGCTGAACGAGCCGCTGATGGTTGGCACCGGCATCTATGACCCTTCGGGGGACGAGCCCGCCTCCAGCTATGGCCTGATCGCCTCCAGCGTCGAGTACAGCGAGGACCGCAGCTGGGTGGTCTTCAACCTGCGCCCGGAAGCACGCTTTCACGACGGCAAGCCGATCACGGCCTACGACGTGGCCTTCTCCTACCGCACGCTGGTCGGCAGCGGCCACCCCCAGTACCGCACCAGCCTGCAAGAGGTGGAGCGGGTCGACATCCTCAACCGCCACCGCATCCGCTTCGTCCTCAAGCGCGCCGGCAACCCGCTGCTGATCCTGCGCCTCGGCGAGCTGCCGGTACTGCCGCAGCACTACTGGAAGGATCGTGACTTCAAGGCCACCACCTTCGAGCCACCGCTGGGCAGCGGCCCCTACCGCATCACCCAGGTCCGCCCCGGACGCGGGCTGGTGTTCGAACGGGTCAAGGACTGGTGGGGCAAGGACCTGCCGGTGAACCGGGGCAAGTACAACTTCGACCGGGTCGAAGTGGAGTTCTACCGCGACGCCAACGTCGCCTTCGAAGCCTTCAAGGCCGGCGAGTTCGACTTCTACATCGAGCACCAGGCGAAGAACTGGGCCAACAGCTACCGCTTCCCGGCCGTGGCCCGAGGCGATGTGATCCGCGCCGAGATTCCGCACCAGATCCCCACCCAGACCCAGGCCCTGTTCATGAACACCCGCCACAAGGTGTTCCAGGACCGCCGCGTGCGCGAGGCCATGGGGCTGATGTTCGACTTCGAATGGACCAACCGCGCCCTGTTCAACAACGCCTACCTTCGGGCCGCCAGCTACTACCCCAACAGCGAATTCACCGCCACCGGCAAGCCCGAGGGACAGGAATGGCTGCTGCTCTCGCCGTATCGGGGGCAACTGCCGGCCCAATTGTTCACCGAGCCCTTCAAGGTGCCGACAACCGACGGGCGCGGCATCCCGCGTGAAACCCTGCGCCGGGCGCTGGGTCTACTGGGCGATGCCGGCTGGAAGCTCTCCGGCCAGCGCCTGTTGAACACACGCGGCGAGCCGCTGCGCTTCGAGATCCTGCTGGTCAACCCCAACCTCGAGCGCATCCTCCAGCCCTACGCCGAGAACCTGGCGGGCATCGGCATCGACGTCACCCTGCGAACCGTCGACCGCGCCCAGTACAAGCAGCGCCTGGACCACTTCGACTACGACATGATCCTCATGACCCTGCCCCAGAGCCTCAGCCCCGGACTGGAACAGTCGCTGTACTTCCATTCCGGCCAGGTCGGCGTGAAGGGCAGCAAGAACTACGCCGGCGTCGCCGATCCGGTGGTGGACGCCCTGCTGGAGCGCCTGCTGGGCGCCCGCACCCGCGACGAGCAGGTGGCCGCCGGCCGCGCACTGGACCGCACGCTGCTGTGGCAGCACTACAGCATTCCCAACTGGTACCTCAACTACCATCGCCTGGCGTACCGCAACCGGTTCGCCTTCGTCACCACGCCGCCCTACACCCTGGGCCTGCGTGCGTGGTGGCAGAAGCCCACGGAGAACACCCGATGAGCACGAACCCCCTGCGCACCTGGTGCCTGGCCGGCTGCGGCGCCCTGCTGCTTGGCCTCGCCGGCCTGGCCCAGTGCGAACCTCGGCACGCCATCACGCTGTATGACGAAGCCCCCAAGTACCCGGCGGGCTTCAAGCACTTCGACTGGGTCAACCCGGACGCCTCCAAGGGCGGCACCCTGCGCCTGGCCAGCTACGGTGGCTTCGACAGCCTCAACGACTTCATCCCCAAGGGCACGTCGGCCAGCCAGTTGGGCCTGATCTACGACTCCCTGACCTTCCACTCCCCGGACGAGCCGTTCACCGAGTACGGCCTGCTGGCGGAGAAGATCGAGAAAGCGCCGGACAACAGCTTCGTGCGCTTCTACCTCAACCCCAAGGCCCGCTTCAACGACGGCACTCCGGTGACCAGCGAGGACGTGGTCTTCACCTTCCAGACCCTGCTGCAGCACGGCGACCCGATGTACCGCCACTACTATTCCGACGTGGACAAGGTGGTGGCCGAAGACGCCCAGCGTGTGCGCTTCGACTTCAAGCACCCGGGCAACCGCGAGCTGCCGCTGATCCTCGGGCAGATCCAGGTCCTGCCCAAGCACTGGTGGAGCACCCGCGACTTTGCCAAGGCCTCCCTGGAGCCGCCCCTGGGCAGTGGCCCCTACCGCATCGCACAGGTGGAAGCCGGGCGCTCGATCCGTTTCGAGCGGGTCAAGGACTGGTGGGGCAAGGACCTGCCGGTGGTCCGTGGCTACTACAACTTCGACGTCATCAGCGTCGACTACTACCGCGACATGTCCGTCGCCCTGGAAGCCTTCAAGGCCGGGCAGTTCGACTTCAACCTGGAGTACTCCGCCAAGGACTGGGCCACCGGCTACGACTGCCCGGCCTTGCGCAAGGGGCACATCACCCAGACGGCCATCCCCAACCACAACCCGGTGGGCATGCAGGCCTTCGCCTTCAACATCCGCCGGCCGGTGTTCCAGGACCGCCGCGTGCGCGAGGCCATCGCCTCGCTGTTCGACTTCGAGTGGACCAACCGCCAGCTGTTCTTCGGCGCCTACAAGCGCACCCGCAGCTATTTCGAGAACTCCGAGATGGCCTCCAGCGGCCTGCCGACCGAAGCCGAGCTGAAGATCCTCGAACCCTTGCGCGGCAAGATCCCCGACGAGGTCTTCACCCAGCCCTTCCAGCTACCGGTCAGCGACGGCAGCGGCATCATCCGCGACCAGAAGCGGCACGCCTACAAGCTGCTCACCGAGGCCGGCTACCGCATCGAGAACGACCGCATGGTGGGGCCGGACGGCAAGCCGCTGAGCTTCGAAATCATGATTGCCCAGGCCAACCTGGAGCGGGTGATCCTGCCGTTCAAGCGCAACCTGGCCGAGCTGGGTATCGAACTGGTGATCCGCCGTGTCGATGTCTCCCAGTACATGACTCGCCTGCGCTCGCGGGACTACGACATGATTCCCGCCACCTGGGGCCAGTCGAACTCGCCGGGCAACGAACAGATGGAGTTCTGGCACTCCCGCAGCGCCGAGAGCCCGGGCAGTCGCAACTTCATCGGCCTGCGCGATCCGGCCGTGGACACCCTGGTGGAAGGCCTGATCCGCGCCGACTCCCGGCAGAGCCTGATCGACCATGCGCGGGCGCTGGACCGCGTCCTGCTGTGGGGGCACTACGCCATTCCCAACTATTACGTCGACACCTGGCGCGTCGCCTACTGGGACCAGCTCCAGCGCCCCGCTGCAACGCCGCAATACGACCTCGGCCTGTTCACCTGGTGGCAGAAACCCGGTGCCACGCCTGCCGCTGAGGCTACGGACACGCCCGAGGCCCCGGCCCCCGAACCGCAACAGGACGCCCGCTGATGCTCGCCTACATCCTGCGGCGCCTGCTGCTGATCATCCCCACCCTGTTCGGCATCCTGCTGATCAACTTCATCATCATCCAGGCCGCCCCCGGCGGACCGGTGGAGCAGATGATCGCCAAGCTGGAAGGCTTCGACGCGGCCTCCGGTGGCGCCACCGGGCGCATCTCCGGAGGCGGCGGCGAGGTCTCCGTGGCCGGCTCCAACTACCGCGGCGCCCAGGGCCTGGACCCGGAGCTGATCAAGGAAATCGAGAAGATGTACGGCTTCGACAAGCCGGCACCGGAACGTTTCTGGCTGATGGTGAAGAACTACCTGCATTTCGATTTCGGCAACAGCTTCTTCCGTGATGCCAAGGTGACCGACCTGATCCTGGAGAAGATGCCGGTGTCCATCTCCCTCGGGCTCTGGAGCACCCTGATCATGTACCTGGTCTCGGTACCCCTGGGCATTGCCAAGGCTGTGCGGCACGGCAGCGTGTTCGACGTCTGGACCAGCACCGCGATCATCGTCGGCTACGCGATTCCCGCCTTCCTGTTCGCCATCCTGCTGATCGTGCTGTTCGCCGGCGGCAGCTACTACGACTGGTTCCCGTTGCGCGGGCTGACCTCCAACCACTTCGACGAACTGAGCCTGGGCGGCAAGGTGCTCGACTACTTCTGGCACCTAGCCCTGCCGGTGACGGCGCTGGTGATCGGCAACTTCGCCACCCTCACCTTCCTCACCAAGAACAGCTTCCTCGACGAGATCAACAAGCAGTACGTGATCACCGCGCGCGCCAAGGGCCTTTCGGAGAACCGCGTGCTGTACGGCCATGTGTTCCGCAACGCCATGCTACTGATCATCGCCGGCTTCCCGGCGGCCTTCATCGGCATGTTCTTCACCGGCTCGCTGCTGATCGAGGTGATCTTCTCCCTCGACGGCCTGGGCCTGCTGAGCTTCGAGTCGGCGGTCAACCGCGACTACCCGGTAGTGTTCGGCACGCTGTTCATCTTCACGCTGCTGGGCCTCCTGGTGAAGCTCATCGGCGACGTCACCTACACCCTGGTCGATCCGCGCATCGACTTCGAAAGCCGGGAGGGCTGACATGCGCCTATCGCCCATCAACCGCCGTCGCTTCGAGCGCTTCAAGGCCAACAAGCGTGGCTGGTGGTCCCTCTGGCTGTTCCTCACGCTGTTCGTCCTCAGCCTGGGCGCGGAGCTGATCGCCAACGACAAGCCCCTGGCCATCCGCTACGACGGGGAGTGGTACTTCCCCGCCTTCAAGCGCTACCCGGAAACCACCTTCGGCGGCGAATT
Source organism: Pseudomonas sp. FeS53a (assembly GCF_000931385.1). Classification (NCBI taxonomy): domain Bacteria; kingdom Pseudomonadati; phylum Pseudomonadota; class Gammaproteobacteria; order Pseudomonadales; family Pseudomonadaceae; genus Pseudomonas; species Pseudomonas sp. FeS53a. The sequence continues at coordinate 102,465 of NZ_JYFT01000056.1, forward strand.
CCCGCTGGAAGCCAACTACCGCAGCCCGTACATGAAGGAACTGATCGCCGCGCGCGACGGCGAGATGTACTGGCCGCCGATCCCCTTCAGCTACGACACCATCAACTACGACCTGAAGGTCCCCGCTCCCGCGCCGCCCTCAGCCGACAACCTGCTGGGCACCGATGACCAGGCTCGCGACGTGCTCGCCCGGGTCATCTACGGCTTCCGCGTTTCGGTGCTGTTCGCCCTGACCCTGACCCTGCTGAGCGCGGTGATCGGCGTCACCGCGGGCGCCCTGCAGGGCTTCTACGGCGGCTGGGTGGACCTGGCCGGGCAGCGCTTCCTGGAGATCTGGTCGGGGCTGCCGGTGCTCTACCTGCTGATCATCCTGGCCAGCTTCGTGCAGCCGAACTTCTGGTGGCTGCTGGGCATCATGCTGCTGTTCTCCTGGATGAGCCTGGTGGACGTGGTGCGTGCCGAGTTCCTGCGCGGCCGCAACCTGGAATACGTGCGCGCTGCGCGGGCGCTGGGCATGCAGAACGGCGCGATCATGTTCCGCCACATCCTGCCCAACGCCATGGTCTCCACCATGACCTTCCTGCCCTTCATCCTCACCGGCGCCATCGGCACCCTGACGGCACTGGACTTCCTCGGCTTCGGCCTGCCCCCCGGCGCACCGTCCCTGGGTGAGCTGGTGTCCCAGGGCAAGTCCAACCTGCAGGCGCCCTGGCTGGGCATCAGCGCGTTCGCCGTGCTGGGCCTGATGCTGACGCTGCTGGTGTTCATCGGCGAAGCCGCCCGCGACGCCTTCGACCCGAGGAAGTGAGATGAGCGAGAACCTGATCGAAATCCGCGACCTCTCCGTCGCCTTCAGTGCCGGCAACACGACCCAGACGGTGGTGGAAGGGGTGAGCTTCGACATCCGCAAGGGCGAAACCCTGGCCCTGGTGGGCGAGAGTGGCTCCGGCAAGTCGGTGACCGCGCACTCCATCCTGCGCCTGCTCCCCTACCCGCTGGCCAGCCACCCGAGCGGGCATATCCGCTATGGCGGCGACGATCTGCTCCGGCTCCCGGAGGCGCGCCTGCGCGGCATCCGTGGCAACCGCATCGCCATGGTGTTCCAGGAGCCGATGACCTCGCTGAACCCGCTGCACTGCATCGAGAAGCAGATCAACGAGGTGCTGGCCCTGCACAAGGGCCTGACCGGCAAGGCGGCCACCCGACGGACCCTGGAGCTGCTGGAGCTGGTGGGCATTCCCGAGCCGGCGAAGCGCCTGCGTGCCCTCCCCCACGAGCTGTCGGGCGGGCAGCGCCAGCGGGTGATGATCGCCATGGCCCTGGCCAACGAGCCGGAACTGCTGATCGCCGACGAACCCACCACCGCCCTCGACGTGACCGTGCAATTGAAGATCCTTGACCTGCTCAAGGACCTTCAGGCGCGCCTGGGCATGGCAATGCTGATCATCAGTCACGACCTCAATCTGGTGCGCCGCGTGGCCCACCGGGTGTGCGTGATGCAGCACGGGCGCATCGTCGAGCAGGCCGACTGCCAGGCGCTGTTCAAGGCCCCCCAGCACCCCTACACCTGCGAGCTGCTGGCAGCCGAACCCAGCGGCGGCCCCGTGCCGGCCAGCGAAGGACCGGCCATGCTGGAAGTGAACGACCTCAAGGTGTGGTTCCCGATCCGCAAGGGCCTGCTGCGCCGGACCGTGGACCACGTGAAGGCGGTGGATGGCATCGGCTTCACCCTGCGCCAGGGGCAGACCCTGGGCATCGTCGGCGAGAGCGGCTCCGGCAAGTCGACCCTGGGCCTGGCCATCCTCCGCCTGCTGGGCAGCCAGGGCGCGATCCGCTTCCAGGGACAGGCGCTCGAGGGGCTCTCGCAGAGGGAGGTGCGGCCACTGCGCCGGCAGATGCAGGTGGTGTTCCAGGACCCCTTCGGCAGCCTCAGCCCGCGCATGTGCGTGGGCCAGATCGTCGGTGAGGGGCTGCGTATCCACGGCATCGGCAGCGAGGCGGAGCAGGAGGCAGCGATCATCGAAGCCCTGCGCGAGGTGGGCCTCGACCCCGAGACCCGGCACCGCTACCCCCATGAATTCTCCGGCGGCCAGCGCCAGCGCATCGCCATCGCCCGCGCCCTGGTGCTCAAGCCCGCACTGATCCTGCTGGACGAACCCACCTCGGCACTGGACCGCACCGTGCAGCGCCAGGTGGTCGACCTGCTGCGCAACCTGCAGGCCAAGTACAACCTGACCTACCTGTTCATCAGCCACGACCTGGCCGTGGTGCGCGCCCTCAGCCACCACCTGATGGTGGTCAAGCACGGCCAGGTGGTGGAGCAAGGGCCGGCAGAGGCCATCTTCTCCGCCCCCCAGCACAGCTACACCCAGCAACTGCTGGAAGCCGCCTTCCTGGCGCCGTCTACCGCTCACTGAACCCAGGAGAACCGCCACATGGGATTCCTTACCGGCAAGCGCGTCCTCATCGTCGGGGTGGCCAGCAAACTGTCCATCGCCTCGGGCATCGCCGCCGCCATGCATCGGGAAGGCGCCGAGCTGGCCTTCACCTACCAGAACGACAAGCTGCGCAGCCGGGTCGAGGAATTCGCCCAGGAGTGGGGCTCCGGCCCGGATCTATGCTTCCCGTGCGACGTCGCCCGCGACGAGGAGATCGCCGCCGTGTTCGAGGCATTAGGCCAACGCTGGGATGGGCTCGATGTGATCGTTCACTCCGTGGGCTTCGCCCCCGGCGACCAACTGGATGGCGACTTCACCGAGGTCACCACCCGCGACGGCTTCCGCATCGCCCACGACATCAGCGCCTACAGCTTCATCGCCCTGGCCAAGGCTGGCCGCACGCTGATGAAAGGCCGCCACGGCAGCCTGCTCACCCTCTCCTACCTCGGCGCCGAGCGCACCCTGCCCAACTACAACGTGATGGGCATGGCCAAGGCGAGCCTTGAGGCCGGCGTACGCTACCTGGCCGGCAGCCTGGGCCCTGAAGGCACCCGGGTGAACGCCATCTCCGCCGGCCCGATCCGCACCCTGGCGGCTTCGGGCATCAAGCATTTCCGCAAGATGCTGGCAGAAAGCGAGCGCCAGACGCCCCTGCGACGCAACGTGACCATCGAGGAAGTGGGCAATGCAGCGGCCTTCCTCTGTTCGGACCTGGCCTCAGGCATCAGCGGCGAGATCCTCTACGTGGACGGCGGCTTCAACACCACCGCCATGGGCACGCTGGAGGACTGACTCCTCACTGCCCGAACGAGCCCGCCTTGTGCGGGCTTTTCATTTCCTGCGGGCAAGAAAAAACCGCCCGAAGGCGGTTTCTTCATCAGCCCACGCGGATCAGTAACGCTCGATCTTCGCGTCGGCTTCCAGCTGGCGACGGTATGCCGCGAAGTCCTGCTGGCCACTGCGGGACGCCAGGAAGCGGCTGTACATGGCCTTGTCCTGCTCGGACAGGGTCTCGTCGGGCTGGCTGACACCGTTCAGGCGTACCAGCACGTAGTCACCGTTCTTCAGCGCCACGGAGGTGAAGCTGGGCTTGTCGGCGGCAGCCGGCTTGGGCATGCGGAACACGGCCTGCAGCAGGGAAGGATCGACCCCCTCCTGGCCACGGGTCGCGGCTTCCACCACGTTCCAGGTCTGGCCGTCCTGGGCCTGGTCCACCGGGGTCTTGCCTTCGCGCAGGCTGGCCAGCAGGGCATCACCCTTGGCCTTGACGGCCTCGGCGGCTTTCTCCTGCTGCAGGTGCTGGCGAATGCTGTCCTGCACGGAAGCCAGCTCAAGCTGCTCAGGCTTCTTATGCTCCTTCACGCGCAGGGCGACAACGGTTTCCGGGTCCAGCTCGATGGCCGAGCTGTTGGCGCCGTCTTCCAGCACTTCGGTGCTGAAAGCAGCCTGAAGCACCTGACGGTTGGCCGCGAGGCCTTCGCCGCCTTCACGACCGAACGGGGCACTGGTCTTCACCTCGAGCCCCAGTTCCTGGGCCGGCTGGCTCAGGTCGGACGCTTCGAAGGCGGAGTCTTCCAGCTGCTTGGTCGCCTCGACGAAACGCTGCTCGACGCGCTGCGCCTTGAGATCGCGCTCCATCTTGTCCTTCAGGCTGGCGAAGCTGGGCACCTCGGGCGCCTGCACGGCCAGCAGCTTGATCAGGTGGAGGCCGTAGGGCGTGCGCACCGGAGCGGAGACTTCACCTTGCTTGAGGGCGTAGAGGGCGTCCTCGAAGGCGGGCTCGTAGACACCACGGCCGGCAAAGCCGAGATCACCGCCGTTGGTGGCCGAACCGGGGTCCTGGGAGAACTCCTTGGCCAGGGCGGCGAAGTCTTCACCCTTGTCCAGGCGCTGCTTGATCTCGTCGATCTTCGCCTTGGCCTGTTCCTCGGTCTGCTTGTCGTTGACCTCCACCAGGATATGAGCGGCATCACGCTGCTCGGACAGGTTGGAGATTTCCTTCTCGTACTGGGCCTTGAGCTCGTCGTCGCTCACGGAGACCTGGCTGAAGAATGCATCCTTCTTCAGCTCGACGTACTCCAGCACGACCTGCTCGGGGCTCATGAACTGGGCCTTGTGCTCGTCGTAGTAGGCCTTGACCTCGTCGTCGCTGACCTGGGTGGCCTTGGGATCGGCCTTGAAGGTCAGGGTGGCGAAATCGCGGGTCTGCTTCTCCAGGCGGGCAAAGGCACGAACCTCGTCATCGGTCACGAAGCCGCTACCGGCAAGACCGGCACGCAGTTGACCGATGAGCATCTCGCGCTCTAGCTCCTGGCGATACTGCAGGCGGGTGTAGCCCATCTGGCGCAGGACCATGTCGAAGCGGTCGGCACTGAACTTGCCGTTGTCCTGGAACTCGGGCGTCTGGACGATCAGTTGGTCGATGGCCTGCTGGGAGAACGCAAAATGCGCGCTCTTGGTGCCCTGCAGCAGCAGGCTGCGGTCGATCAGGCCCTTGAGCGCAGCTTCACGCAGCAGCTTGTCATCCAGCATGGAAGCATCGAAATCCTTGCCGAGCTGCTGTATCAACTGGCGACGCTGCATGTCCACGGCTTGCGACAGCTGGTTCTGGGAGATTTCCTCACCATTCACCTCGGCCGCCGTCTGACGATGGCTGGTGGCATTGAAAATGGCATCGAAACCGGTCAGCGCCAGCAGAGCGATGATGACGCCGATGATGGTCTTGGCAATCCACCCCTGTGAATTGTCCCTGATGTTCTGCAGCATGGGTCCCCCAGAAACGACTGTACTGACTCAAACAGCCGTGCAGAGCGGGTAGAAGATTGGGTCCGGATAAAAGAAAGGCGCATCCGAGGATGCGCCTTCTCTTAACTGTCGGGGTAGCCGGAGGGTTGCCCCTCGGCAGGCTGACTGCCTTGCTTCCCCGAGCCGCCTCCGAGCTAGTCCGGAGGCGGATGGGCAAAGCCAGAGGGACGCTTAGTTGACGGCGTCTTTCAGAGCTTTACCAGCCTTGAAACCGGGGATCTTGGCAGCGTCGATCTTGATCGGCTTGCCAGTCTGCGGGTTGCGGCCAGTGCGAGCAGCGCGCTCTTTGACAGCGAAGGTACCGAAACCTACCAGCACCACGGAATCACCAGCCTTCAGAGCGCCAGTGACGGATTCGATCACTGCGTCCAGCGCACGGCCAGCGACAGCTTTCGGGATATCAGCGGATGCGGCGATGGCATCAATCAGTTCCGACTTGTTCACTCTTAAGTCCCCTTATATCTGTTGAGTTTGTTTCTTAGTTCTTCGGTGTAAGCAAAGCGGGTGCTGGATGGCCTGCTGACACATAGGAGCCGCTTTATAACAAGGGCTCGAAAAATGTGTCAAGAAAGCCCCCCGGCTAATGCGTGCTGATTCGCTCCTTGGAATCAGGCTCGCGCTTTTCATCCTTTGCAACCATCTCGGGAGCCGCATCGGGCAAGGGCTCCGGCGCGTATTGCAGCGCAATTTGCAGGACCTCGTCAATCCATTTAACGGGTTTAATATTCAGATCCTGCTTGATGTTTTCAGGGATTTCTTTCAAATCACGGACGTTTTCTTCGGGAATGATCACAGTTTTGATACCGCCCCGATGAGCCGCCAGCAATTTCTCTTTCAAACCACCGATTGCGAGCACTTGGCCACGCAAGGTGATTTCCCCGGTCATGGCAACATCAGCGCGCACAGGGATTTGCGTCATGGCCGACACGAGGGCTGTGCACATGCCGATGCCCGCGCTGGGCCCATCCTTCGGCGTAGCCCCTTCGGGCATGTGGATATGGATGTCGCGCTTCTCGTGGAAATCGGCCGGAATGCCGAGACTCTTGGCGCGACTGCGCACCACGGTGAGTGCAGCCGTGATGGATTCCACCATCACATCACCGAGCGAGCCGGTCTTGGTCAGTTGCCCCTTGCCCGGCACGACAGCCGCCTCGATGGTCAGTAGCTCACCACCAACCTGGGTCCATGCCAGGCCTGTTACCTGGCCAATCTGGTCCTGCAGTTCAGCCAGCCCGTAACGGAACTTGCGCACGCCCAGGAAGTGCTCCAGCGAGTCAGCCGTCACGACCACACTGAAACGCTTCTCGCGGGCGTGTTCCTTGACAGCCTTGCGGCACACCTTGGCGATCTGGCGCTCCAGGCTGCGCACGCCGGCTTCCCGGGTGTAGTAGCGAATAATGTCGCGGATCGCCGCCTCTTCGAACGCCAGCTCCCCTTTCTTCAGGCCATTGGCTTGGGTCTGCTTCGGAGCCAGGTACTTGGTCGCGATATTGACCTTCTCGTCCTCGGTGTAGCCAGGCAGGCGAATCACCTCCATACGGTCCAGCAGGGGTGCCGGAATGTTCATGGAGTTCGCGGTGCAGAGGAACATCACATCCGAGAGGTCGTAGTCGACCTCAAGGTAATGGTCGTTGAAATTGTGGTTCTGCTCCGGGTCAAGGACCTCAAGCAGCGCAGAAGCCGGGTCGCCGCGCATGTCGCTGCCCATCTTGTCGATCTCGTCGAGCAGGAAGAGCGGGTTGCGGACCCCGACCTTGGTCATCTTCTGGATGAGACGGCCCGGCATGGAACCGATGTAGGTACGGCGGTGGCCACGGATTTCGGCTTCGTCACGCACGCCACCCAAGGCCATGCGGATGAACTTGCGGTTGGTGGCACGGGCGATGGACTCGGCCAGCGAGGTCTTGCCCACGCCGGGCGGCCCGACCAGGCAAAGGACAGGGCCTTTCACCTTCTTGACGCGCTTTTGCACAGCGAGGTACTCAAGGATCCGCTCCTTGACCTCTTCGAGGCCATAGTGATCGGCATCCAGGATGTCTTCTGCCTTCGCCAGGTCAAGACGGACCTTGCTCTCGGCCTTCCACGGCACGTTCACCAGCCAATCGATGTAGGAGCGGACGACCGTAGCTTCCGCCGACATGGGCGACATCTGCTTGAGCTTGTTCAGCTCGGCATTGGCCTTGGTGAGGGCTTCCTTGGTGAGACCCGCATTGTCGATGCGCTTCTTCAGCTCCTCGATCTCGTTGTGGCCCTCATCGATGTCACCGAGCTCTTTCTGAATGGCCTTCATCTGCTCATTCAGGTAGTACTCGCGCTGGCTGCGCTCCATCTGCTTCTTGACGCGCCCACGGATACGCTTCTCGACCTGCAACAGGTCAATCTCGGCATCCAGAAGAGCCAGTACGTGCTCAACGCGCTCGGACAGATCGGTGATCTCGAGGATCTCCTGCTTCTGCTCGATCTTGAGCGCCATGTGCGCAGCCATGGTATCCACCAGGCGACCCGGTTCATCAATGCTGTTCAGCGAGGAAAGCACCTCGGCAGGCACTTTCTTGCCCAGTTGAACGTACTGTTCGAACTGGCTAAGCAGGCTGCGAACGAACACTTCGGACTCACGCTCACCCGCGTCAGCCTCATCGATCAGGGCAACCTCGGCCCGGCAATGACCTTCTACTTCGAAGAAGCGCTCGATAGCGCCACGCTGCTCGCCCTCGACCAACACCTTCACGGTGCCGTCAGGCAGCTTGAGCAATTGGAGGACGGTTGCGACCGTACCGACACGGTACAGGGCGTCTTCGCCCGGATCGTCGTCCGCCGGGTTCCTCTGCGCCAACAGAAGAATTTGCTTGTCCCCGGTCATCGCGGCCTCCAGGGCCTCGATGGATTTCTCACGCCCCACGAACAGCGGGATGACCATGTGCGGATAGACCACGACATCACGCAATGGCAGGAGAGGCAATTCTACGGTTGTCTTCATGATTTCAGCTCTACAGCGGCCATGGGCCGTTAACAGATAGGGTGACCCTGAGGGCCTAAGATGGGGGCACGTCTGGGAAAAAACAAGCGCTGTAGTGGGAAAGACAAAGGGGCCCGAGGGCCCCTTTGGTGATCACGCGTCGGGCGCAGCTTTCGCCGGCTGTTCGCTGTTCTCGTAGATCAGCAGCGGCTTGGAGGCTCCTTCGATGACACTTTCATCGATGACCACCTTGCTGACCTCGTTCTGCGAGGGGATTTCGTACATGGTGTCGAGCAGCACGCCTTCGAGGATCGAGCGGAGGCCCCGGGCACCGGTTTTGCGCTCAAGCGCACGGCGAGCCACAGCCTTGAGTGCGTCCGGACGGAACTCCAGATCCACCCCTTCCATTTCAAAGAGCTTGCCGTACTGCTTGGTCAGGGCGTTCTTCGGCTCGGTGAGGATCTGGATCAATGCAGCCTCGTCGAGTTCGTCCAGGGTGGCGATCACCGGGAGACGACCCACGAACTCGGGGATCAGGCCGAATTTGACCAGGTCCTCCGGCTCCGCATCGCGCAGGGTTTCACCCACCTTCTTGCCCAGATCAACACTACGGACCTCGGCATTGAAGCCAATGCCGCCACGAGCAGAACGGTTCTGGATGACTTTCTCCAGCCCGGCGAACGCACCGCCGCATATGAAGAGGATGTTGCGTGTATCCACCTGCAGGAATTCCTGCTGGGGATGCTTGCGACCACCTTGCGGCGGCACGGACGCAACGGTGCCCTCGATCAGCTTCAGCAATGCTTGCTGGACGCCCTCACCCGACACATCACGGGTGATGGAGGGGTTATCGGACTTACGGGAAATCTTGTCGATCTCATCGATGTAGACGATGCCCATCTGGGCCTTTTCCACGTCGTAATCGCACTTCTGCAGCAGCTTCTGAATGATGTTCTCGACATCCTCCCCCACATAACCCGCCTCGGTGAGCGTAGTTGCGTCGGCGATGGTGAAGGGAACATTCAGCAGGCGAGCGAGCGTTTCGGCCAGCAGCGTCTTGCCGGAACCCGTAGGGCCGATCAGGAGGATGTTGCTCTTGCCGAGCTCGATGTCATCCTTCTTGTCGCGCTGATTGAGACGCTTGTAGTGGTTGTAGACGGCGACCGCGAGGACCTTCTTCGCGCGCTCCTGACCAATCACATACTGATCCAGGATGGTGCGGATTTCCTTGGGCGCCGGCAGCTTGTGCGCATTGCTCTCGGCCTGGGCTTCCTGCACCTCCTCACGGATGATGTCGTTGCACAGGTCGACGCACTCGTCGCAGATAAAGACGGAAGGGCCAGCAATCAACTTGCGCACTTCGTGCTGGCTTTTGCCGCAGAAGGAGCAATAAAGCAGTTTGCCGTTGTCCTCGCCATTGCGGGTGTCAGTCATTCGATCAATCCAGTCGGGATAGGCATGAAACACAAGATGAAGGCAAATGCGGGCATTTTCAAGCCCGCGGAGTGGCCGGCGGGAGCCGGCCACGGTGCTGCGGATGGTGTTAGCTGGCGAGCTGACGCTTGCTGAGGACCTGATCGATCAGTCCGTATTTGACAGCCTCATCGCCACTCATGAAGTTGTCGCGATCAGTATCACGGGCGATCACATCGATCGGCTGTCCCGTGTGATCAGCCAAGATCTTGTTCAGGCGCTCACGGATCGTGAGGATCTCACGCGCGTGAATCTCGATGTCCGAAGCCTGCCCCTGGAAACCACCCAGAGGCTGGTGGATCATCATGCGCGAGTGCGGCAGGCAGTAACGCTTGCCAGCTGCACCACCCGCCAGGAGCAACGCACCCATGCTGCAGGCTTGGCCGATGCAGATGGTGGATACGTCAGGCTTGATGAACTGCATGGTGTCGTAGATCGACATCCCGGCAGTCACCGAACCACCCGGAGAGTTGATGTAGAGGTGAATGTCCTTGTCGGGGTTCTCGGCTTCGAGGAAGAGCAACTGGGCAACCACCAGGTTGGCCATGTAGTCCTCGACCTGACCCACCAGGAAGATCACCCGCTCCTTCAGCAGGCGGGAATAGATGTCGTAGGCGCGCTCGCCACGGGCAGACTGCTCCACCACCATCGGCACGAGGCCGCCAGCAGCCTGGATATCAGGGACTTGTTGCTGCATAAAAGAATTGCGGGACATGTCCAGCGATCGCTCCCTAACTAATGTCATGTCTCAAAGACGCATAAGCCAGCTCGGAGGCTGGCTTATGGTGTGCTCGAACGAGGCGAAACGATCAGGCGGCTTGCGAAGCTTCTACCGGCTTGACTGCATCTTCGTAGGAGACCGCTTTGTCAGTCACGTTGGCCTTCTGCAGGACAGTATCTACAACTTGTTCTTCCAGCACAACAGAACGGACTTCGTTCAGCTGCTGGTCGTTCTTGTAGTACCAGGCCACGACCTGCTCAGGCTCCTGGTAAGCGGAGGCCATTTCCTCGATCAGCTCGCGAACGCGGGCATCGTCCGGCTTCAGCTCGAACTGCTTGACCACTTCAGCCACGATCAGACCCAGAACCACGCGACGCTTGGCTTGCTCTTCGAACAGCTCGGCCGGCAGTTGATCAGGGTTGATGTTGCCGCCGAACTGCTGAACAGCCTGAACGCGCAGACGGTTCACCTCGTTGCCGATCAGCGCCTTCGGCACTTCGATCGGATTGGCAGCCAGCAGGCCGTCCATCACCTGGTTCTTGACCTTGGACTTGATGGCCTGACGCAGTTCACGCTCCATGTTCTTGCGAACTTCGGCGCGGAAGCCTTCCAGACCGCCTTCCTTGATGCCGAACAGCGCGAAGAACTCGTCGTTCAGATCCGGCAGGATGGGGGCGGAGACGCTGTTCACGGTCACGGTGAACTCGGCAGTCTTACCGGCCAGATCCAGGTTCTGGTAGTCCTCGGGGAAAGTCGGGTTGATGACGCGCTCTTCGCCCGCCTTGACGCCAACCAGGGCATCTTCGAAGCCCGGGATCATGCGACCGGAGCCCAGCACCAGGCTGGTGCCCTTGGCAGAACCGCCCGCGAAGGCTTCACCGTCGATCTTGCCGACGAAATCGATGTTCAGCTGATCGCCATTCTCGGCAGCACGATCCACCGCTTCGAAGCGGGTGTTCTGCTTGCGCAGGATTTCCAGCATGTTGTCCACGTCAGCGTCGCCGACTTCAGCCTGCAGGCGCTCGACCGCAATGGACTCGAGACCAGCGACCTGGAACTCCGGGAACACTTCGAAGGTGGCGATGAACTCGAGGTCCTTGCCCTTCTCGAACACTTTCGGCTCGACGGAAGGCTGGCCAGCCGGGTTCAGCTTCTGCTCAACCACAGCCTCATAGAAGGAAGACTGGATCAGATCACCCAGGACTTCCTGGCGAGCAGCGTCTTCGTAACGCTGACGGATCACGCTCATGGGCACCTTGCCCGGACGGAAGCCAGCGACCTTGGCGCGGCGAGCAGTCTGCTGAAGACGCTTGTTGACTTCAGTCTCGATCCGCTCGGCCGGCACACCAACGGTCATACGGCGCTCGAGAGCGGAGGTGCTTTCAACAGAAACTTGCATGGATATTCCTCGTTGCAGACATTTGCCGGCCGGACCGGCCCCATAATCAAGGGTCGGCATTCTATTAGAGGAAAATGCAGAAGTCACCCCGCCAACCCATCGCTCTTCGCGCCCCTGCCTACAAGAGCCGACACCAATGGATTCGCACCTTATATAAGGAAGGACCGCCCTACCCGGCCAACATCCCTGCCCGATGCCTACGGCCGGGCGGGCAGCGCTCCGGCAGTACAGCACGCCCAAGGCCGGACGGCACTGCGGCCGGATGCCGCAAATGCAGACCCCGGAACGACGAAAGGCAGCCCGAAGGCTGCCTTTTCATTCCCTACCCGGTTCTTGCAAGTAAACCCAGGGGCAAGGGTCATCGAATAATGGTGCGGACGGAGAGACTCGAACTCTCACACCTTGCGGCGCCAGAACCTAAATCTGGTGTGTCTACCAATTTCACCACGTCCGCTTTCGACGCTGGAAACAAAAACGCCAGGCACTTGGCCTGGCGTCTTCGCAGAATATGGGGTGGACGATGGGAATCGAACCCACGACACCAGGAGCCACAATCCTGTGCTCTACCAACTGAGCTACGCCCACCATATTTCACTTTGCTTGTGCCAAGACTGCCAAATGGCACGCCCGGCAGGACTCGAACCTGCGACCATCCGCTTAGAAGGCGGATGCTCTATCCAGCTGAGCTACGGGCGCTCGATCATCTACCGGAGCAGACTCTTCGAAGCTTTCGGCTTCAGCAGAAGCCTTGAGACTTCTACGTTTGCCGTCTTACCCAGCTAGTGGCTGTGCTCGACAAGCGGGGCGCATGTTATAGCTGCCCCCACTACCCGTCAACAAAAAAATGAAAAAAATTTAGAAAGATAAAGGGGTTACGGGAAAATGCCCGGCAGCCGCCTTTGCCCCGCAGGCACGCCATGCGAGAATACGCGCCCTTTTTCGCTCCTTCCTAATGGTTAATCACGCGTCATGACCGCACAACTGATCGACGGCAAAACGATCGCCGCCCGCCTCCGCCAGCAGATAGCCCAGCGAGTAGCTGAACGCCGCCAGCAAGGACTGCGCATTCCCGGCCTGGCCGTGATCCTGGTGGGCAGCGATCCCGCCTCGCAAGTCTATGTTGCGCACAAGCGCAAAGACTGCGAGGAAGTCGGTTTCATTTCCCAGGCCCATGACCTGCCCGCCAGCACCCGCCAGGACGAACTGCTCGCCCTGATCGACCGCCTGAACCAGGACCCGGCCATCGACGGCATCCTGGTCCAGCTGCCCCTGCCCGCGCACCTCGATGCCTCCCTGCTGCTGGAGCGCATCAGCCCGGACAAGGACGTGGACGGCTTCCACCCCTACAACATCGGCCGCCTCGCCCAGCGCATCCCGCTGCTGCGCCCCTGCACCCCAAAGGGCATCATGACCCTCCTTGAAAGCACCGGCGCAGACCTCTATGGCATGGACGCGGTGGTCGTCGGCGCCTCCAACATCGTCGGCCGCCCCATGGCCCTCGAACTGCTGCTCGCCGGATGCACCGTCACCGTCACCCACCGCTTCACCAAGGACCTCGCCGGCCACGTCGGCCGTGCCGACCTGGTGGTGGTCGCCGCCGGCAAGCCCGGCCTGGTGAAAGGTGAATGGATCAAGGAAGGCGCCATCGTCATCGACGTCGGCATCAACCGCCAGGAAGACGGCAAGCTGGTCGGCGACGTCGAGTACGAGCCCGCCCTGCAGCGCGCCAGCTGGATCACCCCGGTTCCCGGTGGCGTCGGCCCCATGACCCGAGCCTGCCTGCTGGAGAACACCCTGCACGCCGCCGAGCACCTGCACGACTGACGCGAGCGCAAGGCACCGAACGGCACCCCAGGGTGCCGTTCTTCGTTTGGTCATGCAGAAAGCTGACGAACGTCATTCCCCAACCCCCTCCCGGCCTGCTAAAACGGAACCCGTATCGCTCCACCGCACCACCGAGGCCATCCACGCCATGCCCGGCCGCCCCGACGCCCCGCCAGCCCCCTACCCGCCCCAGCTCGAACAGCCGGTTCACCTAACCGCCGGCGAACTCCAGGCCTCCCTCGACGCCACCATGGCCCAGCACAAGGGCGGCCCAGTCTGGCTGTTCGCCTACGGCTCGCTCATCTGGCGTCCGGAATGCCCTGCCGTCGAACGCAGCCGCGCCCGCATCCACGGCTATCACCGCGGCCTCTACCTGTGGTCGCAGATCCACCGGGGCACCCCCGACGCCCCCGGCCTCGTGCTCGGCCTCGACCGTGGCGGCTCCTGCTCCGGCTTCGCCTACCGCCTGCCCGACGAACACCTCGAGCGACACCTGCTCGCACTCTGGCAGCGGGAGATGCCCGACGCCGCCTACCAGCCGCGCTGGCTGGACTGCCGCCTCGAAGACGGCCGGCGCGTCCAGGCCCTCGGCTTCGTCCTGCGGCGCAACTTCGCCTGCTACGCCGGCGCCCTGCCGGATCACGTCCTCACCCACGTCTTTGCCCGTGCCTGCGGCCATTACGGCACCACGCGCGACTACGTCGAGCAGACCGTCAACAGCCTGCGCGCCCACGCCATGCCCGACCGCCGCCTGGAGTCCGCCCTCCTGCGCTGCAGCAAGCAACCCCATCTCGATCTCGACTGACCATCGCTATACACAAAAATATATAGCGATTGGCGAAGCGCTCGGATAACCTGCGCCAGCCAGACGCCAACGCCGGCAAGAGACGCCCAGGCGAATGCCCGATGCGTCCCGTCACGCCCATCGCTATATAAAAAAACACACAGCGAGCAACCATGAACCTTCTCACCACACGCCTCCCCCTCCTGGTCCTGGGTGCCCTTGGCGCCGTCCTCCCTCCGCAGCCGGCCAACGCCGCCAGCCAGGTCTTCAGCCTGGGCGAACTGCTGATCAGCGCCCCCTCCAGCCAGGCCAGCGACTTCGGCGACCAGGTCGCCTCCTCGGTCGACGCCCGCGACATGCAGCGCTTCGAGCGCCACACCGTCACCGACGCCCTCAACCTGCTGAGCGGCATCAGCACCAGCACCAACGCCCGCAACGAAGGCACCATCAGCCTGCGTGGCTTCGACGCCCGCCAGGTGCCGATCTTCGTCGACGGCATCCCCGTGTACGTCCCCTACGACGGCTACGTCGACCTCGACCGCTTCACCACCAGCGACCTCGCCGCCATCCAGGTCGCCAAGGGCATGAGCTCCACCCTCTATGGCCCGAACACCCTCGGTGGCGCCATCAACCTCATCACCCGCCGCCCCGACAGCGCCTTCGAAGGCGACGCCAGCCTCGGCACCGGCACCGGCGGCCTGCAGCGCAAGAGCGTCAACCTCGGCACCAACCAGGGCAGCTGGTACCTCCAGGCCTCCGCCTCCCAGCACGAAGCCGACTACTACCGGCTCTCAGACGACTTCCGCAGCACCGTCCGGGAGAACGGCCACCACCGCGAGAACAGCGACTACGACGACCGCAAGCAGTCCCTGAAGATCGGCCTCACCCCCAACGAAACCGACGAATACGCACTCGGCTACGTCCGCCAGGACGGCCAGAAAGGCCAGCCCCCCAGCACCGACCCCGGCGCCACACAGCGTTACTGGCGCTGGCCCTACTGGGACAAGGAGAGCTACTACTTCATCGGCAACCACGCCCTCAGCGACTACGAGACCCTGCGCCTGCGCGCCTACGCCGACCACTACACCAACGGCCTCGACGGCTACACCAACGCCACCTACAGCCGCCTCGCCACCAGCGGCAACAACCCCCAGTCACTCTCCAGCACCGGCAGCAGCAACTACGACGACCACGTCATGGGCGGCTCCCTGCAACTGCAGACCGACCGCCTCGACGCCCACCAGATCAAGCTGCAGTACGCCTACAAGCAGGACCGCCACGAAGAGGACGACGGCCAGCGCACCACCAAGCGCCTGGAAGACCGGCTCACCTCCGTCGCCGTCGAGGACTACATCCGCCTCGAAGAGCGCTGGCACCTGGCCCTCGGCGCCAGCCGCGACACCCTCACCCCGGTGGACGCCGACACCTACGCCCGGCCCGACACCCAACACGCCAACAACTGGCAGACCGCCCTGTACTTCGATCCCACGCCGGACCACCGCCTCTACGCCAGCATCGCCCGCAAGAGCCGCCTGCCCACCCTCAAGGACCGCTACTCCCTGCGCTTCGGCACCTTCATCGAAAACCCCGACCTCGCCCCCGAGCACGCCACCCACTACGAGCTCGGCTACCAGGGCCAGCCCTGGGCCGGCGCGCACCTGGAGGCCGCCGTCTTCCGCAGCGACATCGACGACCTCATCCAGCGCGTCCGCAACGTCCAGCCCGGCCGCGACCAGATGCAGAACATCAACGAAGCCCGCCACCGCGGCGCCGAACTGAGCCTCAAGCAGCGAGTCGGTGAAGGCCTGGAGACCGGCTTCGCCTACACCTACCTCGAACGGCGCAACCTCAGCTCCCGCACCCGCCTCACCGACACCCCGCGCAACAAGCTCAACACCTGGGTCGACTACGCCCCCATCGAGCGCCTGCACCTCATCGCCTTCATCGAGCACGCCGACCAGCGCTGGTCCTCCGACACCGCCCAGGTCTCGCCCTTCACCCGCATCGACCTCAAGGCCAGCCTCGACCTCACCCACGGCGTCAGCGTCGAAGCGGGCGTCAACAACCTCAGCGACGAAGACTACGAACTGTCCGACGGCTACCCCGAGCCCGGCCGGCAGTACTTCACCAACCTGCGCTACGAGTTCTGACCATGACCCACCGACCGCTCCTGCCCCTCGCCCTCGGCCTGCTGCTCAGCCCAGCCCTGCACGCTGCCGCGTTCGTCCCAGACGACCCGTCCACCTACGTCACCGACACCCTGCAGGTCACCGGCGAGGTGCAGCACGCCCTCACCCTCGACGTCGACGCCCTGCGCACACTCCCCGCCCACGACTACGTCGACGTCGCCAAGGCCTGTGGCGGTGATGTCGCCAACGCCGAGTACAAAGGCTACCGAGGCGCCCTGCTGCGCGACGTGGTGCAACGGGCCGCCCTCGCCGGCGATGACCCCAAGGCCTGGAAACGCGCCTACCTCGTCGCCCACGCCAGCGACGCCTACATCGCCCTGTTCAGCTGGAACGAGCTGCTCAACACCTCAGTCGGCGACGGTGTCCTGGTGGTGTACGCCCAGCACGGCCAGCCCCTGCCGCCCGAGGTCGGCCACATCGCCCTGGTCTCCGGCTGCGACCGCCACCCCGGCCCGCGCCACGTCAAATGGCTCAAGGCCATCGAACTGAAGACTGTCCCGCTCTGATCCCCGAAGGGCTCGGTGGAGGCCGCCCCACAGCCACGCCTCCATCCCTTTTCAGGCCGTCCTCGCGACGGCCTCTTTTTGCCTCCCCGTCAGCGCACCTCCACCGGCTCCGCCCGCGCACGCTTGCGCACATCCAGCACGTACTCCCGCTCGGCCAGCGACGCCCCGAGAAACGCCTTGAGCGTCGGCCCGCGCCGCAGCAAGCGCGGCCCCAGTAGGAATTCCGCCACCTCGTGGAACCACACCCGCCGGCCGATGCGCGTGTACCAGCGCATCGCGTGGCGCACCTCGGCATCCCGGTGGAACAGCACCCGCCACAGCGCCTTGGGCCGCGCCTGCATCCCCAGCTCGATCAGCTTGAACCAGAGGAACACCCGCCACGCCGGCACCTGCCGCACCGCCAGCACCTGGTGCTTGTAGTCCCAGCGGCGGGTGTCGGTCTGGATCACCTCCCGCGTTTCGGCCAGGGCATAGAACGGCGTCCA
Source organism: Pseudomonas sp. FeS53a (assembly GCF_000931385.1). NCBI lineage: Bacteria > Pseudomonadati > Pseudomonadota > Gammaproteobacteria > Pseudomonadales > Pseudomonadaceae > Pseudomonas > Pseudomonas sp. FeS53a. The sequence goes on from NZ_JYFT01000056.1 coordinate 120,045, forward strand.
GCGGTGCGGCGTGACGTACAGCAGCTGGATCTGGTCCGGGTCGTAGCGCAGCAGATGGCGGAACGAGCGCCAGTAGTCGCCATCCCGCTCCTCCTGGAACCCCACCACATAGGTCGCCATCGACACGATGCCGTGCTGGCGCAACAGGCGGATCGCCTGCTGGTCCTCCCTGGGCGTCGCCCCCTTGCGGATGGCCTTCAGGGTCGCCTCGTCGTAGCTCTCGATCCCCAGCAGGAAGCGGATCACCCCCGCCTGGCGATACAGGTGGAGGATGTCCGCATCGCGCACGATGTCCCCGGCACGGGTGGACCCCACCAGCAGCAACGGCACCTGCTCGGCGATCAGCGCTTCGAGGAAGGCCCGCCAGGCCTTGCGTGAACCGGTGGGCAGCTCGTCGGCGAAGTTCACCAGCTCCACCCCCTTCTCCCGGTGCAGCCAGGCCAGCTCGCGGGCCAGCCGCACCGGATCGCGATGGCGCCAGCGCGTCCAGAAGCCGCGCTGCCCGCAGTAGTTGCACAGGTGCGGGCACCCCCGGGAGAACTGCACCACCACCGCTCGCTTGCCACCCCAGTAGCTGTAGTCCGCGTGGTTGATCAGCTCCCAGCCCACCCGGTAGTCGTCCAGGTTGCGCAGCATCGGCGCATCCGCCGTGGCCTGCGGCACCCCGGCCACCAGCAGGGCGATGCCCGGCACCGCCTCCAGAGGCAGCCCAGCCGCCAGGGCCTGCATCAGCGACAACGCCGTCTGCTCGCCCTCGCCGCGCACGATCAGGTCGATCGCCTCCACCTCCCGGAGAATCTCGTCCCAGTGATAGGTCGGGTGCACCCCGCCATAGATGATGCGCAGCCCCGGCAACACCGCCTTCAGCGCCCGGCAGATCGCCACCACCGTCACATGGGCCGAACTGGAACCGGAGTGCCCCAGCATCACCACCGCCGGCGCCAGGTCCACCACCCGCGCCACGATGGCCGGCAGCGCCAAACCCTCCCGGTCGGCATCCAGCAGGCGCACGGCAAAGCCCGCATCCAGCAACGGGCCGCCCACGCTGAGCAGGCCGAGGGGCGGCAGGTGCTCGCGGGGCATGCGGCTGCCGATGGCGGTATGGGGCGGGTTGAGCAGCAGTACATCCATGGGAACACCCAGCGTCGGAAGAAGATGCGGGTGTTATCGCGCGCGCCTGTGAACGGCGCAGGGAGAGGGTGTGGGCATTGCGTGGCGATTGTGTGGCAGGCCGGACGCAGGACGCGTCCGGCCCGGTGGATCAGGCGAAGACGAAGTACTTGCGCACCGTCTCCACCACCTCCCAGGTGCCCTTCAGGCCGGGCTCGATGACGAACACATCACCGGCCCGCAGGTGCACCGGCGCCTCGCCTTCCGGCGTGATGATGCAGTAGCCATCGAGGAAGTGGCAGTACTCCCACTTCTCGTAGTTCACCTCGAACTTGCCGGGGGTGCAGATCCAGGTGCCCATGATCTTGCTGCCATCGGCCGAGGTGTAGGCGTTCAGGTTCACGGTGTGCGGGTCGCCGCCGATGCGCTTCCACTTGGTGGCGTCGAGCACGGGCGTCGGGCAGGTTTCACGCAGGACAGTGATGAAATCGGACATGAGCACTCCAGGCAGTGGGGAATCGAACACCCACCCTAGGGCCCCCGCACCCTGCCGGCTTGTCTGATACCGCCCCCCGCCTGTCCAGAAGCGCAGCCACCGGGCGCCCCCACATCAACCGTGACGGCCTTCCGGCCAGGCGCAGCCTGCGATAGACAGCCCACCACCTCCTCCCACTAGAATTCGCCACGCCCCCGGGAGCCCCCGGCTGGCGCCCCTTCCGAACCTCATCGCCTGCGGAGCCACCACGCAATGCGCGCCCTGTGTAGAAACGCCCTCGCCGTCCTCATGCTCAGTCTCGCAGGGCTCCCGGGTCCCGGTGGCCATTCGGCTGCAAGCACCCGGGAACCGGCTCGCACCGCCAAGCCGGACAGCGCCTCCGCCGGCCGCTTCATCCCGGTCTACAAGGCCGCCAAGCAGGACGACAACAAGGCGGAAGCGCGGCAGTGGCGCGAATGGAAGATTCTCGAAGACTTCAGCGAGGCCATGAACGACTACATCCGGATTCCCGACGACATCCAGGTGGTCGCCGAAGAGTGCGACGAGCCGAACGCCTTCTACCAAGCCAACGTCATTTCCCTGTGCTACGAGCTTGGCGTCAGCGAACGCGAGATGTTCACCCAGGCCGACAACGACGCCGACGAAGTCAACGACGAGCTCTACAAGAGCCTCATGGGCACCCTGTTCCACGAAGCCGGCCATGCCTTCATCGACGTCCTGGAGCTGAAGATCACCGGCAAGGAAGAAGACGTCGCCGACCAGCTCGTGGCCTACATGCTGACCAACGACGAGGTGGGCGAGGACTACCTGATGACCGTCTCCTACGCCTACAGCCTGTCCGCCGAGCAGGCCAGCTCCCTGGACGACCTGCCCTTCTACGACGCCCACTCGCTGGACGCCCAGCGGGCCGTCAACTTCCTCTGCTACATCTACGGCTCCAATCCGGCCAAGTTCCAGTACTTCGTCGACGACGAGCTGCTGCATGAAGACCGCGCCGCCGGCTGCGAGGGCGAGTACCGCCAGATGGTGGACGCCTGGGATGCCCTGCTCGAAGGCAAGGTGAAATAGCCTCCACACCGTGTGGCACAAGGGCCGGTCACCGCAACCGGCCCTGGCTCCGCCGTCAGAGGAACATGCCGCCCGAGGCCTCGATCCGCTGGCCGGTGATCCAGCCCGCCTCTTCCGCCAGCAGCAAGGCGACCGCCTGGCCGATGTCGTCCGGCAGGCCGACCCGCCCCAAGGCGGTGTTGGCGGCCACGAAGGCATTCACCTCGGCGTTGTCCCGCACCACCCCGCCGCCGAAATCCGTCTCGATGGCGCCCGGCGCCAGCACGTTCACCCGGATGCCGCGCGGCCCCAGCTCCCGGGCCAGGTAGCGGGTCCAGACCTCCACCCCACCCTTCATCGCCGCATAGGCGCCATACCCCGGCAGGCTGAAGCGGGCCAGGCCGGTGGACAGGTTGAGGATGCGCCCACCGTCGGCAAGCAGCGACAGCAAGTGCTGGGTGAGGAAGAACGGCCCCTTCAGCTGGATGCCCAGCAACTGGTCGAACTGCGCCTCGGTGGTCTCCGCACAGGGGGCATGGATGCCGATGCCGGCGTTGTTCACCAGGGCGTAGAGGCGCGCCCCGCCGAAGCGCTGTTCCAGGCATTCGGCCACCTGGCGGGCGAAGGCGGGGAAGCCGGACACGGCTCCCACATCCAGCTGCAGCATCTCGGCCCGCCCGCCCAGGCGCGCCACTTCATCCGCCACGGCCCGGGCCTCGTCCTGGCGCGAATGGTAGGTGCCGATCAGGTCGAAACCCCGGGCGGCCAGTTGCAGGGCGGCGTTGCGGCCCAGGCCACGGCTGGCACCGGTGATGAGTACGATCTTGCGGGTCATGGCGAAGTCCTCGGTTGGATGGAAAGGACTCCAGGCTATTGTTCGCGATTGATCAGATAAACACCGGAAAACCGCACATACTGATCGCCATCCACGAACAGAGAGCACCGCCATGGACACCCTCGACCTGCTGCGTACCTTCATGCGCGTCACCGAACTGTCGAGCTTCACCCAGGCCAGCGCCAGCCTCGGCCTGCCCCGCTCCAGCGTCTCCGAACAGGTACAGGCACTGGAGCAGCGGCTGGGCGTGCGCCTGCTGCAGCGCACCACCCGCCAGGTCCGCGCCACCCAGGACGGCCTCGCCCTCTATGAACGCAGCCAGTCCCTGCTGGCCCAGGTGGACGACCTCGAAGGCATGTTCCGTGAAGGCGGCGGCGCCCTGGCCGGCCGCCTGCGGGTGGACCTGCCCAACCGCATCGCCCGCCAGTGGGTGATGCCGCGCCTGGCCGAGTTCCTCCACGGCCACCCGGCCCTCGAACTGGAGCTGAGCTGCACCGATCGCCGTGTCGACCTGGTGCGGGAAGGCTTCGACTGTGTGCTGCGGGTCGGCGAGCTGATGGACCCGAGCCTGATCGCCCGCACCCTCGGCCAGTTGCCCCTGGTGAACTGCGCCAGCCCCGCCTACCTCGCCCGCCACGGCACGCCGCAGACGGCGGAAGACCTGGCCCGGCACCACCTGGTGCACTACCAGCCGGTACTGGGCGCGCGGCCGGTCGGCTTCGAATACCAGCAGGACGGACGCCTGGTGCGCCTGCCCATGGGCGGCTGCCTCACGGTGAACAGCACCGACGCCTACGAAGGCGCCTGCCTGGGCGGCCTCGGCATCATCCAGGCCCCGCGCCTGGGCCTGGCCGAGCTGCTGGCCAGCGGCGAACTGGTGGAAGTGCTGCCCCAGCTGAGCGCCCCGCCACTGCCCCTGAACCTGCTCTACGCCCACCGCCTGCAGCCCCGGCGGGTGCGCGCCTTCATGGACTGGCTGGACGACCTGCTGGCTCCCCACATCGACAGGCGCCCGCACCGTTCACCGGTTTAGGTTGTCGATTCTAGAGCGCCTCCACGAGTCTCCCGGGCACGGCATACAACCCCAACAACGCCGCATCACGCCTGATCATCGACGGGGGCCCTGCCCCGGGAGGTTCCATGCGACTGCACTGTTTCCTGCTCGGCTGCGTCTGGACGGACGGCTACGAAACCGAGGTCGGCGCCGAGCCGATGCTCTGCCAGCGTTGCCAACGCTGCGGCAGCCACCGCTACGTCAAACGGGCCGATCCGCCTCATCTGGCGACAGCCGCAGGTGCCGAGCCAGCTCGTCGAACAACGTGACCACCGCCCGCAGCCCCCGGCAGTCGGGCCGTGTCAGCAGCCACAGGGCACTGCCGCAGCCCTCGACCGGCAGGTCCAGCGGTTGCAGGCGCGCATCCAGCAGGAAGCGCGGCAGCACCGCCACCCCCAGCCCGGCGCGGGCCAGCTCCGCCACCGAGAGCATGCTGTTGCAGCGGTAGGCCGGCACCAGCGCCGGGAAGCGCTGACGGCGCCAGGCCACGCTGGCGTGGTCGGGCAGGAAGTCGTCCGGGGCGATCCAGGCCATCTGCGCCGGGTCGCTGCCGGCCTGGCTCGCCAGGTAGGTCGGGCTGGCACAGACCACGTAGGGCACCTCACCCAGGCAGCGGCCCACCAGGTGCTGCGGCGGCGAGCGGGTCAGGCGCACGGCGATGTCAGCGTCGCGCCGGCTGAGGTTGGCGAAGTCGTTGGAGGTGGCCAGCTCCAGGCGCAGCGCCGGGTAGGCCGGCATGAAGCGCGCCAGCACCGGCAGCACCAACCCCTGCAGCACCGTGTCCGTGCAGGTCAGCCGCACTGTCCCGCTGAGCACCTCGCGCCCCTGCTCCAGGGCCAGCTGTGCCGCCTCCAGGGCCTGTTCCGCCTGCTCGGCCTGTTCCGCCAGCAGCAGCGCCGCCGCGCCGGGCACATAGCCGCCACGCCCCTTCTGGAACAGTTCGCTGCCCAGGGCCTGCTCCAGCCGGCGGATGGAGCGGAACACCGTGGAAACGTCCACACGCAGCAGTTCGGCGGCCCGCGCCAGGCTGCCGCCGCGCACCAGCGCGAGCACCAGTGCCAGGTCGTCCTGGGCCAGCTTGTATTGCATCGGTGCAATCTTCATCGGTACGAATGCCCATTCTGCGTGCTGAAACGCAAGCATATAGTCCGTCCTGCCTGACACAAGGCCTCTCGACAAGGATCGGACATGATCGGCACCGCCCCCCTGCACATCGCCCTGCTGGGCGAACACGACCCCGCCATCACCGCCCACCGCGCCATCCCCCTGGCCCTGGAGGACGCCGCGGAGCGCCTCGGCATCCGCGTGCGCGCCGAGTGGATCGGCACCCAGGGCCTGGAACCCCGTCACCTCGCCGGCCATCACGGGCTCTGGTGCGTGCCCGGCAGCCCCTACGCCGACACCGAGGGCGCCCTGCGCGGCATCCGCCATGCGCGGGTCAGCGGGCTGCCATTCCTCGGCACTTGCGGCGGCTTCCAGCACGCGGTGCTGGAACACGCCCGCAACGTGCTCGGCTGGGTGGAAGCGGCCCATGCCGAGACCGACCCAGAGGCCGGCCTGGCGGTGGTCTCGCCGCTCAGTTGCGCCCTGGTGGAATGCATCGAGGCCATCCACCTGGCGCCCGGCTCCCGGCTCGCCCGCGCCTACGGCAACGCCATGGCCTTCGAGGGCTACCACTGCCGCTATGGCGTCACCCCGGACCTTCAACCGGCCTTGCTGAGCGCCGGGCTCAGCGCCTCCGCACACGGCAGTGAAGGCGCCCTGCGCGCGGTGGAGCGGGACGACCACCCGTTCTTCGTCGCCACCCTCTTCCAACCCGAGCGCGCCGCCCTGGCCGAGCGGCCGGCGCCCCTGGTGCAGGCCTTCCTGCGGAGCTGCGCGGCATGAGCGCCGCCACGCCACGGGCACAGCTGCCGGAACCGCCCTACTACGTGGTGATGTTCATCTCGCAGCGCACCGAGGGCGACGACGGCTACGCCGCCATGGCCGATCACATGGTGGAGCGCGCACGGCGGCAGCCGGGTTTCCTCGGAGTGGAGTCGGTGCGGGATGCCCAGGGCCTGGGCATCACCCTGTCCTATTGGCGCAGCGAGGCGGACATCCTCGCCTGGAAGCAGGACACGCCTCACCGCGACGCCCAGGCCAAGGGGCGCGCACAGTGGTACAGCCGGTTCGAGGTGCGCGTCGCGCGGGTGGAGCGCAGCTACGGCTTCGCGGCGGAAGGCCCGGCCCCGGCGTGATTGCGCTGGTAGGTCTCCGCCCCCATGGCGGAGATCTGCCCCTCGATCAGCGCCTCGAACGGGCGCAGCAGCGCCTCGAAGCAGGTGGCGGGCTCCAGCAGCTCCAGCGCGCGGGTGATGGCCTCCAGGGTGGACAACGCACCGGGGCCCGGCGCCTTGCGCAGGCGATAGCGGGAGGGCTCGCCCTCGGGCAGCGTCACCCGGGGCAACGTGGCCAGCGCCGGGTTGAGGTGCAGCAGCTTGCGCGCCTTGCGCCAGGTGCCGTCAGGCACCACCAGCAGCAGCGGGCGGGGCGCGTCCACCAGGCCGGCCGGCAGCACCTGGGCCTCCTCGCCGGGGAACAGCAGCCGCGCGTCCACCTCGGGGTCGGCCAGGCGCGCCGGCAGCTCCGCGAACACCTCGCCCACCCACAGCTCCGCCTGCTGCAGCCCGAGGGCAGCGAAGCGCGCGGTATTCAGGGCATGCCCGGCCTCGCTCGGGTGCTGCAACACGAGCACACGGGTGCGGCTGTCCAGCCGGGGGATCAGCGGGCACAGGCACAGGCGTTCGGGGCGTTGGCAACGGGGGCATTGGGGGCGTGACATGGGCGCGGATTCTGCCACAGCCGCAGGCGGGCTCCGAGCCCGGTGAGTGCCGTCCACTGGCACCCTGCGTGTGGAATCAGCGGTTGAAGCGTTCGGCCAGGCTGTGCAGGTACTCGGCCATGTGCTCCAGATCCTGGCTGATCTGGGCCCCTTCCAGGGCCTGGTTGGTGCTGTTGTCGGAAAGCTGGGCGATGCGGGTGATCTGCCGGCTGATGTCGTCCGCCACCTGGGTCTGCTCCTCGGCAGCGGCGGCCATCTGCTGGCTCATGCCGGTGATGCGCGTCACCGCACTGCTGATCCCCTCCAGCGCCTCGCGCACGGCCTCGACGCTGCCGACGCTGTCCCGGGAGATTTCCTGGCCACGGCTGGCGGTGACCACCGCACGGTCCGCACCGGAACGCAGGGAGGCGATGATCTGGTGGATCTGCTCGGTGGACTGGCGGGTGCGCGAGGCCAACGAACGCACCTCGTCCGCCACCACGGCGAAGCCCCGGCCCTGCTCGCCGGCCCGGGCCGCCTCGATGGCCGCATTCAGCGCCAGCAGGTTGGTCTGCTCGGCGATGGAGGTGATCACGTCGGCCACGCTGCCGATGGACTGGGTCGACTCCGCCAGCTCGTTCACCGCCTTGCCGATCTCGCTGACCGCATTGGCCATGTGCTCCATCGCCTCCAGGCTGTCGCCGGCAAGCGTACGGCCACGCTGGGCCAGGCGGTCGGCCTCCTCGGCTGCGTGGGCGGTGTTCTGCACGTTGGTAGAGACTTCCAGGATGGTGGCCGCCATCTCGTTGATGGCCGTGGCGGACTGGTCCGTCTCGCTGCGCTGCTGCTCCAGCAGGTCGGCGCTGGAGGTGGCCAGCCGGGACGAATCCATCGCCCGCGTGCGCACGCCGCTGGCGGCATCCTCCAGCCGGGTGAGCGCCGTCTGCAGCCGTGCCTCCTCGCTGATCATCGCCATGTCCAGCAGCGCCTGCTCACCCTTGTTGGTGGAATAGGTCAACGCCACCAGGCCGCTGGTGAAGGCCTTCGGGTGCTCGGCCAGGGTGCGGCGGATGGTCTGGCGCTTGTCGTAGCGCTGGAAGGCCGCGAGCACGAACATGGTCACCGCCATCAGCACCATCAGCCACGGACCTTTGACGATGTAGTGCCCGCCCAGGACGATGGCCGTGGCCAGGATCAGCGGCCAGGAATGCAGCGTGTCGTAGGCCCAGTAGTCGTACCAGGGCACCGGCGATTTGCCGGCCCGCAGCCGCGCATAGAGGGCATCGGCACGGCGCACCTGGTCACGGGTCGGCACCGAGCGCACCGACTCGTAGCCCACAACTCTGCCCCCCTCGTAGACCGGGGTGACGTAGGCGCTGACCCAGTAGAAATCGCCGTTCTTGGAGCGGTTCTTCACCAGCCCCATCCACGGCTTGCCCTGCTTGAGGGTGTCCCACATGTGCGCGAACACCGCCGGCGGCATATCCGGGTGGCGCACGACGTTGTGGGGTTGGCCCACCAGCTCCTCGCGTGAAAAACCACTGATTTCCACGAAGGCGTCGTTGCAATAGGTGATCTTGCTGCTGAGATCGGTGGTAGAGATCAAACGCTCGCTAGGAGAAAAAGTGCGCTCTCGTTGCGTCACGGGGAGGTTCTGGCGCATCGGTTGACGTTCTCTGGTGGTTGGAACGCGGCGGGCTTGTCACATCACCCTTGAATAACGGTCTAGCACAGTGATGGCGCGCCGCCAGAGGCGACGCACGAATCTTTTGACGTGGCTCAACACCCGTCGGGCTGGAGGTGATGGGGCGTTCAGCGCAGGTTCAGCTGGGCCCGCAGCAGGTCACGGAAGGTGACGATCAGGGGCTCCCGCGCCCGCCCGCGACGCAGGATCATCGAGAACGGCGCCTGGTAGCCGAAGGTCGCCGGCGACAGCGCACGCAGGCGCTGCTGGTCCACCCAGGGCTGGGCGTAGTGCTCAGGCAGGTAGCCGATGTAGGCGCCGGAGAGCACCAGGATCAGCTGCGCCTCCATCGACTCCACCGTCGCCGCGCTGTGCTTGAAGCCGTGCCGCGCCAGTTCCGCCTGGCTCCAGTAGCCCCGGCCGACCATGCGCTGCTGGGTGATGACCTCCGCCGGGATGCGCCGGTCGCTGAACAGCGAATGCCGGTCGCTGCAGTAGAGCCAGTGCTGCTCGCGGTACAGCGGCTGGTAGGCCAGGCCGTTCATGCGCGTGGAGAAGGCCCCGATGGCCAGGTCCAGGCGGTTGTCCAGCACCCCCAGCTGCAGGTCGTAGGGGCTCATCACCGACAGGTGCAGGTGCACGCCGGGGTGTTCGCGGCTGTAGGCGCCGATCACCTCCGCCAGGGGCAACGCCGGGTCGCTGACGGTGGAGTCCAGCACCCCCAGGTTGAGCGTCCCCCGCAGCTCTCCCTTCAGCGAGGCCGAGTAGCGCTCGAAGCTCTCCAGCTCGCCCAGCAGGCGCAACGCCTCCTGGTGGAACAGCTCGCCCTTGCTGGTCAGGCTGAAACCGCCCCGCCCCCGGTGGCACAGGGTGATGCCCAGGTGCGCCTCCAGCTGGCTCATGTAGGTGCTGATGGCCGAGGTGGACAGGTTCAGCTCCTGCTGCGCGGCGGCGAAGCCCTGGTGGCGTACCACGGCAGCGAACACACGCAGCAGCTTGAGGTCGGGAAGGGTGTTGGACATAGGGCTCCGGCAAAACTATCGACGACAGGGCTCCGTGGGAGCGAATTCATTCGCGATGCGGGCCACAGGCCCGCCAATCCGCCGCCAGGCGCCGCTTCGCGGCGTTTCGCGGATGAATCCGCTCCCACCACAACGGTGCTACTGCGACAGATCGGCGCAGTCTACCCGTTGCGGATAGTTTAGAAATCCTTGAAGTGATTATTTGCCCGTGGGGATTCTTCCCCCGCTGCCCACTCACCAGAATCGCCCCACGACAACCACAACAACCGTGAGGCCACCCCGTGGACAAAAAACTCCACCAGCCCCTGGGCGGCAATGAAATGCCCCGTTTCGGCGGCATCGCCACCATGCTTCGCCTTCCCCACATCCAGACCCCTGCCGAGCTCGACGCCCTCGACGCCGCCTTCGTCGGCGTGCCGCTGGACATCGGCACCTCGCTGCGCTCCGGCACCCGCTTCGGCCCCCGCGAGATCCGCGCCGAGTCGGTGATGATCCGCCCCTACAACATGGCCACCGGCGCCGCCCCGTTCGACTCGCTGAACGTGGCCGACATCGGCGACGTCGCCATCAACACCTTCAACCTGCTGGACGCCGTGCGCATCATCGAGCAGGAATACGACCGCATCCTCGGCCACGGCATCCTGCCGCTGACCCTGGGCGGCGACCACACCATCACCCTGCCGATCCTGCGGGCCATCAAGAAGAAGCACGGCAAGGTGGGCCTGGTGCACATCGACGCCCACGCCGACGTCAACGATCACATGTTCGGCGAGAAGATCGCCCACGGCACCACCTTCCGCCGCGCGGTGGAAGAGGACCTGCTCGATTGCGACCGCGTGGTGCAGATCGGCCTGCGCGCCCAGGGCTACACCGCCGAGGACTTCAACTGGAGCCGCAAGCAGGGCTTCCGCGTGGTGCAGGCCGAAGAGTGCTGGCACAAGTCCCTCGAACCACTGATGGCCGAGGTGCGCGAGAAGGTCGGCGGCGGCCCGGTGTACCTGTCCTTCGACATCGACGGCATCGACCCGGCCTGGGCGCCCGGCACCGGCACCCCGGAGATCGGCGGCCTGACCACCATCCAGGCGATGGAGATCATCCGTGGCTGCCAGGGCCTGGACATCATCGGCTGCGACCTGGTGGAGGTCTCCCCGCCTTACGACACCACCGGCAACACCTCGCTGCTGGCGGCCAACCTGCTGTACGAGATGCTCTGCATCCTGCCCGGCGTGGAGCGTCGCTGACATGGACGCCCGCCGCCAGGTCCTGGAGGCCGCCGATGCCCTGGTGGCGGCCTTCGCCCGCAACGACACCGAGGCCTACTTCGCCGCCTTCAGCGAAGACGCCACCTTCATCTTCCACACCACCCCCGGTGTGCTGGAGAGCCGCGCGGCCTACCGCGCGGTCTGGGACGGCTGGCAGCGCGACGGGCTGCGGGTGCTCGAATGCCGCTCCAGCAACCGCCACCTGAGCCTGCTGGGCCCGGTGGCCATCTTCACCCACGACGTCGCCACCCGCCTGCTGCTGGGCGGCGAAACCGTGGACAGCCTGGAACGGGAGACCATCGTCTTCCGCCAAGAACAAGAAAACGCCCCATGGCTCGCCTGCCATGAACACCTGTCGGCCATGCCGGACCATCTGCCCCCAACCTGACGCGTTCCCCGGGAGATGAACATGCATAACAACAACAATGAACACAGCCTGACGCGCATCGAGACATTCGGGGTCGAACAGATCCCGGACCACGAGCGCAACGCCGGACCGATCGATCTGTTCCGCATGATCTTCGGCGGCGCCAACACCTTCGCCACCGCCGTGCTCGGCAGCTTCCCCGTACTCTTCGGCCTGTCCTTCCAGGCCGGCGTGTGGGCCATCCTGCTGGGCGTCGTGGTCGGCTCGCTGATCCTCGCGCCGATGGGCCTGTTCGGCCCGCTCAACGGCACCAACAACGCGGTCTCCTCCGGCGCCCACTTCGGCGTCCACGGGCGGATCGTCGGCTCGTTCCTCTCGCTGCTCACCGCCATCGCCTTCTTCTCCCTCTCGGTGTGGAGCTCGGGCGATGCCCTCATCGGCGGCGCCAAGCGCCTGATGGGCCTGCCGGAAACCGACCTGACCCTGGGCCTGGCCTACGGCCTGTTCGCCGTGCTGGTCCTGACGGTGTGCATCTACGGCTTCCGCTTCCTGCTGTGGGTCAACAAGGTCGCGGTGTGGAGCGCCAGCGCGCTGTTCCTGCTGGGCATCTTCGCCTTCGCCGGGCCCTTCGACGCCAGCTACGCCGGCTCCGTGCAACTGGGCAGCCCGGGCTTCTGGGCCGCCTTCATCGGCGCCGCCCTGCTGGCCATGAGCAACCCGGTGTCCTTCGGCGCCTTCCTCGGCGACTGGGCGCGCTACATCCCCCGCGAGGCGAGCAAGGGCCGCATCATGGCGGCGGTGATCGGCGCCCAGCTGGCCACGCTGATCCCGTTCTTCTTCGGCCTGGTCACCGCCACCATCGTCGCCGTCCAGGCGCCGGACTACATCGCCCAGAACAACTACGTCGGCGGCCTGCTGGCCGTCTCGCCGACCTGGTTCTTCCTGCCGGTGTGCCTGATCGCGGTGATCGGCGGCATGTCCACCGGCACCACCTCGCTGTACGGCACCGGCCTGGACATGTCCTCGGTGTTCCCGCGCCTGCTCAACCGCGTGCAGGCCACGGTGATGATCGGGCTGATGTCCATCGCCTTCATCTTCATCGGCCGCTTCGCCTTCAACCTGGTGCAGAGCGTGTCCACCTTCGCCGTGCTGATAATCACCTGCACCAGCCCCTGGATGGTGATCATGATCCTCGGCCTGGTGATCCGCCGCGGCTTCTACTGCCCGGACGACCTGCAGGTCTTCACCCGTGGCGAGACCGGCGGCCGCTACTGGTTCCACAACGGCTGGAACTGGCGCGGCATGGGCGCCTGGATCCCCAGCGCGCTGGTGGGCCTGTGCTTCGTCAACCTGCCGGGACAGTTCGTCGGCCCGCTGGGCGAACTGGCCGGCGGCATCGACGTCAGCCTGCCGGTCACCCTCGGCATGGCCGCCCTGCTCTACCTGGCGCTGCTCAACCTGTTCCCCGAGCCGGCCGAGGTGTACGGTCCGCGCGGCCCGCGCTGGGTGCGCCTGAAACGCAGCGTCGCGCCCCTGCGGGCCGAGGCCGCCTGACCCTGAACCCACCGGGGCCCGGACGGCCCCGATCCTTGCGATGAATGGACCGGCCACGCGGCAACGCCGCGCGGCTACGCACGTCCCCGGATGCCCGTCCGGACTACAACAATGAGAAAGAGAGAGCTGATCTTATGGCCCTGGATATCTTCGTCGTACTGCTCTACGCCGCTGGCATGCTGGCCCTCGGCTGGTATGGCATGCGTCGCGCCAAGACCCGTGACGACTACCTGGTCGCCGGGCGCAACCTCGGCCCGGGTTTCTACCTCGGCACCATGGCTGCCACCGTCCTCGGCGGCGCCTCCACCATCGGCACCGTGCGCCTGGGCTATGTCCACGGCATCTCCGGCTTCTGGCTCTGCGGCGCCATCGGCTTGGGCATCGTCGGTCTCAGCCTGTTCCTCGCCAAACCGCTGCTGAAGCTGAAGATCTACACCGTCACCCAGGTACTGGAGCGCCGCTACAACCCGGCCGCCCGCCAGTCCAGCGCGGTGATCATGCTGGTGTACGCGCTGATGATCGGCGCCACCTCCACCATCGCCATCGGCACCGTCATGCAGGTGCTGTTCGGCCTGCCGTTCTGGGTCGCCATCCTCGTCGGCGGCGGTGTGGTGGTGCTCTACTCCACCATCGGCGGCATGTGGTCGCTGACCCTCACCGACATCGTGCAGTTCCTGATCATGACCGTCGGCCTGGTGTTCCTGCTGATGCCCATGTCCATCGCCGACGCCGGCGGCTGGAACGCCCTGGTGGAGAAGCTGCCGGCGCGCTACTTCGATTTCACCGCCATCGGCTGGGACACCATCGTCACCTACTTCCTGATCTACTTCTTCGGCATCTTCATCGGCCAGGACATCTGGCAGCGCGTGTTCACCGCCCGCAGCGAAGGCGTGGCCAAGGTGGCCGGCACCGCCGCCGGCCTCTACTGCGTGCTCTACGGCCTGGCCGGTGCCCTCATCGGCATGGCCGCCAAGGTGCTGCTGCCGGACCTGGAGAACGTCAACAACGCCTTCGCCAGCGTCGTCGAGCACAGCCTGCCCAACGGCATCCGTGGCCTGGTGATCGCCGCCGCCCTGGCCGCGCTGATGTCCACCGCCAGCGCCGGCCTGCTGGCCGCCTCCACCACCATCACCCAGGACCTGCTGCCGCTGCTGCGCGGCGGCCGCACCAGCGGCAACGGCGACGTGCATGAAAACCGCATCGCCACCCTGCTGCTGGGCGTGGCCATGCTCGGCATTGCCCTGGTGGTGAGCGACGTGATCAGCGCCCTGACCGTGGCCTACAACCTGCTGGTGGGCGGCATGCTGGTTCCGCTGATCGGTGCCATCTACTGGAAGCGCGCCACCACCGCCGGCGCCATCGCCAGCATGACCCTGGGCTTCCTCACCGTGCTGGGCTTCATGTTCAAGGACGGCCTGGACGCCAACACCCCGATCTACTACAGCCTGGCGGTCGGCCTGGTGAGCTTCGTGGTCATCAGCCTGGTGACCCGTCGCCCGGCCAGCCACACCAGCCTGGCCTGATCTTCCCGACTGGTCGCGGCCCACTCCCGTGACCCTTCTGAGCCCGGCAGGCCACCCTGCCGGGCTCGTTTTACACCCAGCCCAACAAGGAACCTGCCATGACCACCTGCGGTGAATTCCTCGTCAAGCAACTGGAAGCCTGGGGCGTCGACACCGTGTTCGGCATCCCCGGCGTGCACACCGTCGAGCTCTACCGTGGCCTGCCCGGCAGTCGCATCCGCCACGTCACCCCGCGCCACGAACAGGGCGCAGGCTTCATGGCCGACGGCTACGCCCGCGTCACCGGCAAGCCCGGCGTGTGCTTCATCATCACCGGCCCGGGCATGACCAACATCCTCACCGCCATGGGCCAGGCCTACGCCGACTCCATCCCCATGCTGGTGATCTCCAGCGTCAACGAGCGCCATCGCCTCGGCCTCGGCAACGGCTACCTGCACGAACTGCCGGACCAGCGCGGCCTGGTGGCCGGCGTCGCCGCCTTCAGCCACACCCTCATGAGCGTCGACGAACTGCCCGCCGTGCTGGCCCGCGCCTTCGCCGTGTTCGACGGCCAGCGTCCGCGCCCGGTGCACATCGAGCTGCCGCTGGACATCATCACCGCCCCCGCCGACCACCTGGAGCTGCGCCCCCGCGTGCGCCTGCCGCGTCCTGCCGCGCCCCTGGCGCAGCTGCGCGAGGCCGCCCAGCGCCTGCGCGCCGCCCAACGACCGCTCCTGCTGCTGGGCGGCGGTTGCGTCGAAGCCCAGGTGGAGGCCCGCGCCCTGGCCACCGCCCTCGACGCCCCCACCGCGCAGACCATCAACGCCAAGGGCCTGCTCCCCGGCGACCACCCGCTGCTGCTGGGCAGCAACCAGTCCCTGGTGCCGGTGCGCCAGCTGGCCGCCGACGCCGACCTGGTGCTGGCCATCGGCACCGAGCTGGGCGAGACCGACTACGACGTGGTGTTCGACGGCGGTTTCCGCATCGGCGGCGAGCTGATCCGCATCGACATCGACGCCCAGCAACTGGTGCGCAACCACGCCCCGGCCATGGCCATCCACTGCGATGCCCGCCAGGCCATGCGCGTGCTGCTGGCCGAGCTGCCGCCGCGCCAGGCCGACGCCAACAGCCCCGGCGCCCGTCGCGCCGCCGAAGCCCGCGCACAACTGGCCGAAGGCTTCGCCGGCTGGGAGCATTACCGTCGGTTGTTCGATTGCATCCTCGAGGTGCTGCCCGACGCGCGCTTCGTCGGTGACTCGACCCAGACCGTCTACAGCGGCAACCACCTGGTGGAGCTGGACGGCGCCCGCCGCTGGTTCAACGCCTCCACCGGCTACGGCACCCTCGGCTACGGCCTGCCGGCGGCCATCGGCGCCAAGCTGGCCGAACCGGGGCGCCCGGTGATCAGCCTGATGGGCGACGGCGGCATCCAGTTCACCCTGCCGGAACTGGCCAGCGCCGTCGAAGCGCGGGTCGGGGTCATCGTCCTGCTGTGGAACAACCAGGGCTACGGCGAGATCAAGCGCTACATGGAGCGCCGCGACATCACCCCGCTCGGCGTGGACATCCACACCCCGGACTTCATCACCATCGCCCGCGGCTTCGGCTGCCAGGCCGAGAAAGCCCGCGACCACGCCCACCTGCAGGAGCTGCTGCGCAACGCCCCGGAGGACCGCCCGCTGATCATCGAAGTGGCCGAAGCCCCGCCCTTCGCCCCGTGAACCCAACCCCGTAGCCCGGGCCAGCGCCCTGCCAGACCGTAGCCCGGACTTCAGTCCGGGACGCTTCAACCCGCAACCCCCGGGCTGAAGCCCGGGCTACGGATCGGAAGTCGCCCCTGCAGGTGCGGCGGGGCGCCGCCAGGTATGCTGCGCCCACAACCACAACAAAGGAGCCTCCGATGAAAATCGTCAGCCGAGACCGCTGGTTCGAGGTGGAGCACCTCTACGACGGCGTCAGCCTCATCAGCGAGCCCTACGTGCGGCCCTTCTACCGCTGCAACCTCTGGCACATCCAGGGGCGCGACCGCGACGTGCTGGTGGACTCCGGCTCCGGCCTGGTCAGCCTGCGCGAACAGCTGCCCTGGCTCACCCAGCGCCCGCTGCTGGCCGTGGCCAGCCACACCCATTTCGACCACATCGCCGGCCACCACGAGTTCGACGAACGCCTGGTGCACCCCGCCGAGGCCGACATCCTCGCCCGTCCCGACGGCGACAACACCCTGGCCCGCGCCTTCGTCGACGACGCCATGTTCGAAGCCCACCCCGACTGCCCGCTGTGCTACGCCGAGTACCGGGTCAAGGCGGCCCCGGCCACCCGGCTGATCGAGGAAGGCGACGTCCTCGACCTGGGCGACCGCGTGCTGGAGGTGCTGCACACCCCCGGTCATTCCCCCGGCGGCATCAGCCTCTGGGAGGCCCGCACCGGCACCCTGTTCAGCGGCGACATCATCTACGACGGCCCGCTGATCGAGGACGCCTACCACTCCAACCTCGACGACTACGCCCGCAGCCTGGCGCGTCTGCGCGAGCTGCCGGTGCGTACCGTCCACGGCGGCCACTTCCCCAGCTTCTCCGGCGAGCGCCTGAATACGCTGATCGACGACTGGTTCGCGCAACACGATTGATCCTGCCCGGGCGCCGTCCTGGCGCCCGACCCGCCCTCGGCGGCCCGCCACGCCTGGCTTATCCCTTATTTGAATAAGAATATTTATTCAAATTCCTTCACAGAATAAGACGCAGCGCCTAAAACGGCTTCAGCAGGCCGCCACTGTCCGCCGGGCAACAGCCGCTCCACTGCCCGCCAGGCAACAGCGCATCAACAGTTCGCTGGCCTGGCAGCAGCACCGCCCAGCGCCATGGCCTTCCAACTCATTGATAAACAACGCTTTACCGAACTGGAACGGGACTTGCTGAACCCTGGCTCCCACAGCACGCCAAAGGAACACCAACCATGAGCACTGCCCTCAACGTCGTCGCCGTCTCCGGTGGAGCCTACCGCCCGTCCCGCACCCTGGTGCTCACCGAAGCCCTGGTCGCCGCCCTGGGCGAACGCCTGGAGTTCAACGCCCGCATCATCGAACTGGGCGACATCGCCCGCCCCGTCGGCGGCGCCCTGTCCCGCAAGGAACTGCCGGACGACGTGGAAGCGCAACTGCGCGCCATTGAGGAGGCCGACCTGCTGGTGGTGGCCGCACCGGTGTACCGCGGCTCCTACCCCGGCCAGTTCAAGCACCTGTTCGACCTCATCGACCTGAACGCCCTGATCGACACCCCGGTGCTGCTGGCCGCCACCGGCGGCAGCGAACGCCACGCCCTGGTGCTGGATCACCAGCTGCGCCCGCTGTTCAGCTTCTTCCAGGCCCTGACCCTGCCCATCGGTGTCTACGCCAGCGAGGCCGACTTCCAGGACTACCGCATCACCAGCGCCCCGCTGCAGGCCCGCATCGAGCTGGCCGCCGAACGCGCCGCCGACCTGCTGCACAGCACCGCCGCCGGCAGCCGCCCGCTGCGCAAGATCGCCTGAGCCAGCGGGACGACACCATGAGCGCCCATCCGCAAACCACCGTCCTCGACCCGCTGCTGAGCGCCCGCCAGCTCGCCGCGCAGTTCGCCGAAAGCGCCGTCGAGCGCGACGCCCAAGGCGGCACGCCCAAGGCCGAACGCGACGCGCTGCGTGCCAGCGGTCTGCTGGGCCTGGCCATTCCCCGCCAGTACGGCGGCCTCGGCGCCAGCTGGAGCGAAACCCTGGCCGTCACCCGCGAATTCGCCCGGGTCGACAGTTCCATCGCCCACGTGTTCGGCTTCCAGCACCTGATGCTCGCCACCGTGCGGCTGTTCTCGCGGCCCGAGCAATGGCAACCCTGGTTCGAACAGACCGCCCGCAAGAACTGGTTCTGGGGCAATGCCCTCAACCCCCTGGACACCCGCACCCTGGTCAAGCGCTTCGACGGCTGGTGCGAGTTCTCCGGCAAGAAGAGCTTCTGCTCCGGCGCCAGCGACTCCGAGATGCTGATCGCCTCCGCCGTCGACGAAGGCAACGGCGGCAAGCTGCTGATCGCCGCCATCCCCAGCGGGCGCACCGGCATCACCCTGCACGGCGACTGGGACAACATCGGCCAGCGCCAGACCGACAGCGGCAGCGCCACCTTCGAGCGGGTGCGCGTGGAGCAGCACGAACTGCTGCTCGACCCGGGCCCGCTGAGCACGCCGTTCGCCTGCCTGCGCCCGCTGATCGCCCAGCTGCACTTCGCCAACCTGTTCCTCGGCATTGCCGAAGGCGCCTTCGACGAGGCCCGCCAGTACACCCTGCACGAGAGCCGCCCCTGGTTCCGTTCCAGCGCCCGCCACAGCGGCGAGGACCCGTACGTCCTGCGCCACTACGGCGAATTCTGGGTCGGCCTGGAGAGCACCCGCCTGCTGGTGGAGCGCGCCGCCGAGCAGCTGGACGCGGCCTGGGCCAAGGAACACGCCCTGAGCGCCGAGGAGCGCGCGCGCCTGGCCCTGGCCATCGGCACCGCCAAGGTCGCGGCGACCCGCAACGGCCTCGACATCTGCAACCGCCTGTTCGAAGTCACCGGCGCCCGGGCCACCCACGCCTCCCTGCGCTTCGACCGGCACTGGCGCAACCTGCGCACCCAGACGCTGCACGACCCCGTGGACTACCGCATCCACGAGCTGGGCGACTGGGCGCTCAACGGCACGCGCCCCACTCCGTCCTTCTACTCGTAAGGCAAGCCCATGCACCTGCTGACCCTCCCCCCGTCCCCGACACTGGCCACCTCGATCCGGGCGACCGCACAGGTCTTCGAAGACCCGCGCTCCCAGGCCCTGCTCGCCCACCTGCAACAGGTCGCCCCCAGCGAGGCGAGCGTGCTGATCATCGGCGAGACCGGAACGGGCAAGGAGCTGGTCGCGCGCCACGTGCACAACCTCAGCGGCCGGCGCAACGGCCCCTTCGTCGCGGTGAACTGCGGCGCCTTCTCCGAATCCCTGGTGGAGGCCGAGCTGTTCGGCCACGAGAAAGGTGCCTTCACCGGCGCCCTGGCCGCCAAGGCCGGGTGGTTCGAGGAGGCCAACGGCGGGACGCTGTTCCTCGACGAGATCGGCGACCTGCCGATGCCCATCCAGGTCAAGCTGCTGCGCGTGCTGCAGGAGCGCGAAGTGGTCCGCCTCGGCTCACGCAAGAGCATCCCCATCAACGTGCGGGTGCTGGCGGCCACCAACGTGCACCTGGAGAAGGCCATCAACGCCGGGCACTTCCGCGAGGACCTCTACTACCGGCTGAATGTGGTCAGCCTGCAGCTGCACCCGCTGCGCGAGCGGCCCGGCGACATCCTGCCGCTGGCCCGTCACTTCGTCGCCGAGTACAGCCGGCGCCTGGGCTACAGCGACGTCACCCTCAGCGAGGACGCCGCCCGCCGGCTGGCCAGCTACGACTGGCCGGGCAACATCCGCGAGCTGGAAAACGTCATCCACCACACCCTGCTGATCTGCCGCGACAAGCTGATCCGCGCCGAGGACCTGCACCTGTCCAACCTGCGCATCGAGCGCCCGGACGACAGCCGGCCCCGCGAGGAAAGCGCCGACGACCTGCTGCTGCGGGCCTTCGAGCGCCTGTTCGAGGAGCAGAGCGGCGCCCTCCACGAGAAGGTCGAGGACGCCCTGCTGCGCGCCGCCTACCGCTTCTGCCACCACAACCAGGTGCACACCGCCAGCCTGCTGGGGCTGTCGCGCAACATCACCCGCGCGCACCTCATCCGCATCGGCGAGCTGGTGGTGAACAAGCGCCGACCGGCCCAGAGCGCCCAGGGCGGACGGGTCATCAACCTGTCGATCTGAATTCCAACGACAACGACGCCACGCGTGCACCCAACGCCCTGACGGGCAACGACGATGGCAACGAGGACAACACCATGAGTCTGGATATCTTCTGGTTCCTGCCGACTTCCGGCGACACCCGCTACCTGGGCCACTCCGCCAGCGGCCGCCCGGCCACCAATGCCTACATGCGGCAGATCGCCGTGGCGGCGGACCAACTGGGCTACGACGGCCTGCTGATCCCCACCGGCGCCAGCTGCCTGGACCCCTGGGTGACCGCCGCTAGCCTGGTGCCGGTGACCCAGCGCATCAAGCTGCTGGTGGCCCTGCGCACCTCCCTCGGCAACCCCACCGCCTCGGCCCGCCAGGCCGCCACCCTGGACCAGGCCAGCGGCGGGCGCCTGCTGCTCAACGTGGTACCCGGCGGCGACGCCACCGAGCTGGAGGCCGACGGCGTGTTCCTCGCCCACGACGAGCGCTACGCCGCCTCCGACGAGTTCCTCAGCATCTGGCGACGCCTGCTGCAGGGCGAAACGGTGGACTTCGACGGCCAGCACCTCAAGGTCAAGGGCGCGCAGAACTTCTTCCCGCCGGTGCAGCAGCCCTACCCGCCGCTGTACTTCGGTGGCTCCTCCCCCGCCGCCCACGAGCTGGCGGCCAAGCACGTGGATGCCTACCTGACCTGGGGCGAGCCACCGGCGGCCGTCGCCGAGAAGATCGCCGACGTACGCGCCCGCGCCGCTCGCCATGGCCGCAGCGTGCGCTTCGGCGTGCGCCTGCACGTGATCGTGCGGGAGACCAACGCCGCCGCCTGGGCTGCCGCCGACGAGCTGATCAGCCACCTGGACGACGCCACCATCGCGGCCGCCCAGGCCAACTACGCGCGGATGGACTCCGAAGGCCAGCGACGCATGGCCGCGCTGCACGGCGGCGACCGCAACAAGCTGGAAGTGGCGCCCAACCTCTGGGCCGGCGTCGGCCTGGTACGCGGCGGCGCCGGCACCGCCCTGGTGGGCGACCCCGAGACGGTGGCTGCGCGCCTGCTGGAGTATGCGCAGCTGGGCGTGGACAGCTTCGTGCTGTCCGGCTACCCGCACCTGGAAGAGGCCTACCGCTTCGCCGAGCTGGTGTTCCCGCTGCTGCCCGGCAAGGGCAAGGTCACGGTGGACGGTGCCTTCACCGGCGGCGCCTTCGACATTCGCGCCGGCAAGGAGAAAGTCGCGTGAAGATCATCGACATGCGCTGCCGCCCGGCCTACCTGCACCCCTTCTTCGGCGGGGCGCCGGGCACGCCGGAACATGACACGGCCCGCTGGCTGAACCGCCGCGTGGGCACGCGGGGCGCGGACAACCACTTCGAGCGCTCGCTCACGCCCGAGGGCTTCCTCGCCGAGGTGCGCGACGCCGGGCTGTACCGCGCCGTGGTGGTGGGTCGGCATACCCCCTCCCAGCATCTGCCCAACGAACGCATCCAGGCCATCGTCCAGGGGCACGAGGCACTGATCGGCATCGGTTCGGTGGAGCCGGCCCTGCAGGGCATCGACGCGGCGCTGGCAGAGGTGGACCGCGCGGTGGACCAGCTGGGCCTGGCCGGCATCGACCTGGAGCCGGGGTTCGGCGACCCCGCCCGGCACCCGGACGATCCGCTGTACTGGCCGCTCTACGAGCACCTGCAGGCGCGCGGCATCCCGCTGTTCCTGATGAGCGGGCCGACCACGCCGGACCCGGCCTACAACGACCCCGGCCGCCTGGCAGCCGTGGCCCGGGCCTTCCCGCAGTTGCCCATCGTGGTCTACCACGGCTGCTGGCCCAACGTGCAGCAAGCCCTGGGCGTGGCCTTCCGCTACCCGAACATCCACCTGGTGCCGGACATGTACCTGTTCCTGCCCGGCAGCGAAGGCTACGTGCAGGCGGCCAACGGCTTCCTCGCCGACCAGTTGCTGTTCGGCTCGTCCTACACCTTCCGGCCGATCCGCCAGAGCATCGAGGATGCCCAGCGCCTGGGCCTGCGGGACGAGGTGCTGGAGAAGTTCTTCCACGGCAACGCCGCGCGCCTGTTCAACCTCTGAGCCGGCGCCTCAGGCTGGCAGCACGTGGTTGATCTCCACGGTCACGTGCGCCAGCTCCTCGTGCACGGCCAGGGCCGCCCGGACCTGGTCGGGCGCCAGCTCGCCGGACGTCGCCAGGCCCAGCACGCAGGCGTACTGGGCCTGGCCGACACGCCACAGGTGCAGGTCGGTGATCGCCGCCGGAACCGGCAGGCCCGCCACCACCTCGCGCACCTCCTCCACCAGCGGCGCATCCATCTCCGCATCCAGCAGCACCCGCGCGCTGTCGCGCAGCAGGCCCTTGGCCCACATCCCCACCAGCACCGCCCCCACCAGGCCCATCGCCGGATCCAGCCAGGCGGCGCCCCAGTACTTGCCGGCCAGCAACGCGATGATCGCCAGCACCGAGGTGGCCGCGTCGGCGATCACGTGCAGGTAGGCCGAGCGCAGGTTGAGGTCCTGGTGGGCATGGGCATGGGCATGGGCATGGGCATGGGCATGGGCATTGCCATGGTCGTGGTCGTGGTCGTGGTCGTGGTCGTGGTCGTGGTGATGATGATGGTGATGGTCGTGACCCGGGTGGCCGTGGTCATGGGGCGCGTCCTTCAGCAGCCAGGCGCAGAGCAGGTTGACGCCAAGGCCGATGGCGGCGATGGCGATGGCTTCGTCATAGTGGATCGCCCCCGGCGCCCACAGCCGCTCGGCCGACTGCACCGCCATCAACCCCGCCACGCCCAGCAGCAGGATGGCGCTGGAGTACCCGCCCAGCACCTCGATCTTCCAGGTGCCGAAGGCGAAGCGCCGGTCCTGCGCCAGGCGCCGGGCCACCGCATAGGCCAGCAGCGAAAGCCCCAGCGCCAAGGCGTGGGAGCTCATGTGCCAGCCGTCCGCCAGCAGCGCCATGGAGTTGAAGTACCAACCCCCGGCGATCTCCGCGACCATCATCACCGCCGTCAGCCAGACCGCCAGCCGGGTCCGCCGCTCGGCCCCGAGGTTGCCCTGGTGAAAGTGGTGGGTGTGTTGCCAGTGTTCCGGATGCTGGGCGGCCATGGCTATCATGCTCCGTATCGGTGAGATGCATACTATACCCCAGTATACCTAGCAGAGAGGATCACCATGGCCCACACGCTCAAGGGCAAGAAGCAATTGCTGACCCGCATCCGCAAGATCAAGGGCCAGGCCGGCGCCCTGGAAACCGCACTGGAAGAGGAACGGGACTGCCTGGCGATCCTGCAGCAGATCGCCGCCATCCGCGGGGCGGTGAACGGGTTGATGGCCGAGGTGATGGAGGGCCACATCCGGGATCACCTCGGTGATGACAGCCTCAGCGCCGAGCAGCGCCAGGTGGAGGTGGAACAGATCGCGACGCTGCTGCGCTCCTACATGCGCTAGGGCCTGTACGAAAAGTCGTCGAGCGAAGGTCAGGCAAGGCGAAAACGTTCGAAGAAGCGCAGTTTACGCGCTGTAAATGAGCATTCTGAGAGCGTTTTCAACGCAGCATCACCGAGCGCAGGCACTTTTCGTATAAGGCCTAGGGCTTAGCGCGAGGCGAGGCCCAGTAGTTCCTCGCGACGCTCCGGCTCGCGGGTGCGGGGCGAGAGCCAGATGTCGAAGAAGGCCCGGGCGAAGGCGCGGTCGTCGACGGCGTGGGTGAGCCGGTCGCCGAAGTAGAAGCGCGCGCCCTGCCCCGGCAGGAACACCCCGGTGATGCGCTGCCCCGGCTCCACGTCGACGAAGGCCTGGCGCATCTGCTCGGCCCAGGCCTGCAACTGCGCCTCGCTGACCCGATCCCCCGCCGTCCGGCGGATTTCCTTGAGGCTGGCGGCCACCAGGTCATCGCGCTCGATAGTGCGGTGGTAGGTGAGCTCCAGGGCGAACGGCGCGTCCGCCGCCAGCGGCGCCGTTGGCGACCACAGGCGGGCGCTGTAGAGGCGGAAGCCGAAGAAGCTGTAGTCCGCACTGCCCACCAGGCGCGCCTCGGGCAGGGCTTGGCGCCAGTCGGCCTGGGCCAGGCCGGTGGCAGTCAACAGGCAGCAGGCCAGCACGGCCCGGCGAAAGAAAGGATGCATGGCGTCACTCCGGTTAGGTGACGGCCAATATTGTACAAACTGACTATTTGTACAAGAACAACCGATCAACGCGGCAGCGCCTCCCGGCGCCGCCGCCCTGTGATCAGGCCACGGCCCTGGACTCGCGCTCGGCGGCGGCCTCGGCCTCCAGCTCGCGAACCAGTGGCAGCACGTGCTGGCCGAAGTACTCCACCTCCTCCTGGAAGTGCAGGAAGCCGGAGAGGATCAGGTCCACCCCCACGGCCTTGAGGGCGAGGATGCGCTCGGCGATCTGCCGGGGCGTCCCGATCAGGTTGGTCTTGAAGCCGTCGTTGTACTGCACCAGGTCCTCGAAGGTGGACTTGGCCCAGTTGCCTTCGTGCTCCGGGCTGGCCGCGCCGGCGTGCTTCACCTCGGCACCGAAGGCGTTGACTGCCTCGGGGTTGGCCTTGTCGATGATCTCCTGCAGCACCGCGCGGGCCTCCTCCTCGGTATCGCGAGCGATGATGAAGGCGTTCACCCCGATCTTCACGCTGTGCCCGTTGGCGGCGGCCTTGGCGCGGATGTCGTCCACCTGGGCCTTGATCCCCTCCACCGTGTTGCCGTTGGTGAAGTACCAGTCCGACACCCGGGCCGCCATGTCCCGCGCGGCTCGCGAACTGCCGCCCTGGAAGATTTCCGGGTGCGGTTGCTGCAGCGGCTTGGGCTTCAGGCTGTAGTCGCGGAAGCGGTAGAAATCGCCGTTGAAGGTGAAGCTGTCCTCGGTCCAGATGCCCTTCAGCGCGCGGATGAACTCCTCGGAGCGGCGGTAGCGTTCGTCGTGGTCCAGCCAGGGCTCGCCGATGGCGTGGAATTCGCCCCGGAACCAGCCGGACACAACGTTGATGGCGATGCGCCCGCCGGTGAGCTGGTCGATGGTCGCCAGCTGCTTGGCCGCCAGGGTCGGGTTCCAGGGCCCCGGCAGGATGGCCGCGATCACCTTGAGCTTGTCGGTCGCCGCCAGCAGTGCATGACTGATGGCCACCGACTCGTGCTGGTACTCGGCGCCATAGCCGGCGGTGAAGCGGATCTGCGACAGCGCGTACTCGAAGCCGGCCGCCTCGGCCGTGCGGGCCAGGGTGCGGTTGTAGTCGATGTCCCAGCGGGTGCGCTGCTCGATGGTGCTGACGACGAGGCCGCCGCTGACGTTGGGGACCCAGTAGGCGAACTTGATCGGTTGCTGGCTCATGGCTTCTCTCCTGTGCGAACGGACGGATGGCCGCACCGGCGGCCAGTTGCACAAGGTCTTCAGCAGCAACCATGCCAGGAGAAAAAAGCCTTTCCGAACAAAGAGTTGTATCAATCGGCAGACAACGGATGGCTGCCCGGACGAGGACAACCTGCTGATGCACTGTTGCCCGACCAACAGCCTTTCGGCCGTCAGCCACACGCAGGCAGCCGCCCGGCGCGAAGGCGCCGGGGGTGGCTGGGTCAGGTCATGACGGCGCGGGCAGAACGCCCCGCGCCAGGTTCACGGACGGCGCTGGCGCCGGGCCTCGGCCAGGCGACGCTGCTCGTCACTGCGGACAGGGATGGGTTGCAGGCGCGGGCGCTCGATCAGCCCAAGGGTCACGGACAACTGCCAGGCGAAACGGCTCAGCCAAGCTTTCATGGTCCCCTCCTCATCAGGACAGGCGGCGGAAGGATTCCGCTGCCAATTACAGCGTAGACCTGCCCCGGAAAGGGCGAACTGCGCTGAATCAAAATTTACAGGAGCCGGTCAGACGCCAGGAGCGGCCAGCGTAGGAAGCCGACTAACGGAGCCCGCCGGACGGAACCGCCTCGGCGCCACAGCACGCGGCGGGAAACGGGCCAGGGAACGGTTCGCCGCGCGCGTAGCCGGCCATGATGATGGCCAGGAACAGCACGGCCACTGCGCTGAACAGCACATTGAGGGGGTTGGGCTCGCCCATGGGTCAGTCCTTCGAGGTCAGGGAGCAACACAGGATCGACCGGCACCACGGGCAAGGGTTCAAGCATTTTTCACCGACGCTGAACGGCCACCGACCTGACGGACGGTCGCCACCGCAGGGTCAGCCGCGCGCCGCCACCGCGCGCTGGTTGGACGCCAGGATGTTGTCCGGCTCCAGCGCCCGGCCCGCCTCCACCGCCGCCAGCCAGTCCTGAGTGCTGGCCACGGCGCCGAAGCCGGCATGCAGCACCACGGTGACCACCCGATGGATCTCCTCGGCGGTGACCGAACCGGCGGCGTTGGCGTAGGGCAGCGAGCCGGTGGCGTCGTTCAGCAGCTCCACTGTCCAGCCCTCGTGGGCAGCCTGGCGCACCGTGGAGTCGTCGCAGTGGTGGGTCATGTAGCCGACCACCGTGAGGGTGTCCACGCCACGGGCACGCAGCCAGTCACCCAGGCCGGTGCCGTACAGGGCGCTGGCCTCCTCCTTGTCCACCAGCAGGTCATGGGGGCGACGGGCGATCTCCGGGTGCAGTTCGGCGGTGGCGCTGCCACGGGCGAAGATCGGCGTGCCTTCCGGGGTCAGGTGCCGCACCACCACCACCGGGATGCCGGCAGCGTGGGCCGCATCCATGGCGCGGGTGATGTTGGGCAGCGACTGGCTCACCGGCGGGTACTCGATCAGCAGGCTGCCGTTGAAGTACTCGTTCTGCACGTCGATGACGATCAGGGCGCGTTTCGGGGACTGGGACATCAGGGGCTCCTCGCAAGCTCAGGCAGTGAAGGTGGCGAGGATTGTTGGCCAGCCCCCCTGCGACGCACGAGCGGCCCAGTTGCCAAGTTCCGCTAAGATCGGGCCAAGCCAACCGGAGCCCCTCCATGCCAGCCCCCGTGATCGCCGTGGTCGCCTTCGACCACATCAGCCCCTTCCACCTGTCCGTGCCCTGCCTGGTATTCGGCGAGATGCAGCCCGATGCGCCGCCCTTCGAGCTGCGCGTCTGCGCGGCGGAAGACGGCCCGCTGCGCACCAGCGCCGGTTTCCAGATCAGCGTCAGCCACGGCCTGGAGGCCCTGGAGGACGCCCACACGGTGATCGTCCCCAGTTGGCGCGACCCCGACGAACGCCCGCCGCAGCCCCTGCTGGATGCACTGCTCGCCGCCCACCAGCGCGGCGCCCGCCTGGTGGGGCTGTGCCTGGGGGCCTACGTGCTGGCCGAAACCGGGCTGCTCGACGGCCAGCGCGCCACCACCCACTGGGCCTGGGCGCGGGACTTCAGCGCCCGCTACCCGGCCGTCGACGTGGACCCGGACGTGCTCTACCTGGAAGCCGGCAACCTGCTCACCTCCGCCGGCACCGCCGCCGGGCTCGACTGCTGTCTGCACCTGCTGCGCCAGCACTGCGGCGCCGAACGGGCCAACCGCGTGGCCCGGTTGCTGGTGGTGGCGCCCCACCGCAAGGGTGGCCAGGCGCAGTTCATCGAACAGCCGCTGCCCGCCAGCGCCCGCGATGACCGCCTCGCCGGGCTGCTCGACTGGGTGCGCGCCAACCTGCGCGAACCCCACAGCCTGGACAGCCTGGCCGAGCGCGCGCTGATGAGCCGGCGCAGCTTCACCCGGCACTTCCGCCAGCTCACCGGCACCACCCTGGGCGACTGGCTGCTGGCCGAGCGCCTGGCCCTGACCCAGCGCCTGCTGGAGAACACCGACCAGAGCGTGGAGCAGATCGCCACCCTCGCCGGCTTCGGCTCGCCCGCCTCCCTGCGGCACCACTTCGGTCGTCACTTCGGCGTCTCGCCGTCGGCCTGGCGACAGAGCTTCCAGGGGAGCGCTTCGTAGCAGCGCGGCCGGCATCCCCGGGCTGAAGCCCGGGCTACGGTCACGCCTGGGGTTTGGGCTGCAGGTCCATCAGCTCGATCCAGGCCTTCAGGTTCGCCCCCAGCATGCCCTTGCGCCACATCAGCCAGGTGGTGGCGGTGGCGAAGGGTTCGGCCAGCGGGTGAATCGTCACCGCCTCGCGCCCCGGCATGCTCTGCAACATGGAGCGCGGCATCAGCGCCACCCCGCCACCGGCCACCACGCAGGCCAGCATGCTGTGGTAGGACTCGATCTCCATCACCCGGCCCATGGCCACCCGCGACTCGGCGAACCAGCGCTCCAGGCGCTTGCGGTAGGAGCAGCGCGAGCGAAAGGTGTAGACCGCCGCCCCTGCCACGTCCGCCGCGCTGGCCACCGGCCCATGGCCGAGGGCGGTGATCAGCACCAGCGCCTCGTCGAACAGCGGGATGCCGTCCAGGTCGGCGTATTCCAGCGGGCCGTCCACCAGCGCCGCGTCCAGTCGACCGGCCACCAGCCCCTCCACCAGTTCGCCGCTGGGCTGCGTCTGCACCTGCAGGTTCACTGCCGGCCAGGCCCGGTGGTAGCGCGCCAGCATCGGCGGCAGGTGGATGGCCGCCGTGCTGTACATCGAGCCGATGAGGAAGTCCCCCGCCGGCTCGCCGACCTTGATCGCCGCCTCCGCCTCGGCCTGCAGGGCGAACAGCCGCTCGGCATAGCCCAGCAGCACCTTGCCCGAGGCCGATAGCTGCAAGCGCTGGCGCTCCCGCAGGAACAGGTCCACGCCCAACTGCTCCTCCAGTTGCCGCAGCCGCGTGGAGAGGTTCGACGGCACCCGGTTGAGGCGCTCCGCCGCGCGGGCGATGGAGCCGGATTCGGCCACCGCCTGGAAGATGCGCAACTGGCTGAATTCCATGGCATGCATTCTCTTTTGCTGAATGAGTTGTTCTTTATTATTCGTTTTTTATGAACACCGCAACGCCCTAGCATGGTCTTCCGATGTCCTGCATGGAGCCCTGCCATGGCCCCCTCGATCCGCATCCTCGCCAGTCTCCTGGCCCTCATCGCCGCCATGGGGATCGGCCGCTTCGCCCTGACCCCGCAGCTGCCGCACCTGATCGCCGAAGGCCAGGTGGACCTCACCGCCGCCGGCCTGGTAGCCGCCGCCAACTACCTCGGCTACCTGGTGGGTGCGCTGGACGCCCTGCGCGCCACCACCGCCCAGCGTGCCCGCCGACGCCTGTTCGGCGGGCTCTGGGTGGGCGTGGCGATCACCCTGGCCTCGGCCTGGGCCGAAGGCTTCTGGGCCCATGCCCTGTTGCGCTTCGCCGCTGGCGTCACCAGCGCCTGGGTGCTGGTGGTGGTGACCGGCCTGGCCGCCCAGGTGGCGGCAGACGCCGGACGGCCGCGCCTGGGCGGGCTGATCTTCACCGGGCCCAGCCTGGGGGTGATCCTCACTGGCCTCATCGCCCTCGGCCTGAACCTGCAAGGAGCGGGTTCGGCCCAGGCCTGGCTGGCCTTCGGCAGCGTGGCGCTGGTGCTGGCGGCCATCGCCCACCCGTTGCTGCCGCGTCCGCGTGCCGCCTCGGCGACTGGCGCGATGCAGGCCGGGCCGCGTCCGGCGGCCTTCTACCCGCTGCTGGTGGCCTACAGCCTGGTGGGGATGGGCTACATCCTGCCGGCCACCTTCCTTTCGCAGATGGCCGCCAGCCAGTTCCACGGGCACTGGCAGGCAGACCTGTTCTGGCCGGCCTTCGGCCTGGTGGCGACCCTGGGGGTGCTGCTGGTAAGCCTGCGCCGCCCCGGCATGGGCAGCACCGGTCGCTGGCTGGTGGGGGCGCTGTGGCTGCAGGCGCTTGGCGTGCTGGCCTGCCTGTTCCCGGGCATGACCGGGCTGGCCCTGGGCGTGGTGCTGTGCGGTGCGCCCTTCCTCGCCAGCATGTTGCTGGTGATGCAGCGAGCGCGGGAAATCGACCCCCAGGGCCACGCCCGCAACGTCGGCCTGCTGACTGCCGGCTTCGCCCTCGGCCAGCTCAGTGGCCCGCTGCTGGCGGCCCTGAGCAGCCACTTCAGCGGCGGCCTGCGCCCTGCCCTGCTGCTGGCCGCCGGCGCCCTGCTGCTGGCGGGCGGGTTGATGCTGAAGGCGCGGGAAGCCGTGAAGGTGAACAGCGTTGCGACGTGCCGGGGTTGAGCCGCAGGGCCCGGGTGCCACCTGACGGTCCCGGGCTGAAGCCCAAGCTACGCAGGGAGTACAGGATCAGCCGGGAAGGCCTCGCGCTCTTCCTCACGCAGGGTCAGCACGCGGAAGCCGGTCTCGGTGACCAGCACGGTGTGCTCGAACTGGGCGGAGAGGCTGCCGTCGCGGGTGATCACCGTCCAGCCGTCGGCCAGGGTGCGCACCTGGCGGCGGCCCTGGTTGATCATCGGTTCGATGGTGAAGGTCATGCCCGGCTCCAGGCGCAGCCCCTGGCCGGGCCGGCCGACATGCAGCACCTGGGGGCTTTCGTGCATCTGCCGGCCGATGCCATGGCCGCAGAACTCCAGCACCACCGAGTAGCCCATGCGCTCGGCGTGGGTCTGAATGGCATGGCCGACGTCCCCCAGGGTCGCGCCCGGGCGCACCACGCGGATGGCGTCGTACAGGCACTCGCGGGTCACCCGCACCAGCCGCTTGGCGTCCTCGCTGATGCGGCCGACGGCGTACATCCGGCTGGTGTCGCCGTAGTAGCCGTTCTTGATGACGGTGACGTCCACGTTGACGATGTCGCCCTCCTTCAGCACCTCGCTGGCCGACGGCCAGCCGTGGCAGACCACGTGGTTCACCGAGGTGTTGACCGTGTACGGGTAGCCGTACTGGCCCTTACTGCCGGGGATGGCGTCGAGGGTCTCGACGATGTAGCGCTCGCAGAAGGCGTCGATGTCCATCGTGGTGATGCCGGGCACGATGAACGCCTCCAGCGCCTCCAGCACCCGCGCGGCGAGCCGCCCGGCCACGGCCATGCGCGCGATCTCGTCGGCGGTCTTGATCGTCACCTTGCTCATTGCACCGCCTCTTCCGCTGCACCGGCGCCTTCCAGCTCGCGGGCCTCGCTCATCAGCCGGCGGATGATGTCGGCGTAGGTCAGCTCGGGATGCGCCTCGGCGAGCATGCCGATGCGCATCCAGTGCTCGGCCTGGGCGTTGATGGAACGGGACATGGCCCGGCAGGCGACGCGGGCCTCCTCGTGCAGGGAATCCGAGATCTTGACGATGCCCATGGCAAATACTCCATATACGAAATGCTACATAACATAGCACTTCGGATTGGCCCATGGGGTACACGCAACGATGAAACGAGGGCAGTCCGGCGCAGCCAGACCCGCCACCTTCTGGCCCCGAAACTCGCCAGGCCAGGCGAACCAGGCGGCCTCGGCTGAACCCGCGAATCAACCACTCACGGAATGAAAGGGCCGCATAGCGGCCCTTTTGCACTGCCCTGCTCAGGTCCCGGTCTTGATCTTGGTCCAGGTCCGCGTGCGGATGCGCTCCATCTTCGGCGGCAGCATCTCCACGGAGAACAGCTTGGCCTGCACCTCGGCCGGCGGGTACACGTTGGGGTTGTCCCGCAGCTCGGCCGACGTGAGCGCGTCGGCAGCCTGGTTGGGGTTGGCGTAGGCCACGTGGTCGGAGATCGGCGCCACCACTTCCGGCTGCAGCAGGTAGTTGAGGAAGGCGTGGGCCTGCTCGACGTTCTGCGCGTCCTTGGGGATGGCCAGGACATCGAACCAGGCGGCGGTGCCTTCCTTGGGAATGCGGTATTCCACCTTCACCCCGTTGCCGGCCTCGCGGGCGCGGGCGGCGGCCTGCATGGCGCCGCCGGACCAGGCCAGGGCCACGCACACCTCGCCGTTGGCCAGGTCGCTGACGAACTTGGAGGAGCTGAAGTAGCGCACGCTCGGGCGCAGCTTCTCCAGCAGCGCTTCGGCCTTCTTGTAGTCCTCCGGGTTGCGGCTGTTGGGCGGCAGGCCCAGGTAGTGCAGCACCTCGGGAATCACCTCGGTGGGCGAGTCGAGGAAGGCCACGCCACACTGCTTGAGCTTGGCCAGGTTGTCGGGGTTGAAGATCAGGTCCCAGGAGTCCACCGGGGCGTTGTCGCCGAGCACCGCCTTCACCTTGTCGACGTTGTAGGCGATGCCGTTGGTGCCCCACATGTAGGGCATCACGTACTGGTTGCCCGGGTCCTTGGCGGCCAACACCTTGAGCAACGCCGGATTGAGGTTCTTCCAGTTGGGCAGCTTGCTCTTGTCCAGTGGCTGGAACACACCGGCCTTCATGTAGTTGGGCAGGAAGCCGTCGCTGGGCACCACCAGGTCATAGCCGGAGTGGCCGGACAACAGCTTGGCCTCCAGCACCTCGTTGCTGTCGTAGACGTCGTACTTGGGCTGGATGCCGCTGGCCTTGTGGAAGTTCTCCAGGGTGTCGGGGGCGATGTAGTCGAACCAGTTGTAGATGCGCACCACCGGCTCGGCGGCCACGGCATTCAGCGAGGCGCCCAGGAGGGCGCCGGCGAGCAACAGGCGGGCGCTCATCGGGCAGCCCCTTCGTAGCCCTGCAGCACGTTCACCGCGTTGACGCCGATGGCCTCGACGGCGTAGCCGCCTTCCATGATGAACAGCGTCGGCAGACCGAGGGCGGCGATGCGCTGGCCCATGCGCAGGTAGTCCGGCGAATCCAGCTTGAACTGGGAGATGGGGTCGTCCTTGTAGGTGTCCACGCCGAGGGAGATCACCAGTGCGTCCGGGGCGTAGGCGGCGATGCGCTGGCAGGCATCCTCCAGCGCGGAGGACCACCCGTCCCAGGCGGTGCCATGGGGCAGCGGGTAGTTGACGTTGAAGCCCTCCCCCGCGCCCTCGCCGCGCTCGTCGGCATGGCCGAGGAAGTAGGGGTACTCCACCAGCGGGTCGCCGTGGATGGAGGCGAACAGCACGTCGTTGCGGGTGTAGAACAGCTCCTGGGTGCCGTTGCCGTGGTGGTAGTCCACGTCGAGGATGGCGACCCGCTTGGCGCCCTGGTCGAGGAAGGCCTGGGTGACGATGGCGGCGTTGTTGAAGAAGCAGTAGCCCCCCATGAAGTCGCTGCCGGCGTGGTGACCCGGCGGACGGCACAGGGCGAAGGCGGTGCGGGCGCCCTGGCGCATGTGGTCCTGGGCGGTCAGCGCCACCTGGGCGGAGCTGTACACGGCCTGCCAGGTGCCGGGGGTGATGGGCGCTTCGGTGTCGAAGCTGTAGTGGCCCAGCTCGCCCATCAGTGCGGTGGGGATGGGGCCGTCGCGACGCAGGCGACGGGCCGGGAAGGTGGTGGAGACCAGGTCGCCGCTGTGGCCTTCGGCCTCCCAGCGGGCCCAGGCGCCCTGGAGGAACTTCACGTAGCCGGCGTCATGCACACGGAGGATGGGGTCGAGGCCGAAGTCACGCGGCTCGATCACCTCGCCCAGCGCCTGCTGGCGCACGCGGGCGAGCACGGTGTCGGCGCGGCTGGGCATTTCGAAACAGGGCTGGAGCTTGCCGTCGACCAGTTCGGACTGGCCGAAGTGGAGGCGATGATCGTCGCTGTACACGGTCAGCATGGGGGCGTACCTCATCGGGGTTCTTGTTGTTGGTGAGCCCGATTCTCGGCCGCCGCCCCCGCTTTGAGCAGTGGGGGTAATGGCCAATAGGGGATCGAAATGGCCAACATGGCTGGCCACGTCAGGTCTTATACCCCGCCTACGGACCGGCTACCGCCCGTAGGATGCGGTGAGCTCGGCGAACCGCATCGAGCCCGCGTCGCACGGCCAACGATGGGCTTCGCACAGCTCAGCCCATCCTACGGTTGCCGTCGTAGCCCCATCGCCGGCCGGGTCGTGAGTCGTCAGCCTCGGAAGTGGCTGGGTGGCTGGCCGCTCCAGCGCTGGAAGGCGTGGCGGAGGCTGGCGGTTTCGCTGAAGCCGAGGATTTCGGCGATGCGGTAGATGGGCAGGTCGCCTTCGCGCAACAGGGCCTTGGCCCGTTCGAAGCGCAATTCGTCGAGCAGTTGCTGGTAGCTGGTCTGCTGCTGGGCGAGGTGGCGGCGCAGGCTGCGGGTGGAGGTGTTCATGGCGCGTGCGAGTTCGTCGAGCCCGGGCGGGGTGGCGAGGCGCTGGGCCAGGAGATCGCGCACCCGCTCCAGCCAGGCGCGGCGGGCGGCGAATTCAGCGTTCTGCCGGCGGCACTGTTCGAGCATTTCGCTGTGGGTGACCGGGTCGGCCAGGGGCAGCGGCCGGTCGAGCCAGGCGGCGGGGAAGCCGAACCCGCTGCGACCACGGGCGAAGCGCGGGGCGCGCTCGAATACGCGGCGGTAATAGGGCGCGGCTCCAGCCGGTTCGGGGTAGTCCAGCTCCAGGGCGGACACGGGCAGCGGCTGACCGAGCAGGTCGGCGCAGATGACCCGCAACGAGCCCAGGCACAGCTCGGTGTTGAACGGGCGCAGGGCTTCGTCCTCGCCGTAGCCGCTGGCCAGCAGCCAGGCCAGCTCGCCTTCGCGCTCCAGGCGCAGGTGGAAGTAGGTGCCGAGCAGCACGGGGTAGCCGAGGCCGATGCGCAGGGCGTCGCCGAGGGTCGGGGCGGAGAGCAGTGCGTAGCCCAGCAGGCCATAGGCGGAGATGCGGGTACGCTGCCCCAGCTCCAGCCCGAGGGCGGGCGAGCCGGCCAGGCGCACGGCGTTGGCGAACACCTGCTGCTCCTGCCCGGGGTTGATCAGCCGACGCAGGTCGCGCAGGTCGTCGACAGTGATGCCGCTGCCCTCCAGCACGGCATCGGCCGCCACGCCGCGCTCGGCCATGCAGGCGACGGTGAGGGTGGACATGTGCAGGGAGTTGAGCCAGCTGGCGCGGGAGAAGAGGGTCTCGGCCATGGCATCAGGTTTCGCGGGGCGGGTGGGCGTACGGCATGCAGGCATTCCAGGTGGGCTGGCGCTGTTCTGTATGCGTTTTCGCCGGGCAAGTCAAAGGGCCGGCCACGAAAAAGGGAGCCTGGCGGCTCCCTCTTCTGGCGGACCGGGCGGGGATCAGGACAGGAAGCCGCCGTCCACGTTCAGGGCCACGCCGGTGGTGTAGCTGGAGGCTGCGCTGGCCAGGTAGAGCACGGCGCCGGCCATTTCGCTCGGGTCGGCCACGCGCTTGAGCGGGATGCGCTGCAGGGCGACGTTGAGAATGGCGTCGTTCTTGGTCAGCGCCGAGGCGAACTTGGTGTCGGTCAGGCCCGGCAGCAGGGCGTTGCAGCGGATGCCGTACTGGGCGCATTCCTTGGCGAACACCTTGGTCATGCTGATGACCGCGGCCTTGGTGACGGAGTAGATGCCCTGGAACTCGCCGGGGGATACGCCGTTGATAGAGGCGACGTTGATGATGCTGCCGCCACCGTTCTGCTTCATCAGCTTGCCGCCTTCGATGGACATGAAGTAGTAGCCGCGGATGTTGACGTCGACGGTCTTCTGGAAGGCCGACAGGTCGGTGTCCAGGACGTTGCAGAACTGCGGGTTGGTGGCGGCGTTGTTGACGAGGATGTCCAGGCGACCGAACTGCTCGCGGATCTGCGCGAAGACGTTCTGGATCTGCTCCATTTCGCCGATGTGGCAGGCGATGGCGGTGGCCTTGCCACCTTCGGCGACGATGGCATCGGCCACGGCCTGGCAGCCGTCGATCTTGCGGCTGGAGACGATCACGTGGGCGCCCTGCTGGGCCAGCAGCTTGGCGATGGCTTCGCCGATGCCGCGGCTGGCGCCGGAAACGAAGGCGATCTTGCCGTCGAGGTCGAACAGTTGGGTCTTGGACATGGGGTTCCCCTTGTAGTGGTCCGGTTACAGCCGGGATTGGCCGATCACCTGGAGGCTCATCTGCTCCAGCAGCTTGTTCATGTGGATGAACTGGGCGAAGCGCTTGTCCTGGGTCTGGCCGTGGAAGAAGCGGTAGTAGATCTGCTGGACGATGCCGGCCAGGCGGAACAGGCCGTAGGTGTAGTAGAAGTCCAGGTTGTCGATGGGCGGCAGGCCGGCGCGCTCGGCGTAGTAGTCGGCGAATTCGCGGCGAGTGAGCATGCCCGGCAGGTGGCTGGGCTGGCGGCGCATGAGTTGCACCGGGGCCGGGTCCTTGGCCTCGATCCAGTAGGCCAGGGTGTTGCCCAGGTCCATCAGCGGGTCGCCGATGGTGGTCAGCTCCCAGTCCAGCACGCCGATGATCTTCAGCGGGTCGCTGGGGTCGAGGATGACGTTGTCGAAGCGGTAGTCGTTGTGGACGATGCCGGGCTTGCCGTGGTCGGCAGGCATCTTGTCCTTGAGCCAGGCGCGAACCGCTTCCCAGGTGGGCGCGTCGGGCGTCATGGCCTTCTCGTAGCGGTCGCTCCAGCCTTCGATCTGGCGGCGCACGTAGCCGTCGGGCTTGCCGAGGTCGCCCAGGCCGCAGGCGTTGTAGTCGACGTTGTGCAGTTCGACGAAGCGGTCGATGAAGGTCTTGCACAGGGCGCGGGCACGGGTTTCGTCCAGGCCCAGCTCGGCCGGCGCATCAGCCCGCAGGATCACGCCCTTGACCCGCTCCATGACGTAGAACTCGGCGCCGATCACCGAATCGTCGGTGCAGTGCACGTAGGCCTTCGGGCAGTACGGGAAGCCGGCATTGAGCTGGTTGAGGATGCGGAATTCGCGGCCCATGTCATGGGCGGACTTGGCCTTGTGCCCGAACGGCGGGCGACGCAGGACGAACTCCTGTTCGGGGTATTCCAGCAGGTAGGTCAGATTCGAGGCGCCGCCGGGGAACTGGCTGATGCGCGGGGTGCCGCTGAGCCCGGGGATGTGCGCCTTGAGATACGGGTCGATGGCCGCGGCATCGAGCTCTTCGCCGTCGCGGATGCGGGTGGACTGATCTGTAAGCGTCATGCTTATCCCTTCTACTTATGATTAGGACCCATGATTATTCGCAAGCCTAATGCCGCCGAGGGGGCGCCTCAAGCACGAACAACCGTTATAGGCAGGCGTGTTGCCACTCGATCAGGCTGCCTGATTGGCCCGGTGCAGAGCCTTCCGGGCGAAAAAAAACCGGAGCCCAGGGACTCCGGTTTCGGGTGTTTCCGGTTCGGCCTCGCCGATCAGACCGGGAACAGCTCGCCGAGCTTCATGGCGAGCATCATGTCGCCTTCGGCGCGCAGCTTGCCGCCCATGAAGGCCTGCATGCCGTCGGTTTCACCGGTCATGATGCCGACCAGGGTCTCGGTGCTCATGATCAGGGTGACGTTGGGGTTCGGGGCATCGCCCTGCTGTACGTCGCAGGTGCCGTCCTTGACGACCAGGTAGTGGTTGTCGCCGTCTTCGATGTTGAACTGGAATACCAGGTCCAGGCCAGCGGCAGCACCGGCGTTGAACTTGGACTGCATGTTTTTGACGATGTCAGCAACGGTGGTCATGGTTCGATCCTTTGTTTTTCAGGTTTTATAACGGCCTTGCGGCCGGTGGGCCGGGCTCATCGGTAGGTGATGAGTTCCGGCGCCCTCAACAGCTCCAGATGCACATGACTGTTGAAGGAAGCCAGCGCCACATCCCGCCCCCGGAACTTCAGGCGCGAGAGGGAAGTATTGACGATCTGCCAGTTGAGCTCGAACGCCCGGTCGGCCGGCACACCGGCCACCAGGTGGAGCAATGCGGTGATGGTGCCGCCGGAGGTGAACACGGCGATGTTCTGCTTGCTGTCCGCCCGCTCCAGCACCCGCTCCAGACCGCTGCGCACCTGGTCGACGAAATCGACCCAGCTCTGCAGCTGCGGGGCGTCGTAGTCGCCGGCCACCCAGCGCAATACCAGGCTGGAGAATAGCCGCTGGAACTCGGCACGGTTCTGCGCGGCGTTGCGCATGATGTGTAGCGCCTCGGGCTCCTGCTCCAGCACGCTGGGCAGCAGGGCGCGGATCACCGCATCGGCATCGAATTCATTGAAGGCGGGGTCGACGTCCACCTCGGGTGCGGCCAGGCCGGCGGCCCGCAGGCGCTCCAGGGCGGATTCGGCGGTGTGGCGCTGGCGCTGGAGGCTGCCGGCGACGCATCGATCCAGGCGCACGCCGAGGCGGGCGAAGTGCTCGCCGAGGACTTCGGCCTGGCGAACTCCGACGCTGGAAAGCACGTCGTAGTTATCGGCGCCGAAAGAGGCCTGGCCATGTCGGATCAGGTAGATGCTGCCCACGTACGCTGCCGTCCCGGGACGTTGAAAGTTTCGCGAGGTTATGGGGAAGCACAGGGGCTGTCAACGAAAAAACATACGCTTGTTTGAATGCATTCCCGCTGTTTATGACGCCGTTTTTCAGTTGCTGGTGGAGCCCTGCGCGGGGCGGGTATGCTTGGCCGGTTTTCGCGCCCGCAGACGGGGCGCGTGTCGATTCCTGAAGGGGGTTATGTGGAGTTCCTAGCCGATTACGCGGGCTTTCTCGCCAAGACGGTCACCGTGGTGGTGGCCATCCTGATCGTTCTGGTGATGCTTGCCGCACTGCGTGGCCGGGGCCGTCGTGGTGGCGGTGGCCACCTGGAAGTGACCAAGCTCAACGACTTCTATAAAGGCCTGCGCGAGCGCCTGGAGCAGAGCCTGCTGGACAAGGACGCGCTCAAGGCCCAACGCAAGGCCGAAGCCAAGGCGGAGAAGGCCGCGCGCAAGAATCCCCAGGCCAAGCCCCGGGTGTTCGTGCTGGACTTCGACGGCGACATCAAGGCCTCCGCCGCCGACCAACTGCGCCACGAGATCACCGCCCTGCTGACCCTGGCCACGCCCAAGGACGAGGTGGTGCTGCGCCTGGAAAGCGGCGGCGGCATGGTGCACAGCTACGGCCTGGCCGCCTCGCAACTGGCGCGCATCCGCCAGGCCGGCGTGCCGCTGACGGTGTGCGTGGACAAGGTGGCGGCCAGCGGCGGCTACATGATGGCCTGCGTGGGGGATCGCATCCTGGCGGCGCCCTTCGCGATGATCGGCTCCATCGGCGTGGTGGCCCAGTTGCCCAACGTGCACCGCCTGCTGAAGAAGCACGACGTGGACTACGAAGTGCTCACCGCCGGCGAGTACAAGCGCACCCTCACCGTGTTCGGCGAGAACACCGAGAAGGGCCGGGAGAAGTTCCAGGAAGACCTGGAGAGCATCCACGACCGCTTCAAGGACTACGTGGCGCAGTACCGCCCGCAGCTGGCCATCGAGGACGTGGCGACCGGCGAGGTCTGGCTGGGCACCGCCGCCCGCGAGAAGGCGCTGGTGGACGACCTGCGCACCAGCGACGAGTACCTGGCCGAGCGCGCCCGCGAGTCGGAGCTGTTCCTGCTCAGCTACGTGGAGAAGAAGAGCCTGCCGGAGCGTTTCGGCATCGCCGCCAGCGCCAGCGTGGATCGCCTGCTGATGAACTGGTGGGGCCGCCTGCAGCAGCAGCGCTTCTGGCAGTGAACCCTGCCCTCCCCGCCTGAATGAAGAACGCCGCGTTGATCGCGGCGTTTTTTATGAGCGCCTGCATCATCTAAGTGCCACACCTCCTTCACCGTGGTGGCTGCGCATAGCATTGCGCTGGGTGCTCATATTGGGTGGGGCGGGGGAAATTGCCCCTTCAGGAGGCCGAGCGGAGTCATTGCAAAGGGGATTGAGCGGCATGGATGCCGCGAAAGGAGCGCCAGGCCATGGATGGCCTGGCGCGACGCTCCCCGGCGCGATGATGAAGCGAGGGAAGTTTGGCGCAGCCAAACCCGCATGCAGGGGCGAGCCTTTTTGGTTTCTTTTTTGGCGACTGAAAAAAGAAACTCGCCAGGCAAGGCGAAACAAAGGCTGTCAGCAAAACGCGGCAATCAACTTGGCTAAGCGACTGCCGCCGCCCAGCAGATCACTGGATCGTGTCATCCCGCCCCTTGCGCCGGTACGGGAACACGTCGATCACCTTGCCCGCCCGGATGGCCTCCTGCAGGGACTTCCAGTACGCCGCGTCGTACAGCTCGCCATGCAGCTTGTTGAACAGCCGCCGCTGGCCGATGTCGGCGAACAGGAAGCGCGGGAACTCCTCGGGGAAGACGTCGTTCGGCGCCACCGAGTACCAGGGCTCGGCGGCCATCTCGTCCTCGGGGTAGCGCGGCGGCGGGATGACGCGGAAGTTCATCTCCGTCAGGTAGCCGATCTCGTCGTAGTCGTAGAACACCACCCGCCCGTGGCGGGTGACGCCGAAGTTCTTCAGCAGCATGTCGCCGGGGAAGATGTTGGCCGCGGCCAGCTGCTTGATGGCCAGCCCGTAGTCGTCCAGCGCTTCCAGCACCTGGGGTTCGCTGGCGTTCTCCAGGTAGATGTTCAGCGGGGTCATGCGGCGCTCGGTCCAGCAGTGGCGGATGAGCACGGTGTCGCCTTCCAGCGCCACGGTGGAGGGCGCCACCTCCAGCAGTTCGGCAAGGCAGTCCGGGTCGAACTTGGCGCGGGGGAAGCGGAAGTCGGCGAACTCCTGGGTGTCGGCCATGCGCCCGACGCGGTCGACGTTCTTCACCAGCCGGTACTTCTCGATCACGGTGTTGCGGTCCACCGTCTTGGCGTGGGCGAAACGGTCCTTGATGATCTTGAACACCGTGTTGAAGCCCGGCAGCGTGAACACGCTCATGACCATGCCGCGCACACCCGGCGCCATCACGAAGCGGTCGTCGGTGTTGGCCAGGTGGTTGATCAGCGCCCGATAGAACTCCGACTTGCCGTGCTTGTAGAAGCCGATGGAGGTGTACAGCTCGGCGATGTGCTTGCCCGGTAGGATGCGCTTGAGGAAGCCGACGAACTCCGCCGGCACGGCCACGTCCACCATGAAGTAGGAGCGGGTGAAGGAGAAGATGATCGACACCTCAGCCTCGTCGGTGATCAGCGCGTCGGCCTGGATGCCCCTCCCCTCGCGGTGCAGCAGCGCCACCACCAGCGGCCACTGCTCGTCACGGTTGTAGATGCGGCCCACCAGGTAGGCGCCCTTGTTGCGGTAGAGGGTGGAGGAGAACAGCTCGATGCACAGCTCCGGGTCCTTGATGACCCAGTCGGGCAGGCTCTCGCGCAACTGCTCCACCAGGCGGTCGAGGTCGCGCTCCATGTCCTCGAAGGGCACGTCGAAGCAGTAGTCGGCAAAGACCTCGCGCAGCACTTCGCGCAGATCACCGCGCGGGTGATAGCTGCGGGTCTGCGGGGCACGCTCCTGGCTGCGCAGGGAGGGCCGCGTGGTGTGGATGAACATGCAGCCGTCGCTGATCAGGTCGTGGCTGAAGAGGCTGCAGAAGATGGAGTTGAACCAGGTCTCGGCCAGTTCGTCGTCCAGGCGCAGGTCGATCTGCTTGATGTAGGCGCTCTTGACCAGCGGCCAGAGCTGCACGTCCAGCAGCACCTCGTCGTCGAAGGTGCCGCGCAGGCGTTCGCTGACTTCGCTGACCTTGTCTTCGTAGAGGGCGATGCGTGCCGCGGCGGCGCCCTGGATCTCCTGCCACTGGGCCTGCTCGAAGCGGCTGCGCGCGCCGTCGGTGATCTGGCGGAAATGCTCCCGGTAGTCGTCGAACCCTTCGAGGATCAGGCGCGCGATGTCGGCGGCCGGCCATTGCTGCGTCATGGACTCACACTCGGCTGTGGTGTCGGAACAGCGAGCTTAGCCACAGGCCGGGCCGAAAAAAAGCGCCGCCCCGGACTGACTCGCGGGTCGCGTTGCAGCCAGGCGAAGGGGGCTCAGGCCAGCCCGCGGTCGCGCAGGTAGGCCGCCAGGTAGTCGATGAAGGCCAGCACCTTGCCGGTGGCCCGGCGGTGACTGGGGTAGACGGCGAGGATGCGGTCGCCGAAGGCATCCGGGTCGATCTCGTGATCCGGCAGCAGGTTCACCAGGCGCCCGTCGGCCAGGTAGGGAGCGGCGCTCCACAACGGCGCGTGGATCACCCCCATGCCTGCCAGGGCGTTGGCCAGCAGCAGGTCGTAGTTGTCGCTCTCCAGCCGCGACACGCTCGGGTGCAGCAGGCGGGTGCGCTGGCCATCACGCTCGACCCACCAGAACTGCCGGCTCAGGGCCGGGTGGCGGTAGCTGAGCCAGTCGTGGGCGTCGATGGCGTCCAGGCTGAAGGGGCCGCGCCGCGCTACGTAGTCGGGGCTGGCGCAGAGGGCGATGCGGTTGCACCCGACCGGGCGGGCGATGAGCCCCGGCAGGTCGCAGGGGCCTTCGCGCAGGGCCAGGTCGTAACCGGCCTCTACCAGGTCGACGAAGGTGTCGGTCAGGTCCACCCGCAGGGTGATCTGCGGGTAGCTGGCGAGGAAGCCGGCGCACACTTCGTCGAGGAAGGCGCGGCTGAAGGCCAGCGGCGCGGTCATCCGCAGGCTGCCCTTGAGCCCGTGTTGCAGCTGGCCGATCTCTTCGCCGACATCGTGCAGGCGCTGCAGCAGCTGCCGCGCCGTTTCCAAATAGAGCCGCCCGGCCTCGGTGAGCACGATGCGCCGGGTACTGCGCTCGAACAGGCGCGCGCCCAGTTCCGCTTCCAGGTGGCTGACGGCCTTGGTCAGGGCCGAGGGGGTCTTGCCCAGGTGCTCGGCCGCCCGGCTGAAACTGCCGTGGTCGGCGGTGGCGACGAACATCGTGATGGCACCGAGCTTATCCATGGGACTTTTCCAACGGGGCAAAAGCGTTTTGCGTGACCTCGCCGTTATCCACGGCGGAACGAGCCGCTAGTCTCGCCGCCACACCTACAAAA
Source organism: Pseudomonas sp. FeS53a (assembly GCF_000931385.1). NCBI lineage: Bacteria > Pseudomonadati > Pseudomonadota > Gammaproteobacteria > Pseudomonadales > Pseudomonadaceae > Pseudomonas > Pseudomonas sp. FeS53a. The sequence continues at coordinate 163,206 of NZ_JYFT01000056.1, forward strand.
ACAAGGGGGCTCCCGTGAAAAACTTCGTTCCTCGACTCCTGGCCACGGCACTGGCTTTTGCCTCGTGGGAAGCCATGGCCGGCGCCGACATGGTGCTGCTCAACGGCAAGGTCTTCACCGCCGACAAGGCCCGGCCGATGGCGCAAGCCCTGGCCGTGGCGGACGGCAAGGTGCTGGCGGTGGGCAGCGATGCGGAAATCAGCGCCCTGGCGGACGCCGGCACCCAGCGCATCGACCTGGGCGGCAAGGCACTGATGCCGGGGCTGATCGACACCCACGCCCACGCCATCTTCGGCGGCCTGGAGATGTCCACCGCCAACATGGGCGATGAGCAGGTGGGCCTGGACGAGCTGGAGAAACGCCTGCGGGCCTGGCGTGACGATGGCACTGCGCGCCGGGGCGATGCGCTCTACGTGGGCGGGATGACCTCGGCCTACTGGGCTCAGGCCGAAGCGTTGGGCCAGCGCTTCGACCGGGGTGAGTGGGCCGGGGTGCCCATCGTCTTCGTCGGCAGCGACCACCACACCGCCTGGGCCAACGCCGCCATGCGCCAGCGCGCCGGCATCGACGCCAAGCTGCTGGCCAGCCTGCCCGAGGCCGAGCGCGGCACCATCGGCCTGGGCAAGGACGGCGCGCCCAACGGCTTCCTGGTGGATGCCGGCTGGGACCGCGTGGCCGCCGTACTGCCACCGCTGGAAGCCGCGACCCTGCTGCGGGCGGGCGAAAACGCCGTGAACACCTTCAATAGCCTGGGCGTGACAGCCTGGATGGACCCGGCCGCCAACGGTGCCCCGGGTGAGCCGCTGTTCGCCCTGAAGCCCACGGAGAAGTCCGTCGGCGTGCTGCCGGTGTACAAGGCCCTGGCGGACAAGGGCGAGCTGACCGCCCACGTCGCCGCGCTGCTGGTGGCCCACCCGAAGAGCCGCCCCGCCGACCTGGACACCCTGGACAAGGTGCGCCAACAGTTCCAGGGCATCGACAACCTGAGCCTGCCGGGGATCAAGGTCTTCGCTGACGGCGTGCTGGAGTACCCGGCGCAGAGCGCGGCGCTGATCGACCCGTACAGCAACAGCCACAAGCAGGGCGAACTGCTGATCGACCCGGCGCACTTCGGCGAACTGGTCAGCGCGGCGGATGCACGCGGCTGGCTCGTACACATCCACGCCATCGGCGACCGTGCGGTGCGTGAGGCGCTCAACGGCATCGAGCAGGCACGCCGAGACCGGCAGAGCGGCATCACCCACTCGATCACCCACCTGCAACTGGTGAACCCCAGGGAGTTCGCGCGCTTCAAGCCGCTCGACGTGATCGCCTCCATGCAGCTGCTCTGGGCCGCCGGGGACGACTACACGCTGGACATGGTCAAGCCCTACGTCAGCGCCTTCGCCTTCCGCTACCAGTACCCGGCGCACTCGCTGCTGAAGCAGGGGGCAACCCTCGCCGGCGCCAGCGACTGGCCGGTGTCCTCGCCCAACCCCTGGGCCGCCATGGCCCAGGCCGTGACCCGCGAGGGCGAGAAAGGCGTGCTCAATGCCGATGAGCGCCTGGACCGGGAGACGATGTTCTACGCCTACACCCTCAACGCCGCCCGAGCCATCGGCCAGGAGCAGCGCATCGGCTCGCTGGCCGTCGGCAAGCAGGCCGACTTCATCCTCCTCGACCGCGACGTGTTCACCGTGGACACCAAGGCCCTGGCCGAAACCCGGGTGCTGAAGACCTGGTTCGGCGGCCGCGAGGTCTACACCGCCGCCCGATAACAACACCGCTCCACCGCTGATGCCTGGCTCCCGCTGCATGGGAGTCGGGCGAAGCCTTGCCCTTCATCTGCCCATAACAATCACAAGATCGGGAATCCACCATGAAGCGTTCCACCACCCTCCTCCTCGCCGGCCTCGCGCTGGCCCCGCTGTGCAGCCAGGCCGCCTTGCCGATCAGCGAGGACCTGGCCGTCGAGATCGACCTCAAACTGACCAGCGACTACCGCACCCGGGGCATCTCGCAGACCCAGAGCGACCCGGCCGCCCAGGCCGGCGCCACGCTGCTGCACTCCAGCGGCCTCTACGCCGGTGCCTGGACCTCCAACGTCGACTACGGCTTCGGCCTCAAGACCCGCCAGGAGGTGGACTACTACGCCGGCTGGTACTGGCAGGCCACGGACGCGGTGAGCCTGGACCTGGGCGTGATCAAGTACGCCTACCCGAAGGAAAGCCAGTTCAACCAGAGCGAGGTGTACGCCGTGCTCGATGCTTACGGCTTCAAGGCCGCCGCCTACTATTCGGCCGATGCCCCGAACGCCATCGGCGAGGACCAGGACACCCTCTACACCTGGGTCGGCTACGAAACCCGGCTGCCTCTCGATGTCGGCCTGGAGCTGCGCTACGGGCGCATGGACTTCAAGGACCCGCTGCTGTGGTCCCGCAGCGGCACCGGCAGCGAGTCGTACCGCGAGTGGGAAGCCAAGCTGACCCGCGACTTCCTCGGTGTCACCTGGGGCCTCGCCTACGTCGACACCGACCTCTCGGAAAGCCAGTGCGCCAGCAACTACGGCTTCACCGACACCTGCAGCGCAACGGTGGTGGCAAGCGTCAGCAAGACGTTCTGAGGGCCGGGTGCAAGGTGGGCCACGCTTCATCGGTCCACCATCGGGGCCATCCGCAACGCCGCTGGTGGACGCTACGCATCGAGCAGCGCCCAATCTCGGCCCTCGTAACGAAAACGCCCCGGCAAGCCGGGGCGTTTCGGGTTCGGGTGCGGATTACTTGCCGGTCTTCACCGTGCTCCACACGCGGGTGCGGATGCGGTCGAGCTTCATGGGCATGGCTTCGAGGGCGAACAGCTTGGCCATGACCTCTTCCGGCGGGTAGATGGTCGGGTCGGCCTTGATGTCCGGGTTCACCTGGGCATCGGAGGCGCTGTTGCCGTTGGCGTACTTCACGTAGTTGCTCACGCCGGCGATCACTTCGGGGCGCAGCAGGTAGTTCATGAAGGCGTAGCCGGCCTTCTCATTCGGGGCGTCGGCGGGCATGGCCACCATGTCGAACCACATGGGCGAGCCTTCCTTGGGAATCGAGTACTTCACCTCGACGCCGTTGCCGGCCTCCTTGGCGCGGGTGGCTGCCTGGAGGATGTCGCCGGAGAAGCCGACGGCCACGCAGATCTCGCCGTTGGCCAGGTCGCCCACGTACTTGGAGGAGTGGAAGTAGCGCACGTAGGGGCGCACTTTGAGCAGCGCGGCCTGGGCGGTCTTGTAGTCATCGGCCTTCTGGCTGTGGTGCGGCAGGCCGAGGTAGTTGAGGGTGATGGGCAGCAGCTCGGGGCCGTTGTCGAGGATGGCGACGCCGCACTTGGCGAGCTTCTCCATGTACTCAGGCTTGAAGATCAGGTCCCAGGAGTCCAGCGGGGCGTTGTCGCCCAGCACGGCCTTGACCTTGGCGGGGTTGTAGCCGATGCCGGTGCTGCCCCACATGTAGGGGAAGCCGTGCTCGTTGCCCGGGTCGTTCACTTCCAGCGCCTTCATCAGCACCGGGTTGAGGTTCTTCCAGTTGGGCAACTGGGACTTGTCCAGCTTCTTCAGGGCGCCGGCCTGGATCTGCTTGGCCATGAAGTGGTTGGAGGGCACCACGATGTCGTAGCCGGATTTGCCGGTCATCAACTTGCCGTCGAGCGTCTCGTTGCTGTCGTACACGTCGTAGACGGCCTTGATGCCGGTCTCCTTGGTGAAGTTGGCGACAGTGTCGGGGGCGATGTAGTCGGTCCAGTTGTAGATCTTCACCGTATCCGCTGCCTGGGCCACACCGGATACGGCGAGGGTCAGGAGCATGGGCGCGAAGGAACGTCTCATTGTGGTTATTTCCTGGCTGTAGAAAGGGTGAACGAGGCACCGCAAGCGTAGAACGATACCGGCGTGTCGCCAGCTTCATCCGCAGGATGGGGACGAGACAATGTCTGCGCGGGGCCCATCCTTCCCTGCGGGCCCGCTGGCAAGAATGCGACTGGCGCGGGCGGCCTACAAGTACTTGCCGGCAGCCTGGCGCGCGGGCCGCGATACCCCGGCCGGGCCGACGCCGCGCCCTGCGGCGATTCGGGCGTTTACCGCCGGCTCGACCGCGACGAAAATACGCACCCCGCCTTCACTGCCACGAGTGCCCGATGCGCGACCTGCCTCCCTTCTCCGCCCCTGTCGTCGAGCTGGTCCAGACCGGCCCGGACCAGGCCGACCTGATCCGCAACCTCTACCAGTTCTATGCCTATGAGTCCTCGGACTGGGAGCAGGAGGACGTGGAGGCCGACGGCCGCTTCTACCTCCATGAAGAGCACCTGGTGCGCTACTGGCAGGAGCCCGACTGGAGCGCCAACCTGCTGCTGGTGGACGGCTTCATCGCCGGGTTCCTGCTGGTGGAGGCCAGCGAGCTGCCGGGGATGGACGCGCTGGAGCTGGCGGACCTGTTCATCCTCAAGAAGTACCGGCGCCAGGGCCTGGGGCGCGCACTGGTCACCCAGGTGCTGACCAGCGGGGAGCGCGATTGGCTGGTGCGCTTCTACCAGGACGATGCCACCGCCCTCGCCTTCTGGCAGGCCGTGCTGCAGGACCTGCCCCGCGCCGTTCAACAGATCGAGCTGGCGGACGAGCCACTGCTGCTGAACTACCGGGTGGTGCAGGCCACTCATTGAGTCACGGACGGGGCTGGAACGACGGGGCCAACCGTCTCGCTTTCCGGCCCTGAGTGAACTCCGGTGGGTCGCGAGCTGTCAGTTCGCTGTCGGCTCGCCGGGTGGACGGCATGGCCATGGGCCATCCGGACGCGGCTCTCCTGCGACAGGGAGCCGGCTTCCGTCATGCCCGCCCGGCGGGCCCGTCCATCACCCTATGAAGATTGCGCCATGTCCCGACCCCGTCCCCCGTTCGCCTTCCGCTCCCTGCTCTCCCCGCGCCTGCTCGGCGCCAGCCTGGCCACCGGCCTGCTGCTGGCCGGCAGTGCCGCCCTGGCCGAGGAGGAGAAAGCCGGCAACGTCCGCTGGATCAGCGACAGCCTGACCACCTACGTCCGCAGCGGCCCCACCGATGGTTACCGCATCGTCGGTACGCTGACCTCGGGGCAGAAGGTGGAGCTGCTCTCGACCCAGGGCGACTACAGCCAGGTACGGGGGGAGAACGGCAGCGCCGTGTGGATTCCCAGCCGCGACCTGCAGGAGGTGCCCGGCCAGGCCGAGCGGCTGCCACAGCTGGAACAGAAGGTGGCCGAGCTGAGCACGCAACTGGCCGGCATTGACGACACCTGGAAGCAACGGGTGCAAGGCATGCAGGAGACGCTGGATTCACGCAAGGCGCTGATCGACGAACTCCAGGCGGCCCGCGCCTCGCTGGACAGCGAGCTGAGCCAGGCCCGTTCGGACCTGCGCGAGACCCAGGCGCAGCTGGGGGATGAGAACAAGCAGGTGCTGATGCGCTACATGGTGTACGGCGGCAGCATTGCCGGTGCCGGCCTCCTGGCCGGGCTGGTACTGCCGACGCTGCTGCGGGTCAGGCGCAAGCGCAACGACCAGTGGATCTGAGGCGGGTGTTGGCCCGAGTCCATCCGGGCCGCTCGCGCTTCACGCGAAGCGCAGGGTGACACGCCGGTTGTGCCGGCTCTTCTTCTCGATCTTGTCGCAGACCACCTGGCCGACCTCGGCGGTGTTCTTCACATGGGTGCCGCCGCAGGGCTGGATGTCGACACCGGGAATGTCCACCACCCGCACCATGCCCTGCATGACCGGCGGCGCCACGGCCTGGGTGCGGGTCATCTCCAGCACGGTCTGGTAGTCGCTGGACGGCAGCATGTGGACGCGTACGTCCAGGGCGCCATTGACCAGCTCGTTGAGGCTCTGGGTGATCACCTCCTTGTCGAGGGTGGACTCGGGCAGGTCGAAGTCCAGGCGCCCCTTCTCCGCACCGATGCTGCAGCCGGTGACCGGTGCATCGATGATCGAGCAGAGCAGGTGCAGGCAGGTGTGCATGCGCATGTGCTGGTAGCGGCGCTCCCAGTCGAGGCAGCCCTGCAGCTCCATGCCGGTGGTGACCACCGGCGCGCCCTCCTCCAACTGGTGCCAGATGATCGACTTGAGCAGCGGGTCGCGCTGGGTGCCGATCACCGTCGCCACTGAGCCATCGGGCAGCAGGAAGTGCCCCTGGTCACCCGGCTGGCCGCCGCCGGTGGGATAGAACAGGGTCTGGTCGAGGGCCACGCCCTGCTCGCTGACGGCGAGGACGCGGGCAGTGAAGGTGCGCTGGTAAGGCGCCTCGTCGAACAGGGCATGGGTATGCAGGGTGAATACCGACATGAGGTCAGCCTCCTATGCTGATGAGGTGGGGTTGCAGCACGGACCTGACCAGGGCACAGAGGCCCGGCGGGTCCAGCAGGGTGATGTCCTGGACCGGCCCGACGATGCGCAGGTTCAGGGGGTAGCGCGGGGCCGGCACCACGGCGCCGAGGTTGCGCAGGCGGTACTGGCGGTGGTGTTGCTCGCTGAGGGTGCATTCCAGGGATAGGCAGCCGAGGCGGCGGTGGTCGGCGTCCAGCACCATCACCTCGCCCGACTCGGGCAGCTCGCCCACCAGGTGCAGGCGCTCGCCGAGGACGAACGCACCGAGGAAGCCGCAGCTGGACGACATGCTGGCCCGCTGCATCTGCAACTGGTTGACGATGCTCACCCGGGTGTTGGCGGGCACGTCCCGGGTGATGACGCAGGCGGGGCTGATGAACACGTTGTCGCCGATGCTCACCGCGCCGAGGATGCGCGCGCCGGCGCCGATCTCCACCCCATTGCCGAGCCGAGGGTGGCGCTTTCCGCCGGGGTTGTCGGCGATGCCGCTGGCGCCGAGGGTGACGCCCGCCAGCAGGTAGCAGTCGTCGCCGATCTCGCAGGTTTCGCCGATGACGGTGCCGAAACCATGATCCAGCACGAAGCGCCGCCCGATGCGCGCAGCCGGGTGGATCTCTGCGCCGGATTGCAGCTTGCCGACGCTGGCGAGCTTGTGGGCGATGATCTCGCGCTCGGCCAGCCCGCCATGGAGCCACACCTGGTGGGCCAGCCGATGGAAGAGGATGGCCTTGAACGACGCATAGGTCTCGAGGATCAGCCCGGTGCGCCCGCAGGACGCGGGGTCGCGCGCGGCATAGGCCTGGAGGTCCTCGGCCACCTGCTGCACGGCCACTTCCATGATGCCGTCGAGGTGCGGCATGAGCACACCCAGCTCATCGGAAGACAGGATGCGGACCAGGTGGTCCAGCAAGCCGTCATAGAGTTTCAACCGATCGAGATATCCCCACATGCTGTTAGCCCTCCCCTGGCTGGTCATTCGAAATGTGGCAGGTAGCTGTCGACACCGTCGTACACCAGAGTCAGGACCCGGGTGCCGGTGGGCAGCTCATGGGCCAGCTCGGCGATAGCCACGAGGTTGGCCGCCGAGGACAACCCCAGGCTGATGGCGTCGGTGCGCATGGTGTGGCGCACCCGCTCCAGGCAGGCGGCCTTGGAGACCTTGAGCATGCCGTCCAGCACATCAAAGTTGAGGATGCGCGGCACCAGCCCGATGGACAGGCCCTGGATCTCATGGGGGGCGTGGCGGTCGTTGAGCAGGTCGCACTGCTCCGGTTCGACGCCGAACACCCGCAGGTGCGGCCAGCGTGCCTTGAGGGTCTCCCCCAGGCCGGTGATGTGCCCACCGGTGCCGATGCCGGCCACCAGGCAATCCAGCGGCCGGTCGTCGAAGTCCCGGAGGATTTCCTGCGCAGTGGTGCGCCGGTGAATCTCCGGGTTGGCCGGGTTGCGCTGCTGGTTGAGCATCACGTAGCCGGGGTTCTCCAGCTGCAGTTCCATGGCCTTCTCGCCGTGGGAGTTGTTGCCACGGCGACTGTCGGAGAGCACCACCTCGGCGCCGTACAACCGCAGCAGCTTCTGCTTCTCGGGGCTGTAGTTGTCGGGGATGACCAGCACCACGCGGTAGCCGAGCAGGTTGCCGGCCATGGCCAGGCCGATGCCGGTGTTGCCGCCGCTGGGTTCGATGATGGTCTGCCCGCTGCCGGGCACCAGGATGCCGCGCGCCTCGGCGTCACGGACCATGGCCAGGGCGATGCGGGCCTTGTGGCTGCCACCCGGGTTGAGGGACTCCAGCTTGGCGTAGACCTCCAGACCGGTTTCGGCACTGAAGGCAGCGAGGCGGACGATGGGTGTCTCGCCGATAGCCTGAAGCAGCGATTCGTGGATCATCTCGGTCCCTCAGTACAGCGGCATGTCGTGGTCGACATCCCGGGCCCAGGCCTTGATGCCGCCTTGCAGCACCCGCAAGCCGGTGAAGCCGGCACTGAGCAGCAGCTGGGCGGCGCGCTCGGCACGCGTGCCGCCGTAGCAGACGATGCACAGCGGGCGTTCGCGATCGAGTTCAGCGAGGCGGGCTTCCAGCTCGCCCAGGGGCAGGTTGAGGCTGCCGGGCAGGCGGCACACTTCCAGTTCGTTCGGCTCGCGCACATCGAGCAGTTGCAGCTTCTCGCCCCGGGCCAGGCTCAGCTGCAGTTCGCGCGGGCTGACGAAGAAGTCGGCGGGCAGGGTCGACTCGCTCATCTGGCTGGAAGCACAGACCACCGGCTCCTCCACCTGCAGCTCGCGGTCGGTGCGGCTTGGCGAGCAGGTGGGGCAGTCCGCGCGGCGCTTGAAGCGGATTTCGGAGAACTTCATCGACAGCGCGTCGAAGCGCATCAGGCGGCCCACCAGGGGTTCGCCGATGCCGAGGATGAGCTTGATGGCCTCGGTGGCCTGGATCAGCCCGACCACGCCCGGCAGTACGCCGATGACGCCGCCGGCATTGCAGTTGGGGGCGAGTTCGGCAGGCGGGCTCTTGGGAAACAGGCAGCGGTAGCATGGGCCGTCCTGGTGGTTGAACACGCTCATCTGCCCGTCGAAGCGATGCAGAGCGCCGTACACCAGCGGCCGGCGCAGCAGCACGCAGGCATCGTTGAGCAGGTAGCGGGTGCCGAAGTTGTCGGTGCCATCCACCACCAGGTCGTAGTCCCCGACCAGGCGCATGGCATTGTCGGGGGTGATTGCGCAATCGTGGGCGTGGATCTGGATGCTGGGGTTGAGGTCCTCCAGGCGGCGCCGGGCGGACTCCACCTTCGGCAACCCGAGGGTGGAGGTGCCATGCACCACCTGGCGCTGCAGGTTGCTGCTTTCCACCCGGTCGAAATCCACCAGCCCTAGGGTGCCGACGCCGGCTGCCGCGAGGTAGAGGCTCACCGGAGAGCCCAGGCCACCGGTGCCGACCACCAGCACGCGGGACTTCTTCAGTCGCAGCTGCCCCTGGCGCCCAACGTCCGGCAGGGTGATGTGGCGCACGTAGCGCCGCACTTCGTCGTTGCTCAGCTCGTCGACATCCAGCCCGCCGGAGGTGGCGAGCATGATGTCCAGCTCGACGCCCGGGGCCAGTTCGCTGTCCACGTCCACCAGCTCGCCGTTGGCGGTGAGCAGGAAGTGCTCCTTGATCTGGGCGTTGCCGTAGAACAGGTGCTCGCGCAGGGCGGCATGCTGCTCGCAGATGCCCTCCACCAGCTCGCGCACCGTCCGGCCCTCGCCTTCCACCCGCGCGGCGGGCAACTTGGCGACCCGCGCCAGTACGTCGGGGAAGATCACCACATTCATAGCCAAACTCCTTTTCTTGCAGGTCGTTATGGGTTGCCGGGGAATTCCCGGCTGCAGACGAATCCTTCGCCGTTCCATTCGAATAACTTGGCGCCCATCGCCTCGCCGGCGCGCACGTCCACCACGAGGTAAGTCACGGGGTGGATGGGCTGTCCCATGAACAGCGCCTTGTCCTCGTCCTCACGGCTGAAATAGGCCCCCACGTCCGGGTGGGAGTGGTAGATGACGCGCACCGGGTTGTCCCCGCGCAGGCTGCGGTTGAGCAGCAGCGTGTCGGCGACCGCGAAGGTGTAGCCGTTGGCGGCACTGCGCCGATACACCTCGGGGCTGCGCTCGTTGAGCTGGTTCTGGATGTTCTCGCCACGGTGCACCCGGGCATCGGCGAACACGAAGCCACAGCACTCTTCGGGGTAGGTCTCGGCGGCATGGCGGTAGATGGCGCCGAGGACCTCGGCGCTGAAGACGTCCTGGTCAGCCATGGGTCAGTCCTTCTTCGCCAGGAACTTTTCCATGGGCACCTTGGTGATGGCGAAGCCGATCAACAGCAGCGAGGAATAGAACGCCAGGTCACGGGAGATGGTGTGGCCTTCGTACCAGGCCCCGATGATCACCGCGAACACCGGGAAGATGATGAAGACGAAGGACAGGATCACCGGGTTGAGGCGCTTGAGCAGGAAGAAGTACACGATGAAGCCCCCCACCGACGCGCACAGCCCCAGGTAGGCCAGCGCCCCCCAGGAACGACCGCTGATGGCGCCGAAATCCGGCTGCTCCACGCCCAGCCCCACGAGGAACAGCATCAGGCCGGCCAGGCCGATGGGCAGGGTGTTGTAGGTGATGACGCTGATCTCCGCGCCCTTCTTCTTGGTCACCACGTAGCACAGCGCATGCATCACGGCCGCCGCGAGGATGGCCAGCACGCCGACGGCCTCGGAGTGTTCCAGGCTCAGCCCCTGCCCGCGCAGGATCATGAACAGGCTGCCGAAACCGATGGCGATGCCCACCACCTGGGAGAGGTAGATGCGCTCCTGCAGGAACAGCGAGGAGAAGATCAGGATGAACACCGGCATGCAGCTGAACAGCAGCGCGGTGAGCCCGGAGGAGACGTGGGTCTCCCCGTAGTTGAGCAGGTAGTACGGCACGCTGAAGTAGCACAGGGTGACGAACACGAAGAAGCCGAAGCTGCCCCGGGGGAAGAAGATCGAGTCGCCACGGATCAGGGCGAAGCAGAGGAACAACGGGAAAGCGATGAGGAAGCGCAGGCCGGAGGCGGTGAGCGGTGGCACGGTTTCCACGGCGATCTTGATGCCCAGCCAGGTGGTGCCCCAGCTGAGGCACACGGTCAGGAACAGCAGGCTGGTGACCAATGCCCCCAGCCATTGCTTCCTGGATTTGCTGGTGTTTTCAATTACCGCGGACATTGGCATGATGACAATCCTTCGTAGTTGCTAAATTGACCCCTAAAATCCAGGTATCAATCACTGATTGACACGGCTCAATCAGGCTATTAGGACGAAAAATGGCTGTCAAACCAATTATTGACACGGTGTCAATCTTGAAAGACGCACTGAATTCCGGACAGGGCGCCAAGTACAAGCGCCTCGCCGGAGCGATGGAGATCAGGATCCTGGAAGGGACGATCGAAGGCGGCTCCAAGCTGCCGCCCCACCGCAACCTGGCGGACCGGCTGGGGGTCACCATCGGCACGGTGAGCCGCGCCTATGCCGAGCTGGAGCGAATGGGGCTGGTGGTGGCGCGGGTCGGAGACGGCACCTTCGTGCGGCGTCGCGGCCTGGAGCGCAAGCGCGACGAGGGCTTCCGCAACTTCATCGAGGAGGCGCCGGAGCTGTACGACATGAGCCGGAACATGCACATCCCCGGCCCTGAAACCGCCTTCCTCGCCCAGAGCCTGATGGACCTGGCGCGGGACCCGCAGACCCTGCGGGAACTGGCGCTCTATACGCCGGACGCCGGCTTGCCGCGCTACCGCCAGGCGGGCGCGCACTGGCTCGGCCACGGCGACTTCCAGCCCCAGGCGGACCAGGTGCTGTGCGTGAACGGCGGCCAGCACGGCCTGCTCTGCACCCTGATGGCACTGGTGCGGGCCGGGGACACCATCGTCACCGAGCAGCTCACCTACCCCGGACTGATCACCGTGGCGCGCATGCTCGGCATCAAGCTGCTGGGCGTGGACATGGACGAGGAAGGGCTGGTCCCGGAATCCCTCGACGAGCTGTGCCGCAGCAACCGGGTGTCGGCGCTGTACTGCACGCCGACCATCCAGAACCCCACCACGGCGGTGCTCTCACCGCAGCGGCGGGAGACCATCGCGCGGCTGTGCCGCGAGCACAACCTGCTGATCATCGAGGACGAGGCCCACGCCGTGCTGGTGGAGGACCGCCCGCCGCCGATGACCCACTACGCGCCGGAGCGCTGCATCCTCATCAGCAGCCTGAGCAAGGCGGTGGCGGCCGGGCTGCGGGTGGGTTACCTGCATGCACCGACCACGCTGGTCAGCCGCATTGCCGCCGCGTTGCGTGCCACCTGCTGGATGGCCACGCCCCTGGCGCTGGAGCTGTCCACCCAATGGATCGAAAACGGCACGGCGAGCAAGTTGCTGCACCAGCAGATCGCCGAGATCGGCCGGCGCAAGGCACTCGTGGAAGGTTTGCTGGACGGGCTGCAATACCGTACCCACCCACAGAGTCCGCACTTCTGGATCGAGGTGCCGGAGGCCTGGCGCGCCTCCGACGTGGAGGCCGACCTGAAGCTGCGCAACTACCTGATCACTGCCGCCGAAACCTTCGCCGTCGGCCGGGCGGCAGTGCCCCAGTACGTACGCGCCAGCGTCAGCAATGCCTCCACCAGCGACCAGTTGCTGTACGACGGTTTCCTCGCCCTCGCCAGCACCCTGCGCCACGGGGCGGAACGTTTCGAAGCCTGATCAGCGCCAGTGGCGCTGCTGAACCTTGCGGGCGCGGCCGACACCGGCCAGGCGCCCCAGGCCCAGCGCCAGGCTCTCCAGCAGCCAGGCCAGGAGGAAGGCGCAGGCCAGGCCCCAGCCAATGGCCTCGGGCACCAGCAGCACCTGGTAGCTGTAGGCATTGGCGGTCTCCAGCAGCAGCTCGCGGTCGGCCCCACTCAGCACGTGCCAGGTGCGTGCGTACCAGGCCCCTTGCATGGCCTGCCATTCCCGCTGCAGCAAGGCATCGCGGTTGACCAGGGTGGCGACGCTGTCGGCGTCGCTGCGCATCACCGGGTCGTCGCTCTGGCGGTAATGCGCCACCAGGGCGTCTAGGTTGCCGTCGAAGAAGCGCTTGGCCGTCTCGCGGAACCCGGCCAGGGCACGCTCCGCTTCCAGTCGGTGGGCCTCCACGCGCTTGGCGTAGTCATCGACGAAGCCGGGAACCTGCACGCCGACCAGCAGCCCCAGGGTGAACAGCACCAGCCTCAGGTAGCTCCTCAGCATCGCCCCTCTCCTCTCAGGTCTGGCCCGAGGCCAGGCATTCGCCGCGTCGCCACAGGGCCCAGGCCCCGGGCTGGTAGCGCGTCCAGGTTTCGTTGTCGGTGAGCGGCTCGGTGGCGATCACCGTCACCACGTCGTCCGGGGTGGTCTCGGCCTGGAAGTCCACCGTCAGGTCGGCGTCCTTCAACCGCGCCGGGCCGAAGGGCGCACGGCGGGTGATGTGGGCCAGCTTGGTGGAGCAGAAGCAGAACAGCCAGTCGCCGTCGCTGACCAGGGCATTGAAAACGCCCCGGGTGCGGTACTCGGAACAGGCCTGCACCAGCACCGGCAGCAGCACCTCCACCGGCACCGGCTCCGGGAAGCCCTGGCGCACCCGGTTGAGCAGGTCGCAGAAGGCCGCCTCGCTGTCGGTGTCGCCCACCGGGCGGTAGAAGCTGGGAGCGGGCTGGAAGTCGGCCAACTGGCCGTTGTGGGCGAAGCACCAGTTGCGCCCCCAGAGCTCCCGCACGAAGGGGTGGGTGTTGGCCAGGCAGACCTTGCCGACGTTGGCCTGGCGGATATGGCCGATGACGGTCTCGCTCTTGATCGGGTAGCGCTGCACCAGGCGCGCCACCTCGGAATCGACGCTGGCCGACGGGTCCTGGAACAGGCGCAGCCCCCGTCCCTCGTAGAAGCCGATGCCCCAACCGTCACGGTGGGGCCCCGTGCCGCCGCCACGCTGCATCAGACCGGTGAAGCTGAACACGATGTCGGTGGGGACGTTGGCACTCATGCCGAGCAGTTCGCACATGGATCAAGGCTCTCGTTTCATGGCCCGCCGCAACAGGTCGGCTTCCCGTTCCAGGCGCCCCTGGAGCGCAGTGCGCCCCAGGGGCAGGAAACGGGTCAGCGCCCGCCACAACAGGCCCGCCAGGTCACCCCGACGTCTTGGAATCAGGTGGAGGTGCAGGTGGGGCACGTGCTGGTTCGCATCCGGCCCGTCGTTCACCAGCATGTTGATGCCCTGTTCGCCAAGGCCAGCCCGGCGCATCGCCGCCATCAGCTCATCGGCCAGGGGCAGCAGGCGCGTGCGGGCGCTCTCGGGCAGGTCATGGAGATACGGCGCATGCTGCCGGGCGACCACCAGGACGTGGGCCGGGCGCAGGGGGAAGATATCCAGCAGCACCAGGAAATCCGCTTCCTCGTGCAGCACATGAGCCGGCGCATGGCCACCGGCGATGGCGCAGAACACGCAATCCATCGGGCACTCCCTGGCGAATGAAAGGGTCCTGCTGCGTGGCTAGAGGCGCGGTTCGATCCGCAGGCGGCGGTCGCCACGGGCATCGGTGCGGGTGTCGAAGCGGGCATCCCCTTCGCGCTCCATCAACTGGCGCAGGGTGGGCTCCTCATCGTCCACGGGCTCCTCGGCCGGCCGCTCGCGGGCCGCACGGCGAGCCTTGATCGCCCGCTCGATGGGCCAACGGATGGCCACGAAGACCAGGTACAGCACGAAGCCGATCATGCCGTACATGGCCAGGTCGGAGACCGCCTTCCAGGCGTTGTTGCCCACCTTGAACACCATGTCCAGCGCCGTCACCGCTACGGCGGGGGCGTACAGGTCGCGACCCGGGTCCACCGGCGTCGGGGTCAGCAGCAGCACCGCCACTACCAGGCGCACCGGCTCGCGCAGCCAGCGCCACATCCAGCCGGTCGCACGGAAGCACACCAGCAGGCAGCCGAGGGCCGCCACGGCGTAGGCACCCCAGGCAAGTAGGTAGTCGTGTTCGTTCATTGGCTTCCGTGGCATGGCGGGCAAAGGGGCGCTTATGATAGCGACTTTTCCCCGCTCCGGCGTCCCCCCGCCGTCGCCCGCCGCACCCGAGAGGACCTCATGTCACACGCCCCCATCGCCCGAGCCCAGGATGGCGCCGATCCCTACCGCTGGCTGGAAGAACGCGACGCTCCCGAGGTGCTGGATTACCTGAAGGCCGAGAACGCCTGGCTGGACGAGCAACTGGCCGACCAGGCCGACCTGCGCGAGCGCCTGTTCCAGGAAATCCGCGGCCGCATCCGCGAGACCGACCTGTCCCTTGCCACGCCCTGGGGCCCCTACCTTTATTACCAGCGCACCACCGCCGGCGATGAATACCCGCGCCACTACCGCTGCGCGCGCCCACAGGACGGCTCGCTGGACATCGACCCGGCCACCGAGCAGTTGCTGCTGGACCCGAACGCGCTGGCGGACGGCGGCTTCCTCTCGGTCGGCGCCTTCAGCGTCAGTCCTGACCACCGCCTGCTGGCCTACAGCCTCGATACCAGCGGCGACGAGGTCTACCAGTTGTTCGTCCGCGACCTCGTGGACGGCACCCTGCATGCCCTCCCCTTCGAGGACTGCGACGGCAGCATGACCTGGGCCAACGACAGCCGCACGCTGTTCTTCGGCGAGCTGGACGAGACCCACCGCCCCTTCCGCCTGCACCGTTACCGCCTGGGCGAGGCCCATGCTGAACAGGTCTTCGAGGAACCGGACGGACGCTTCTTCCTCGGCTGCCACCGAGCCAGCTCCGAGCGCCAGTTGCTGCTGGACCTGTCCAGCAAGACCACCAGCGAAACCTGGGTGCTGGACGCCGGAACGCCCGATGCCGACTTCCGTTGCATCGCCCCCCGCGAGGAAGGTCACGAGTACTACGTCGACCACGGCCAGGTCGACGGACGCTGGTGCTGGCTGATCCGCAGCAACCAGGCCGGCATCAACTTCGCCCTCTACCTGGCGGAGGAGGCGGACCCGAGCCGCGAGCACTGGCAGGAGCGTATCCCTCACGATCCGGAGCGCATGCTGGAGGACCTCAGCCTCAACAGCAGCGCCCTCACCCTCAGCCTGCGCGAAGGCGGCCTGCCGGTGATCGAAGTGCACCCTGCCGGCGGCACCGCCTACCGCGTGCAACTGCCGGATGCGGCCTACAGCCTCTACGTGCAGGACAGCCTGGAGTTCGACAGCCCGGTGATCCGCCTGCGCTACGAAGCCCTCAACCGCCCCGCCCAGGTCCGCGAACTGCGCCTGGCCGACGGCGAGCAGCAGGTGCTCAAGCAGACGCCGGTGGAAGGCCCGTTCGACGCCGATGCCTACGTCAGCCAGCGCCTCTGGGCAACGGCAGCGGATGGCACGCGCATCCCCATCAGCCTGGTCGCCCGCCGCGAAACCCTGGGCCGCCCGGCGCCGCTCTACCTCTATGGCTACGGCGCCTACGGCGCGAGCCTCGACCCCTGGTTCTCCCATGCCCGCCTGAGCCTGCTGGACCGTGGCTTCGTCTTCGCCATCGCCCACGTACGCGGCGGCGGTGAGCTGGGCGAAGCCTGGTACCGCGCCGGCAAGCTGGAGCACAAGGCCAACACCTTCGGCGACTTCATCGCCTGCGCCGAGCACCTACTGGCGGAGGGCCTGACGACCCGCGAACAGATGGTCATCAGCGGCGGCAGCGCCGGCGGACTGCTGATCGGCGCCGTGCTCAACCAGCGTCCGGAGCTGTTCGCAGCGGCCATCGCCGAAGTGCCCTTCGTCGACGTGCTCAACACCATGCAGAACCCCGACCTGCCGCTCACCGTCACCGAGTACGACGAGTGGGGCGACCCGAACCAGCCCGAGGTGTTCGAGCGCATCCGCAGCTATGCCCCCTACGAGAATGTGAAGCCCCAGGCCTACCCGGCGCTGCTGGTGGTGGCCGGCTACAACGACTCGCGGGTGCAGTACTGGGAAGCTGCCAAATGGGTGGCGAAGCTGCGGGCGACCCGCACCGACGACCACCTGCTGCTGCTCAAGACCGACCTCGGTGCCGGCCACGGCGGCATGAGCGGGCGCTACCAGGCGCTGCGCGACGTTGCCCTGGAATACGCCTTCCTGTTCAAGGTGCTGGGGCTGGCTGCTGCGTGAAGGTCCAGCGCCTGCTGTTCATCTGCGGCCAGAATCGGCTGCGCAGCCCCACCGCCGAGCAGCTGTTCGCCAGCTGGCTCGGCGTGGAAACCGACTCGGCCGGCCTCAAGGCCGAAGCGGAGACCCCGGTAACGCCCGAGGCCCTGGCCTGGGCGGACCTGATCCTGGTGATGGAGAGCAGCCATCGGCGCAAGCTGGCCGCACGCTTCCCCGCCGCGCTCAAGGGCAAGCGCGTGGTCAGCCTGGATATCCCCGACGAGTACGACTACATGGACCCGGCCCTGGTGGCGCTGCTCCAGGCCCGGGTACCGCCGCTGCTGCGCTAGGGCGCCGGCTTCTTCTCGCCGTTGCCCAGCCCCTTGCTGTTGCGGTCGAGCTGTTCCTGCAGCAGCGGGATGCGTTCATCACGCGGGTCTGCCTGGCGCGTGGTCGGCGGGTTCACCAGCAACGGCGGGCTGCCCGGCGGGGCGGCAGACGGAAAGCTCGGCGGACTGGGCTGGGAATAGGGCTGCGGCGTGGCGGTACCGGGCGAACCGGGTGCCGGCGTGCCGGGCGAGCGCAACAAGGGCGGCTGCTGGGCCTGGGCGGCGCAACTGATCGCGACCAGCGCGGAAAATGCGAGCACAATGGCGCGCTTCATCTGGACCTCCTGCCTTTCGGCATCGACGCCCCCAGTCTAACGGCCAGCTCACGGCTGCCCGACCACTCCGACGGAATGCCCCATGACCAACAACGACATACTGCGCAGCCTGCGCTACCTGCTGGACATCAGCGACGCCCGGGTGGTGGAGATCATCGGCCTGGCCGACCAGGAAGTGAGCCTGCAGGAAGTGGCAGCCTGGCTGGCCCGCGAAGATGAGGAGGGCTACCACGCCTGCAGCGACCGGCGCCTGGCCGGCTTTCTCGACGGGCTGGTCTACGCCATGCGCGGCAAGGACGAGAGCCGCCCGCCCTTCCCCCTCGAACTGCCGATGAGCAACAACCAGGTGCTGAAGAAGTTGCGCGTGGCCCTGGAGCTGCGCGAGGACGACATCCTCGACATCCTCCGCGAAGCCGACCTGCCCATGACCCGTGCCGAGGTGGGGGCGCTGTTCCGCAAGAAGGACCACAAGAACTACCGCCCCTGCGGCGACCAGGTGCTGCGCAACTTCCTCCGCGGCCTCACCGCCCGACGGCGACCTACACAGGGCTGAGAACCTGCATCGGCGCGTCTAGAATTCATCGGCCGGCCACCGGAACCTTGCCGTAACGGCGCCAGTCACACCCCTCGATGACCTCTAAGGAGTAGCCGATGAAAATCCTCATGGTGCTGACCTCGCATGACCGCCTGGGCGATACCGGCCAGCCGACCGGCTTCTGGCTGGAAGAGTTCGCCGCGCCCTATTTCGCCTTCCGTGATGCCGGCGCCGAGGTGGTGCTGGCCTCTCCCCGGGGCGGCCAACCGCCGCTGGATCCGAAGAGCGACGACCCGGCCGCGCAGACCGAAGCCACCCACCGCTTCCGCAGCGACCCGCAGGCCCAGCAGGCGCTGGCCAACACCCTGCCGCTGGCGGGACTGGTCTCGGCCGACTACGACGCCCTCTTCTACCCCGGCGGCCATGGCCCGCTGTGGGACCTGGTGGACGATCCCTTCTCCATCCGCCTGATCGAAGACCTGCACAACGCCGGCAAGCCGGTGGCGGCGGTGTGCCACGCCCCTGCCGTGCTGAAGAATGCCCGCGCCGCCGATGGCAACCCGCTGGTGCAGGGATGCGCGGTGACCGGCTTCTCCAACTCCGAGGAAGCGGCGGTGGGCCTCACCGAGGTGGTGCCCTTCCTGGTGGAGGACATGCTCCGCGACCTCGGCGCCCACTACTCCAAGGTGGCCGACTGGCAACCCCATGTGGTCGCCGACGGCCACCTGATCACCGGACAGAACCCGGCCTCCTCGGAGCCCACCGCCGCCGCGTTGTTGCAGTTGCTCGGGGAGTGAAGTCACGCCCGGTGAGCTGGCTTCAGCCACCTCGTCCGGGCGGATCTCAAGCACTTTGCGAGCAGACCTCGCTCCTACAGACCAGCGTGTCTTCGGTCGGGGGCGTCGGGTGGATGGCGCTTTTTCCATCCACCAATGACGTTCGCCGAGAGCCCACATGGTGGACCGATGAAGCGCACTCCACCCTACGTCCTGGCACGGATCACCTTTGCCGTCATGAGAAATCAGAAGCCCTATCTGACCTCGCGTCGCCACAGCAAATTGACATGGGATCTCCTGCGGAATGCACGAAGGGACAGGCCGTAGGGTGGGCTTCAGCCCGCCGCATCCAGGCGACTCATGGATGAGATGGACAGCGGTAGGCCCGTAGCCACATCACCTACACAAGCCAGAGCCACCTCAGAGTTCTGAACGCATCCCAGTCAACTCGTCGTTGCCGATGCCCTGTGTTTTCAGAAGAACTGCGAAACACTCAATTTTACGTTCCGCCCCACTCCCGAGACGGCTTCGCCAAGGTAGGGGTAGTACTCACGATTGAACAGGTTATCGACTGCCAACCTCGCTTCGAAGCCCTTGGCAAAGCGGGGCTTCCAACTGGCGAACACACCATGCAGGGCGTACCCCTGGCTTTCCGGCAGACTCCAGAGCGCGGCCCGGGGATCGTCGTCCGCTGGCGATCGGTCCTGCTTACGCACGAAGTTGCCGGTCCATCCCAACGCAAGATCTGCTTCAGGCACCTTCACCCCCAACGTAGCCACTGCCTTGCGCGGAGGAATTTCCGCGATCCATGTTTCAGAGCCCCACGGGTTAGATGGAGAGGCGTCGCGCTGGCCGCGGATGTAAGAGACCGAGAGACTGCCAAACACCCGGGCGCTATCGTAGAACGATTCGACCTCCAGCCCCTCAATGGTGTAGCCCGGCAGGTTGCGGTTGTTGGTGAGGGTACCCGGACAGTCGGCGCTGCTACTGAGCTTCTCGGCGCAATAGACCCCGGTCCGCTTGAAGATTTCATCCTTGCCACGGTTACGGAACAGAGTGGTGCGTATCTGCAGGCTGTCGCTGTCAACAAGCAGCCGGTCCACGTTGAAGATGCTGCCCAGGCGAATACCCGTGATGCGCTCGGGATCAAGGTTACGACTCGTACCCGGGACACTGCTGATCGCACTCTGCACTTCATACAATTCGTCGATCAGAGGCGCACGCCAGGTTTTGCTGTAGTCGGCGAACAGTGCCAGGTTCTCCGTTGCGGTCCAGAAGACGCCTAACCTCGGCGACCAACCGGTATAGCGGACCTGACTGTAGTCATGCCCAACCTTCGGATCAGGATTATTGAAGCGAGGTGCCAAGCTAGGCTCCCCCTTGCTGATTACCTGGTCGTAGCGCAGAGCAGGTGTAATGGTCACCGAGCCGATAGTGATCGCATCCTGCAGGAAGCCACTCCGCGTCTCCTGCTCACCAGAGGGCATGTAATAAGGCTGGTACAAGCCGAAGTTGTAGGCTGCATCACGAGTCTTGCTGAGGTCCTTCATCAGCGTATCGCGCTCATGCCCATGCCACTGCACACCCACCGTTGCGACATGAGCAAACGGCCCCGTATCGAACCGACTTTCGTTCTTCAACTCCGCCAGGCGATCGGTGTAGTTGACCCAGCTTTCATTGCCCAACGACGCTGCAAATCCGGGTGTGGCGTTGTCCGGTCGCTTGTCATGCTGATCGGTCTTGGAATAGGCGTAGCTGGCTGTGACGTTGATCCAGGGGTTGTCGAGTGGTGCGTAGTTCCATTTGAGGGAGTAGTTCTCATCGTCCTGGTCGCGGTAGACCAGCTTGCGCTTCCACGCACCATCCAACCCGTAGCGAGCGATCTCGGCCGCCGTGGGTGCGGCCATTTCATCGCGCTTGGCTGCGAACGGCTCCCAGGCCTGGCTTCCGGACTGCATCGCAGAAAGGGTGAGCACATGCTCTTCGTTGAGGCGCAGGTTGCTCTTGAACAGAAAGGCATCAAGCTGATTCTCGGAGTACACGAAGCGCGTGCCATCGGGACGCTTGATATTCCCACCGTCACGCCAGTTCATGAACAGCAGGCTGTCGAGCATCTTATCTTCGGTCTGGCCGTAGACGGCCCCGCTGTATATCTCCTGGCGGTCGTTGGTGTGGTAGCCGTACTTGATGAAAGCCCCGACGTCACGCCCCTCCTGCAGCAGGTCGGCAGGGTCCTTGGTGTCCACCTTGATCACCCCGCCGAAGCCGCCATTGCCGTAGAGCGTACTGTGGGGCCCCTTGTCGACCTCGACGTTCTTGATCAGCTCCGGCTCGATGAACACCGAGCCCTGGCGATACTTCTCGAAGCCCTTTGGGGCCCCATCGAGGATCACCTTGACGTCCTCGACATCCCCCATGCCCCAGATATTCAGGGTTTGCCCACCCGGCCTGGGCGAGCCGCTGGAGCTGACCCCAGGCAACGTATCCAATAGTTCGCCAATGTTGTCGGCCTGCTTGCGGTCGATGTCTTCCTGGGTCAGCACCGAGCGCCCCACAGTGCTGCTGTCGATGGCATCCCCCATGATGCTGGTGCTGCCCAGGTTGAGGACATTGTCATTAGCAGGTGCCTGATCGTTTCCCGGCAAGCGCCGTACCACGAACCCATCCCCCGCTTCCACCAGCTCCAGCCCCGTCCCCGAGAGCAACCGCTCCAGGGCCAGACGCGGGCTGTAGCGCCCCTTCAACGCCGGCGCACGCACATCGCGCAGCTGGGCTTCATCGAACAGCACCTGCAGTTGCCCCTGCTGGGCAAGGCTGGTCAGGGCGCTGGCCATGGGTTGGGCCGGCAGGTCGAAGTCGTGGTCCTGGGCCAGTGCCGAGGCGCTGGCCAGCCAGGTCGCCAGGGCGCTGCCGGCAACGAGCCGGCGCAGGACGAAGCGGGTGGTACGGGTGTTCATGCAGGTCTCCCCTTGTGCTGCAGGACCGCCACGGCAACTGGCGGTTACCGGGAGGAAGACGCACAGACGAGAAAAACCCACATATGCGAATGAAAAATATTTTTATTTGTAGCGAGCTAGGCCTTCAGCGCGGATGGATCAACGCCCGCCCATCCGCCAGGTACTCGACCTGGACCGGCAGCAACTGCGGCAAGGCAGCGAGGAAGGCATCCGGGTTGGCGAGGTTGAGGCTGCCGGAGACACGCCGCTGGGCCAGTCTCGGGTCCGCCAGGCCCACCGGGGCCGAGCGATAGCGCGACACCTCGTCGAGCAGCTGCGCGAGGGGGCGGTCCCGGAAGACCAGCTGCCCTCTGCGCCAGCTGGCGATCTCCTCAGGCCGGCGGTGGCCTTGTTCGAGGGTGGCGGTGCGGTAGTCGTAGTCGAGGCTGTCTCCTGCCAGCAGTTCCAGCGGCTGCGCCGTTCCTGGATGCGGCTCGACGGCCACGTGACCACTCTCCACTGCCACATCGAGCCGCTGCTCGCCGCGTCTCACGCTGAAGCGGGTGCCCAGTACCCGCACCCGCCCGTCTCCGGCGGTGACATCGAAGGGACGGGTTTCATCACGGGCAACGGCGAAGAAGGCTTCGCCTTCCAGCAGGTCCACCTCACGGTGGTCGTCATACAGGCGAACGCGCAGGCGCGTGGCACGGTTGAGGTCGATGCGGGTGCCGTCGGCCAGGGTCACCTGCTGCGTGGCGCTAAGGGGGCTGGCGAAGGTCTCGTCTACCTCGGGCCCACCCCGGGAGACCAGCACCAGGGCGCAGGCCACCAGCAAGGACGCAGCGGCAGCCAGGGGCAGGCGCCAGCGTCGCGGGCGCAGGGGCACCACCGGTGCTGACAGGCTCGGGCGCGGTACGCGATCGAGTTCTGCCCAGATCTGCTGCATCTCGGAAAAGGCGCGGGCATGCGCAGGGCTGGCGGCCAGCCAGGCCTGCAACTCGGCTTCGTCCCGCGTGCTGAACTGGCTACCTGAGCGCCGCGCCTGCCAGGTCGCGGCCTGCTCGTCGATCGAGGGGCGTGCTTCCATCCACGTGTTCTCGTTCATGGCACGTCCTCCTGTCCCGCATCGAGCAGGCGCTGCCTGCAATGCAGGAGGGCACAGGCGACGTGCTTCTCCACCATGCTGAGGGAAATCCCCATGCGCTCGGCGACTTCGGCCTGGGAGAGCCCGTCGAACTTGTGCAGGACGAAGGCCTCTCGCCGGCGCGGCGGCAGATCATCCAGCGCCCGGGCCAGGTGATGCAAGCGCTGGTGTTGCTCGGCCTTGTCCTGGGGGCCTGGGGCGGCATGCTCGAACAGCGCCTCATCGTGCTCGACAGGGGCCGGCTCCATCCCTCCCCTCACCTGCTGGCGTCGCCAGTGGTCGCGCAGGAGGTTGCGAGCGATCTGGAACAGGAAGGCGCGGGGCTGCGCCACGCGGGCGCGATCGCGGGAGCCCAGCCACTGGGCGAAGGCGTCCTGGGCGAGATCGGCCGCATCGGCCTGGCTGCCCAGGCGCTTGCCGAGGAACTTCAGCAGTTCGGCATGGAAGGCCCGGTAGGCGCCCGAGACGGTGCCACGGAACTGCTCATCCACGGCGGGCTTTCCCACCGGCCAGACCTGACTTCACGACACCCCCGACTGAAGGTGCTTCCCGCCCGCTCAAGGCTGACAGATAACGGGAAGCAACAAATGAGAATGCATATCATTAGATGTCAGACTTTTTCCGGCGTCAAGGCCAGCACCCAGAAACGAAAAACCGCGGCCGAGGCCGCGGTTTTCGAAGAGCACCGATCAGTGCGCGAGGAGTGAGCCCCCGGTCTTGCCGGCGAGCTTCTCGGGCTTGATCAGGAAGCGGGCCAAGGCCGGCAGCAGCCAGAGCGCGCCGAACATGTTGACGATGAACATGAAGGTCAGCATCAGGCCCATGTCGGCCTGGAACTTGATCGCCGAGAACATCCAGGTCGCCACGCCGATGGCCAGGCACAGGCCGGTGAAGAGCACGGCTTTGCCGGTGGACTTCAGCGTCTGGTAGTAGGCCTCCTGCAAGGTCAGGCCGGCGCGCAGGAAGCTTTCCAGGCGGCTGTAGATGTAGATGCCGTAGTCGACACCGATACCCACGCCCAGTGCCACCACCGGCAGCGTCGCCACTTTCACGCCGATGCCGAGGAAGGCCATCAGGGCGTTGCCCAGCACCGAGGTGAGGATCAGCGGGATGACGATGCAGATGGTCGCCGGGATCGAGCGGAAGGTGATCAGGCACATGGCCGCGACGCAGATGTACACCAGGATCAGGATGGTCAGCTCGGTCTGGGCGATCACCTCGTTGGTGGCCGCTTCGATACCGGCGTTACCGGCGGCGAGCAGGAACTCCAGCCCGTCCTTGTTGTGCTCCTGGGCGAAGCCCTGGACCGCCTTGACCGCGCGCTGCAGGGTCTCGGCCTTGTGGTCGTTGAGGAACACCAGCACCGGTGCGAGGGAGCAGTCGGTGTTGTACAGGCCGTCGGCGCGGCTGATGGAGTTGTTCAGCACGTCCTGGTTGCGGGAGAGGGTTTCCCACTTCAGGTTGCCTTCGTTCATCCCTTTGATCACCTGCTTGGAGACGGTGACCATGGAGATGGCGGACTGCACGCCCTGGGTGTTCTCCATCGTCCACATCAGCTCGTCGATGGGGGCCAGCGCCTCGTGGGTGGAGCACCCTTCAGGCTTGGTCTTGACCATCACCACGAGCACGTCGGAGCTGGTGGAGTAGTTGCTGATGATGAAGTTGTTGTCCTTGTTGTAGCGCGAGTCCGGACGCAGCTCCGGCGCGCCCTGGTCGAGGTCGCCGATCTTCAGGTGCTTGCCGTACCAGAGGCCGCCGCCGAAGGCCATGATGGCGATGACCACGGAGATGGGCGCCACGGTGGGGTGCGCGAAGTTGGACAGCAGGCGCCAGAACGGGTGCTCGCGGGTCGCGTCCTTCTTGCTGCGGTCGATGGCCTTCTTGCTGATGCCGACATAGGAGATGGCGACCGGCAGCAGGATCAGGTTGGTGAAGACGATCACCGCCACGCCGATGGAAGCGCCGATGGCCAGCTCGCGGATCACGCCGATGTCGATGATCAGCAGGGTGATGAAGCCCACGGCGTCAGCCAGGATGGCGATCATCCCCGGCAGGAACAGCTGGCGGAAGGTGCGCCGGGCCGCGGTCAGGGCGTTGTCGGCGTCGCTGGATTGCAGGGCGATACCGTTGATCTTCTGCACCCCGTGGGAGATGCCGATGGCGAAGATCAGGAACGGCACCAGCATGGAGTACGGGTCGAGGCCGAAGCCCACCGAGTGCATCAGGCCCAGCTGCCAGATCACCGCCACCAGGGTGGTGGAGAGCACGGCGATGGTGCTGCGGATACACCAGGTGAACCAGTAGAGCAGCACCAGGGTGGTGAGGAAGGCGATGCCGAAGAAGGCCACGACCATGATCAGGCCGTCGATCAGGTCGCCGACCTTCTTGGCGAAGCCGACGATGTGCACCTGGACGTTCGGGTTCTGGGCCTGGTACTTGTCGCGGATCTTCTCTTCCAGCTCATGGGAGAACTGGCGGTAGTCGAGCTTCAGCAGCTTGCCCTGGTCGTTGGGGTCCGGGTAGGACTCGAGCAGCGGCACGTCGATGATGCTGGACTTGAAGTTGTTGGCCACCAGGCGGCCGATCTGGCCGGACTTGAGCACGTTGTTGCGCAGCTCTTCCAGGCTGTCGGCGGAACCGTCGTAGGTTTGCGGGATGACCTCGCCGCCGGCGAAGCCTTCCTCGGTCACTTCGGTCCAGCGAACGCTGGGACTCCACAGGGACTTCAGACCGGAACGATCGACGCCGGGAATGTAGAAGACCTCATCATGGATCTGGCGCAGGGTCTCCATGTAGTCCTTGCTGAAGATGTCCCCGTCCTTGGCTTCCACCGAGATGCGCACGGTGTTGCCCAGGTTCGCCAGGTCGTTGCGGTGCTCCATCATCTTCTGGATGAAGGGGTGGTGCAGCGGAATCATCTTCTCGAAGCTGGTGGACGGGCGCACCTGGGTGGCCTGCCAGAAGAGGAAGATGCTGACCAGCAGGCAGATGACGATCACCGCCGGCCGGTTGTTGAAGATCAGGCGCTCCAGGAAGGTCGCCTTGTCCTGGTGATGGTTACTCATCGAAACTCCCCCACCTTGTTATTGTTGGCCCAGCTCGGCGCCAGTCGGCGAGGCGACACGCGCCCCACCCTGTCCCACCAGGATCAGGTTGCCCTTGCTGTCGACCGTGGCACTGGCCAGCGACAGACGATCAGCGCGGTTGACCACGCTGAAGGTGCGGCCAGCATCGGTGCTCTTCAACACGCTGCCGCCATGGCCGACCACCAGCAGGGTGCCGTCCTCGAGCAGGGTGCCGCCGGAAAGACCGAACTCCAGGGTGCCACCACGGGCGTTCTTGAGCGGGATGGTTTCCCAGGTCGTGCCGAAATCGGCGGAGCGGAACAGGTGGCCACGCAGGCCGTAGGCGATCACGACGCCGGGCTCTGCGGTACCGGACACGCCGAACAGCGAGCCCTCGTAGGGCCCTTCGAGGCGTTCCCAGGTCTGGCCCCAGTCGGGGGAGCGGAACATGCTGCCCATCTCGCCGACGATGAACAGGCCAGAGTCCTTCACCGCCGCAATGGCATTGATGTGGTACTGGTCTTCGTTGTCGAGGCGGTCGCTGACGTCTTCCCAGTTCTTGCCACCGTCTTCGGTGGCCAGCAGGGCGCCGTAGGAGCCAACGGCGAAGCCGGTGCTGGCGTCCTTGAACCAGACGTCCAGGAGCGGGGCTTCACGCTGCAGGTCTTCGAACTGGAGTGTCCAGGTCGCCCCGCCATCCTCACTGGCGAGAATCTGCGCGTCGTGACCGACGGCCCAGCCCTTCTTGTCGTCGACGAAGTAGACGGCGGTCAGCATCTGCCGGGTCGGCACCTTGGCCTGGGTCCAGCTCGTGCCGTCGTCGTCGGAATAGAGAATGTGGCCACGATCCCCCACGGCAACCAGGCGCTTGCCGGCGTGGGCAACGTCCAGCAGCAGGCTGGTGATGGCCTTGGGTGATTCGATGGAGTAGACCGGTGCTGCCTCGGCGGCATGCACGGTGGGCACCATGGCGGAAGTCAGGATGGACAGCACACTGAACAGCGAGAGCGCTTTGGCCAGCGGCGAGTGGAAGCGGAACGCCGGCTGGGCGGAATGACGCGCGCCACGACCGGACTGGGTGCGCCGCATGACGGGCTCACTCATACACCTTTCCCCCTTATTGTTATAGGTGGTCCTGCCCCTCAGGCAGGCGACTAATGCTATCCAGCTTTGGAAAGCGCTGACAATCGGCGGGACGTTATGTTTTGTTAAGCCAAACCCGCGTGATTGAGCCCTTATCAGGGCCTCTGATGAATGAAAAAGGCCGCTACCAGAGTAGCGGCCTTTTTCTGTCCTGCGAATCGATCAGCGAGTACCGCGACGACGCAGGGCAGACGGCTTGAAGTAGCCGTCGTCCGGGATCGGCTGGGTGAAGTCGATGGTGCTCGGCTCCTCGTTGTCGAGGTTCTGCACGTGGTAGCGGCGGGCCTGCAGATCATGGAACACGTCCAGCGCGGACCAGGTGGTCGGCAGGTCGTAGTAGTTCTTCAGGTAGGCCACCGAGACACGCCACAGCTCACCGCGACCGTCGTAC
Organism: Pseudomonas sp. FeS53a; assembly: GCF_000931385.1. Lineage (NCBI taxonomy): Bacteria > Pseudomonadati > Pseudomonadota > Gammaproteobacteria > Pseudomonadales > Pseudomonadaceae > Pseudomonas > Pseudomonas sp. FeS53a. The sequence goes on from NZ_JYFT01000056.1 coordinate 190,884, forward strand.
TGGTCGACCACGGCAGCTTGCCAGCTGTCCTCGTCGAGGAACAGGGTGCGCTTGGAGTAGATGTGGCGGGCGCCCGGCTTCAGGGTGCCTTCCACGACCCACACGCGGTGCAGTTCGTTACGGGTGACGGCCGGGTTCAGGTGACCGGGCTTGAGCAGGTCCTTGTACTTAACCTCAGGGCTGGAGACCTTGTAGTTGTTGTACGGGATGTAGATTTCCTTCTTGCCCACCAGCTTCCAGTCGTAGCGATCCGGCGCACCGTTGAACATGTCGGTGTCGTCGGCGGTACGCAGGCCGTCGGCGGCAGCGATGGGGGTGTCGTAGGCCAGGTTCGGCGCGCGGCGAACGCGACGCTGGCCAGCGTTGTAGCCCCAGGCCTGACGCGGCTCCTTCACCTGGTCCAGGGTCTCGTGCACCAGCACGGCGCCGCCCGCCAGGCGAGCCGGGCTCTTGGTGAAGGACAGGTAGTAGAACAGAATGTTGTTCAGGTCAGCGTACGAACCCTTCGGGTTGTAGTACTTGAACAGGGCTTCCTGCTGCGAGGTGACCAGGGAGTAGTCGCCATTGCGCTGCACGGCCACTTCGGAAGCGCGACGCACGATGTAGGAACCGCGGTAGCGAACGATGTGGTTCCACAGCGCCTCGACGCCGTTCTGCGGGATCGGGAAGGGAATGCCGCCGTAGGCATCCGCAAAGCCGTTGCCGCCATCCAGCAGCTTGGCGGTGGTGGCGTTCTTGACGGTGTTGTCATAGACCCACTGCGGCGCGGAGCCAGAGCGACGGGTCGGGTAGACCGGCATCTGGAAGGTGTCCGGGTAGGCATTGAACAGGGCGATCTGACCGGGGGTCAGGTTGGCCTTGTACTGGTCCAGGTTGGCCTTGGTGATGGTGAACAGTGGCTTGTCGCCCGGGAACGGATCGACATGGTGCTGGCCCGGCTTGTAGCCGGCCGGGGCCTGGGTGATGCCACCGGTCCACTCGGGAATGGTGCCGGCCGCGTTACCGGCCTTCTCGGCACCGAAGGGGGTCAGGCTGGTGCCCAGCTTGGCGGCTTCCTGGGCGGACACTGCCGCCAGCGCGCTACCGGCGGACAGTGCGAACGCAACTGCCGCGCCAATCAGCGAAAGCTTTTTCAGCATGTTGAATCTCCGTGAGGGTTCAGCGGCGGGAGCCCATGAAGGCCCCCGCGTTCTTTTCTAGTTAGAAGGAGTACTTGACGTTGACGCCGATGTTGTCGCGGTCGCGGACAGAGTTGTTCTGGCCACCCCCGAAGAACTCGGTGTACTGGATCTCGCCTTCCAGGCTGTTCAGGTAGGTCGCCTTCAAGCCCAGGGTGTAGGCCTTGCGCCCTTCGATGAAGTTACCGGTCTGGTAGGAGTTGCCCTCGAAGTCATCCTTGTAGACAACGAACGGGGAGACGTTCACACCGGCGTACACGTCGTTCCAGGTACCGGACAACACCAGGGTATAGCCGTAGGCGTTCTTGTTGACTTGGTCATCACGATCACCACCGGACACGTAGGAGCTGTTGCCCCGACCGGAGTAGTAGCGAGTGCTGCCGTCATAGGCGGTGTACTTCAGGCTGCTGCCACGCAGGTGCTCAGACGCCAGCTCAGCCACACCGATCAGCGAGTCGAACGACATCGACGGGCCGAAGTTGTAGATGGTGCCCAGAGAGGTGTTGTAGGCCTCTACGCGCTCGTAGTTGTGGATGGAGTCGCCCAAGTGAACATTCTGACCACCGATATTAACTGTACGGCCACTACCCAACGCTGGGGCCTGGAGCAGCAGGTCACCCAGCAAGTCGTTCGTGGTCGCGACGCCAATAGGCAGGTTGGGACGATAGGCCAGCTCACCAAAGACAGATGCGTCACCGACCGTGGTATTGAAGCTGAAACCATACATGCGGATATCTTCCGCATATTCCCGGCGGGCATTGACCTGGTTGGCAACGTCTACCGTTGCAGCGCCACCCACAAGGCCCAGAAGCCTCTGGAGAGTCTGGTTATTAGGAGCACCGGCGGCCGCAGCAGCCAAACTGGAATAAGACGTGAAAGCCCCACTAGATGCAACTTGAGTAATGGTATCGAGATTAATGCCTTGGTAAGCACCGAGATCCGCATAAATCGTCGGTTCTTTAGCGTGGTAGTTCACGAAGTAGGCGCCAAACTCCGTAGAGTTCAGTTGCTCCGCGATATAACGGAAGGCCACACCAAATTGCCCATCATTCTTGGCATTCAGATCACTTCCTATGGAGGCAACCTTGAATACTCCGTTTGAGTCCAGATACTGAGTGCCCTGCAATCCGCCTGCATGGGCGCTGGAAAGGCCTGCATAGCCTGCTCTAAAGGCAGCGTCACCCAACCGTGCGTTAGTGCTGTAAGCAGTGTTCCCGCCGTCAGCGAACAGATCAGTCTCAGAGAAATATGTTCCCACAGGATCGACTGCGGTTTCCTTCCAGTTGAACTGGTAGAACGTCTCCATCGACAAGTTGTCGGTCAGGCCGATGTTGAAGCTCAGGGCTTCAACCGGCACCAGCACCTCCTTCAGCTCGGAACCCGGCAGGCGGAACTGCGCGGCGTTGACCGGGTTGGTGGTGTTGATGCCACCGCGATAGAAGATGCCCTCGCCCCAGTTGAATACTTGCTTACCGATACGACCGGTGACCGGCATATCGGCAATATCCCAGTTGCCATACAAGTAGGCGTCGAGGATCTGCGCATCGCGACCGGCCTTGTGGCGGGTCTCGCGGGTGAAGCTGCTGTCGTTCGGGTAGTTCTGGCTCGGCTGGCGCGGGCTGTTGTTATCCAGGTAGTCGTTGCGCTTGTCCATGATCTGGGTGTCATAGAAAGCGGTGCCACGGACGAACACGCCGTAGTTCTTGTAGGTCGCCTCCAGGTCGGAAGTGATCTTGTACACCTCGGAAACCAGGCCGGTGTCGAAGTTGCGGTTGCCGTCGTTGGTGTTGATGTCGTTGTTGGTCTTGTCCTGGCCCTGGACGCGCCACAGTTGGCCGTAGGAGACGGTGGTGTCGATGGAGCCGCTGATCTCGTCGTCGGCGAAGCTGAATTCAACCGCCTGGGCCTGGACGGCGCACATCAGGGGCAGGAGGCCGGCGAGGGCGAAACCGGCCTTGGCCGGTGCGAAACGCAATTGGGGCTTGCGGGACTTGAGTTCCATCGAGGTGTCTACTCCGTGGACAGATCATTTGTTATGGCTCCCGTCATGGGAGCTGTTTCGGCCACCTGGGGCGGCTCCGGCGTTGGCACTTCGAGGCCCCAACGCGTCTGGCCCGCACGTTCCAGCGATCAACTGCCGGTCGGACGAACCTGGATCGGATTGCGCACGTGCAACCAAGGTGCCAAATCCGTACGACTGAAGTCGAAAACCCGACTTGATCACCCGGGCAACTATCATTCAAACGTGTGACTGATCATCCACTGATCAAATCGGATAATTCGGCCGATTTTGTCCTACAAGCTGGCTCGATTTGTCACTCAAAACCACACCTTGAGCGATTGCCGATTCACACCTTCCCCGTGCGGTCAAGGAAAAGACGACGCCCTTCACGCTTTTTACGCCTAAGCAGAGGACGGATTATCCCCATGGGTAACAAAAAAGTGTTACCGGCAGTTTGCCAGTAACACTTTCCAGAGGGAGGAATCCGACATGGAGGGGCAAGCCCTCCTCGGATCAGGCGAGGCTCTTGCTGACCACCTCGAAGACATCGCTGGACAGCTCGCCAGAGGCGAGGATGCGCTCCAGCTCGGCACGCATCAGGGCCTGCCGGGCTGCGTCGTACTTGCGCCAGCGGGTCAGCGGCGCCAGCTGGCGCGAGGCGATCTGCGGGTTGAGCGCGTTGAGCGTGATGACGTGGTCGGCAAGGAAGCGATAACCCGCACCGTCGGCCCGGTGGAAGTTCACCAGGTTCTGGTTGGCGAACGCCCCGATCAACGCACGCACCTTGTTGGGGTTCTTCAGGGTGAAGGCCGGGTGGGCCATCAGCGCCTGGACCCGCTCCAGCCCGCCCGGCAGGGTGCAGCCCGCCTGGACGCTGAACCACTGGTCCATCACCAGCGGATTGTCCTTGAAGTAATCGGCGAAGCTCGCCAGCGCCTTGGCCTTCTCGTCCTCGAAGCTGGAGTTGACCAGCACCGAGAGCGCCGTCAGGCGTTCGGTCATGTTGTCGCACGCCTCGAACTGCTCCAGGCAGGCCTGGAGAACCTCGGCCTTGCCACTGAGCATCAGGTAGGACAGCGCGATGTTCTGCAGGGTGCGACGGGCAAAGTGCCCGGCGGAGGCGACATAGGGCGTCTCGCGCGAGAGGGCGCGATTGGCCTGGTAACGCGCCAGCAGCTGCGGGAACAGGGCATCACTGATCGAACGACGGGCGAACTCGCGGGCAGCGTGGATGGCGTCCACATCCGCCACCTCGCTGATCTCGGTCAGGTAGGCCTCGCTGGGCAGCGACAGCATCTCCGCCACCATCGCCTGGTCCAGGGACTGGTCCTCCAGCAAGGTGCGGAAGGCATCCAGCAGGCGGCTGTCCAGCACCAGTTGCTCGCCACGCTGGTGCTGCCCGATCAGCTCCTGCAGCACCTGCACGGAAAGCTGCTGGCCGGCATCCCAGCGGTTGAAGCCATCGCTGTCGTGTTGCATGAGGAACATCAACTGATCGCGGCTGTACGGGAAGCTCAGCTTCACCGGTGCGGAAAAACCGCGGAGCAGGGACGGCAACGGCTTTTCCGCCACATCGACGAAGGTGAAGGTCTGCTCGGCCTCGGTGACGGCTATCACCCGGTTGCCCCCCTCGGCCTTCGCCTCGCCTGCCAGGCGCAACGGCAGGTCGTTGCCGGCGGCGTCCAGCAGCCCCAGCTCGACGGGGATGACGAAGGGCAGCTTTTCTGTCTGGCCGGGGGTGGCCGGGCAGCTCTGGCGGAAGGTCAGGCTGTAGGTCCTGGCAGCGGCATCGTAGGCGTCCTCGACCACCAGGCGCGGGGTGCCGGCCTGGCTGTACCAGCGCTTGAACTGGGTGAGGTCGACGCCGTTGGCGTCCTCCATGGCCTTGACGAAATCGTCACAGGTCACGGCCTGGCCGTCGTGGCGCTCGAAATACAGGTCGGTGCCCTTGCGGAAGCCCTCGGCGCCCAACAGGGTGTGGATCATGCGCACCACTTCCGAGCCCTTCTCGTAAACGGTCAGGGTGTAGAAGTTGGAGATCTCGATGAAGGAGTCCGGGCGCACCGGATGAGCCATCGGGCCGGCATCCTCGGCGAACTGGTTGGTACGCAGGAAGGCCACGTCCTCGATGCGCTTGACCGTGCGCGAATTCATGTCGGCGGAGAATTCCGCATCGCGGAACACGGTGAAGCCTTCCTTCAGCGACAGCTGGAACCAGTCACGGCAGGTCACGCGGTTGCCCGACCAGTTGTGGAAGTACTCGTGGGCCACCACCGCCTCGACGCGCTGGTGGGCGGCGTCGGTGGCGGTTTCGGCACGGGCCAGCACACAGCTGGAGTTGAAGATGTTGAGCCCCTTGTTCTCCATGGCGCCCATGTTGAAGTCGTTGACCGCGACGATCATGAAGATGTCCAGGTCGTATTCGCGGCCGTAGACCTCCTCGTCCCAGCGCATGGACTTCTTCAGGCTGTCCATGGCGTGCTGCACCTTGTCGATGTTTTCCGGCTCGACATAGATGCGCAGGGTCACGTTGCGCTGGCTCATGGTGGTAAACACGTCTTCCACGCACCACAGGTCGCCCGCCACCAGGGCGAACAGGTAGGCCGGCTTCTTGAACGGGTCCTCCCAGGTCGCCCAGTGGCGCCCGCCCTCCCCGGCCCCACTGGCCACCGGGTTGCCGTTGGACAGCAGCACCGGGTAGCGATGCTGCTCGGCACTCACGGTGGTGGTGAAGCGGCTCATCACATCGGGGCGGTCGAGGTAGTAGGTGATCTTGCGGAAACCTTCGGCCTCGCACTGGGTGCAGAACATCTTCCCGGACTTGTACAGGCCTTCCAGCGCGGTGTTGCTTTCCGGGTGGATGCGCACGGTGCTGTCCAGGGTGAACTGCTCGGCAACCGGCTGCAGGGTCAGGTGGCAGTCGGTCAGCTGGTAGTCGGCGGCGCCCAGCTCGCGGTCATCCATGGACAGCGACAACAGTTCCAGTTGCTGGCCGTCCAGCACCAGCGCCGGCAGGGTGCCATCGGCACGCTCGGGGTTGCGGCGCATCACCAGTTGGGCATGGACCAGGGTGTGGTCCTCGTGCAGCTCGAAGGTCAGGGCGGTCTCGTCGATCAGGTAGTCCGGCGCCTGGTAGTCCTTGAGGTGGATGACGTTCGGTTGCTCGGTTCGCATGCTTGCCTCTCCGGTTCAGCGCGGGCTCGTGGCCCGCCTGCGCATGTTTGGATTGCTGCCTGCCAGTGGCTCAGCCTTCGCAGCTGGCCGCGACCTGGTAGGACGTGAACTTGCGGATGTTGATGACGCCGGTGTCGAGGATCAGGTACTGCCCCTTGATGCCGCGCAGGGTCCCTTCCACCACCGGTGTCTTGTCCAGGTCGAGGCTCACCACCTTGGTCGGGTAGGCCTCGACGGGGTAACGGATTTCCAGCGGCTCGACGTCATCGAGCGGCTGGATGGCCTGGAGGCCGAAACGCGACTGCAGGGCCTGGATGCCCTCGCCACAGGCATCGAACAGCGCCTCGCGCACCGCGATCAGGTCGAGCGCCTCGGCCTCGCCCTTGAGCAGCGCGCGCCAGTTGGTGCGGTCCGCCACCTGGGTGCGCAGCAGGTCCTCCACCAGGCCAGACTGCTGGCGTGTGGCGACCCGCAGGATGGGCAGCGCCTGGCGGGCGCCCTGGTCGATCCAGCGGGTGGGCACCTGGCTGGCGCGGGTGATGCCGACCTTGATGCCCGAGGAATTGGCCAGGTAGACGATGTGGTCGGTCATGCAGAACGACTCGCCCCAGCTCGGCTCGCGGCAGGTACCGGCCTCGTAGTGGCAGCGTTCCGGGCTCATGATGCAGGTGTCGCACTGGGCCAGCGAGGTGAAGCAGGGGTAGCAGTAGCCCTGGCTGAAGCTCTTGCTGGTCTTTCGCCCGCAATGGCTGCAATGGATGCCGCCGAGGTACTCCAGGCGGATGCGCTTGCCCAGCAGGGGGTTCACCGACACCTGCTCATCGCCCAGGCGGAAGGCGTACTGCACCACCGGGTCACCCAGTTGCGCCGACATCTTGCTCAGCGCACCGCGCCCCAGCTCCAGCATGGTTTCAGCCCCCATCAGTGGATGGAGTCGGATTTGAAGAGGATGTTCGGCACGGGCTCGGACTTGGAGCTGCAGACCTGCGGGCCCATGTACCCGGTGCGCTGGTCTTCCGGCAGGTTCTTGGCCTCCCAGGCGATGATGGCCTGCAGGCTCAGCTCCTTCTGCTCCTCGGTGAGTTTGCGACCATCGGCCCACTTGCCGATTTCCACGGCGAGCTTGAGGCTCTGGTAGACATCCTCGGTGATGTTGCTGATCAGTTGGGCGAAAGAGGACATGGCATGACTCGCTGCATTCGTTCGGGGGAACAAGGAGCGGCATTCTAGCAGGTCGCAGCAGGCGTCAGGCGAGGCCGCCGGCGCCCCCGACCTAGCGGCGCAGACGGGCCAGCAGACCACCGATCAGGCCGGTGGCGCAGCCCGCCAGCAGGCCGCCCACGTGGGCACCGTTGGCGATGGCGCCGAAGCCCAGCAGGCTGACCACGCCAGACAGGCACACCACCAGCCACACCAGCATCATCACCATCACCCCCGGCGGCAGCCGGTAGGCCGGGCACGGCGCCAGGCGCTGGAACAGCCAGCAGTGGCCAAGCAGGCCATAGAGCACACCCGACAGGCCACCGAACAGGCTCGGCCCGCTCACCTCGTACTGCACCAGGTTGGACACCAGGCTCAGCAGCAAGGTGAGCCCCAGCAGCATCCAGCCGCCCTGGCGGTATTCGATGCGCCGCCCCAGCTCCCACACCCACATGCCGTTCATGGCCAGGTGCAGGATGCCGAAGTGCACCAGCATGGGCGTCACCAGGCGCCACCACTGGCCGGCTTGCAGGCTGTCGGCCAGCGTGGTGAAGAGCACATAGTCGCCTTCCACACGGAAGTCGAGGAAGGTCAGCCAGCTGACGGCCTGGAGGTTGTCACCCAGTGCCGTCACACCGGCACAGACCAGGGTCACCAACAGCAGGGCCACGGTGGAGGGCGTAGCCTTGAGCCGCGCACCCCAGGACTCGCGTACCGGCTCGACCGGTGCGTGTTCCAGCACGAACTGCGGATCACCCTGGGGGAAGCGCGCATACAGGCCACGCACCTGCTCCGCCCAGTCCTCGCCCGGTACCCAGAGCACCTGCTCCTCGCGCTCCTCGCTGACCCGGTGCGGCACCTCCAGGCGTCGCAGCAGCGTGACGAATCCACTCAAGTCCACCGAGGCCGGCAGACGCATCGCGGCCACCACCGTCATCGGGGCTCCTCCGGGCGCTCCACCTCGACCCACACGAACTTCGCGGGGTCCAGGCGCAATTCATCGTCCAGCCGGTAGGCCACCAGCTTGCCGTACATCACGGCGCTGTAGTCCAGGCAGGCCAGGTTGGGGCGCAGCGGCGCCGGGCGTCCGCGGCGCCAGTAGTGCCCGACGAACAGCAGCGGCTCGTTGACGCCGTAGCTGAGCAGCGCCGAGCGGTGGGCGTCGGAGAGTGGCTGCCGCGCCACATCTTCCGGCAGCGCATCGGGCTGGAAGACCACGTCGCCGTAGGTACGCGGGTTGTCCTCCCAGAACTTGGTGCGGAACACCGAGCGGGTGAAGCCGTCGCTGCCAGTAAGGGTCATACCGCCGGGCAGCGGCAGGTCGGTCCCCCGCAGCAGGCGCTTGAACACCCGCTCGGCGAAGCCGCCGCGTTCGGCCGAGGCCTGGATGAAGGCGGCGTCGATCCGCCCGTCCGGGTAGTCGCGGCGCACCGCCTCGATCAGGTCGTGGTCCCAGCAGGCATGCACCAGGCGGAAGCGGCCGCCGTCAATGAACAGCGGCAGGTCCTGGAACCAGCGGAGGAAGTCATGCCAGTCGCCGGGGTGACCCTCGAACTGCTCGAGGGTCTCCTTCAACAGGCGGGTGTGGCGCGGCGTGTGGTCGTGGACGAAGGTCCGGCCACTGCCGGCCGGTGCCGGCGTCACCCAGCCGAGGGCGTTGTACTCATGGTTGCCCATGATGCAGCGGGCCTGGCCCGCCTCGACCATGGCGTGGACCAGGTGCAGCGCCTCGCGGATGCGCGGACCACGGTCGATGAGGTCGCCGAGGAACAGGGCCATGCGCCACGGATGGCGCCAGACATCGCCCTGCTTGCGATAGCCCAGCCGATCCAGCAGGCGCTCCAGGGTGTGCGCACACCCGTGGATGTCGCCGATCAGGTCGTAGCCACGCCCGGCGTCCAGTTCCATCAGTCGCCACCACCCAGGCGGCTTCCCCAGCCGAGCTTGGTGCGGCACACCTCGTAGTAGTTGTGGTCCAGCGGGTGGATCAGGCGCAGCTTCTGCGGCTTCTTGCGCACCGTGATGGTGTCGCCGGGGGCGCAGGTGAAGTGGTTCTGGCCATCGCAGGACACCAGCGGGTAGATCTGCAGATTCGGCGAGACCACGATCTTCAGCTCGCTGGTGCTGTCCACCACGATGGGCCGGCTGGACAGGGTGTGCGGGTACATGGGCACCACGACGATAGCGTCGAGTTTCGGGTGCATGATCGGCCCCCCGGCGGACAGCGCGTAGGCCGTGGAGCCGGTGGGCGTGGCGATGATCAGGCCGTCGGCCTTCTGGGTGCAGACGAACTGGCCGTCGATGTGCAGCTCGAACTCGATCATCCGGGTCGACTTGCCCGGGTGCAGCACCACGTCGTTCAGCGCGTCGCCCTGGCCGATGGCCTCGCCGTGCTGGCGGCGCACCTCGGCCTCCAGCAGGAAGCGCGTCTCGACGCTGTAGTGGCCGTCCAGCACCTCGGCCACCTTCACCTCCAGCTCATCGGGCTTGATGTCGGTGAGGAAGCCCAGGCTGCCACGGTTGATGCCCAGCACCGGGATGTTGTGGCGGGCCAGCGCACGGGCGGCGCCGAGCATGCTGCCGTCACCGCCGACCACGATCACCAGGTCGCAGACCTCGCCGAGGATCTTCCGCGACGACGTCTGCAGGCCGTGCCCGGGCAGCACTTCGGCAATGGTGTCCTCGAGGATCACGTGGAGGTGGCGATCCAGCAGGAATCGCTTCAGGCGGCGGATGGTATCGAGCACGTGGGGGCTCCCCAGGCGTCCGATGATGCCGATATTGCGGAATTGCTCCATGGGGCTCCAGCAAGGCTCTACGACGGGAGGAAATGCCGGCGATTATGGGCGAAAGCCCGTGGCAGCGGCAAACCGCTGCTCGGCTATGCTGCGTGCATGACGCCCTTCCCCACCCTCGCCGACCTGCCCCGTCACCTGCACCACCCTGCCGTGCGCGACCTTGCCTGGGCACTGCTCGCCCCGCCGCTGCTGGCGCGTCCGGGACTGGCCCAGCGGCATCCGCTGAGTGCCTCCGAGTGGGCCGCCGCGCCCCACCGGCTGGAAGCCTGGTTGCAGAGCCAGGAGCAGGCGCCGTACCCGCTGGAAGCATGGCTCGCCGGCCTGGCCTCCAGCCGCCTGGGGCTTCGCTTCGAGCGACTTTGGCAGTACGCCCTGGCGCAAGCACCGGGCGTGCGCCTGCTGGCCAGCAACCTGCCGGTGCGCCAGCAAGGCAAGACGCTGGGGGAAATGGACCTGCTGCTGCAGGACGACCACGGCATCCACCACGTGGAGCTGGCCATCAAGCTCTACCTCGGCCCCCAGACGGGTGGCGGGCATGACGCGGAGCACTGGTGCGGCACCGATGTCAGCGACCGCCTCGACCTCAAGCTCGCCCACCTGCGCGAGCGCCAGCTGCCCCTTTCCAGCCTCGCCGTCAGCCGCCTCGCCCTGGAGAGCGTCGGCGCCTGGCCGGCCCAGGCATCGGCCTGGCTGGGCGGCTACCTGTTCTATCCCTGGCCGGGAGGGTGCGAAGCGCCGACCATCGCCAACCCCGGCCACAACCGGGGCCTATGGCTGCATCGCCACCACTGCCAGGCCCTCATCGACCAGCATCCCGACGCCCGCTGGTACCCCCTGCCCCGCCCGGACTGGCTGGGCCACGCGCAGGTGCCGGCCGAGCAGGCCTGGCCTCGGACGCAGGTGATGGAGTGGCTGGCCGCGCAACCACCCGGCGGGCCGGCCTGGATGCTGGCAAGGCTGGCGCCGGAAGGCACCCACTGGCGGGAAGTGGAACGGGGGCTGGTGGTGAACGACGCCTGGCCCGCGACGGGCTGAGCCCGCCGCAGCGACCGGTCAGCGGCTGCGCTCGGTGCGCCCACCGGAACGGGCCAGGTAACCGGCACCGCTTTCGCACAACAGCGCATCGCGTTGCACCGCCGGCAGCGCGTCCAGGCCATCGCGCAGCGCATAGGCACGGAACCCCAGCTGGGACAGCAGGAACACCGCACTGGCGCTGCGCTTGCCGCTGTCGCAATAGCAGAGGTAGTCACGCGCCGGGTCGAGCAGGCGCGTCTTCAGCCGCAACAGGTGCAGCGGCATGTTCAGCGCTTCGGGGGCATGGGCCCGCTCGTATTCGTCCTGCAGGCGCACATCCAGCCATTGGCCGCCTGCCGCCAGCAGCCGCGACGCCTCACCGAGGGACACCTCGTCCACCACGGGGGCACGCAGGAGGGCGAAGAAATCCTGGCGGTCCAGGCGCATCACCACGCCGTCCTCCAGCAGGGTGACGCTGGCGTTGCGCGGCCGGTCGGACAGCAACGCCTCCTCACCGAAGCAGGCCCCTACCTCCAGCTCCGCCAGCACCTGGTGATCACTACCGGCCCCACGGATCACCTCCGCGCGGCCCTCGCGGAGGAAGTAGCAGCAATCCCCCGCTTCGCCTTCGCGCAGCACCTCGCTGCCCGCCGGCAGTTCGATGCGCTGCAGCCGCCCGACCATCTGCTGGACGTTGGCCGGCGGCACCTTGCTGAACAGCGGGTTCTCCAGCAGACGCTCCAGCCATTCGACGTCGTCGCTGTCCATCTGCAGCAACAGGTCCTGGTAGGCGGAACGCCAGGTGATGAGGCGCGCGAGGGTGGCGCTGTCGATGGCCAGCACGCTGACCTCGGTGAGCGCCACCGCCTCCTGCAGGCGCGGCAGGCTGGGCGAGAGCGGGTGGCAGCTGGCTTCGCTGCCAGCCACCAGGCGGATTTCCGCCCCCGAGGCGTCCCGCAGCAGCAGCTCGCCGGCCAGCAGGTAATAGGTCAGCCGGGCCTGGTCGCCGCGCCGGAACAGCACCTGGCCCGCCAGCAGGGGCTGGGGCACCAGTTGCCCACGCAGCTCCCGCCACTGCTGCTCGGAAAGCGCATTGAGCGGTGTCAGGCTGCGCAGCTGATCCGGATTGAGCGGTTCGGTCATCGGTTGATTTCCAGGGCATCGGCTGAGGTGGAAGTGTAGCCAGCCAGGTGGTGCAGGCGCGTTGAAAGGGCGCGGCGCCCCTGCAGCCCACCGGTGTGCAGCAGGACGATCCGACTGCCGGCAGCAAGGTAACCGGCCTCGATCTGCTGGCGCAACGCCAGCAATGCCTTGACGGTGTAGAGCGGGTCCAGCTCGATGCCGCCCTCCGCTTCCCAGGCGAGCATGGCGCAGGCCAGCTCGGCATCGACCCGGCCGAAACCGCCTCGGCTGGCGTCCAGCAGGCGGTAGCCGGCATCGGCCACGCCGGCTTCAACCAGCAGCGCGCGGACCTGCTCCGCCACCCCGAGGTCCGCCGGTACCGCCAGGGCACCCACCACCGGGTGGCGGCCAGCCTCGCCAAGCACCAGCCCCGCCAGGGTGGTACCGGTGCCGGCAGCGGTCCACAGCGCGTCGTAGTCGGCCCAGCCCAGCACCGGCAGTTGCCGTTGGATCATCGCCACCAGCGGCGCGCAGCCGAAGGCACCCGGCAATCCGCCGCCGCCCTCGGGCACGGGCATCAACGCGGGGTAGCGGGCCTGCCAGTCATCCCAGAAGCCCGGCGCGTGGCGGGCCCGATAGCCGCCATAGCCCAGCCAGTGCAGGGTCATGCCGAAGCGGCGCAGGTCCGCGACGGTCGGCGTGTCCTGGGGGTCGCCACGGAGCAGGCCCACGGTGCCGAAGCCGAAGCGCTGGCCGGCAGCGGCCACCGCATGCAGGTGGTTGGAATGGGCCCCGCCCAGGGTCATCACCCCGCCGAAACCCTTGGCAGCCGCCCGTTGAAGATGGGGCGCCAGCTTGAACCATTTGTTGCCGCTCACCAGCGGGTCGATGCGGTCGAGGCGCAGCATCGCCACCTCGACGCCCGCACGCCTCAGCCACCCCAGGCACAAGGGTTCGAGAAGGGCTTGCGGATTCCAGTCGGGAGGCGGCAACGGCACGGATGGGCTCGCTCGGAAAAGGCGCGGAGCTTACGGCAAGCGCCGCGCCATGGCGATCAGCCCACCGTGCGCAGGCGGGCGGTGGCCTTGTGGCGGGCGCAGCAGTTGGAGTCCCCGGCCACGAAGCGGCTGGGCGTGTCCACCCGGTCGATGGGCATGCCGCAGCGCTCGCCGCCCGGCAGGGTCGCCTCGCAGGTGGGCTGCTGGTAGTGGGCCAGCCACTGGCGGTACTGCGCCTCGGAGACGAAGCACTTGGCCGCTGCGTAGGCGTAGGGGTTGTCCTGGTAGCGGGCGATGTCCTGCAGCGGGATGGTCAGGTGGCCGGCGCCCGGGTGGTAGACCACGAACACCACACCCAGGCGGGCCAGGCGCTCGAGGATCTGGTCACCGCCCTGGTTCACCAGCTGCTCGCGCTCCTGCTTGAGGCGGTCGATCTCCTGCTGCAGCTGGGTGTCCAGCTCGTTGCGGTAGGCCAGCTCGACGTCACGGATGGCCAGCTGCTCCTTGTAGTCCATGACGGCGGCGGCCACCTTGGCCTGCAGCTCGCCTTCGAACTGGGAACGGAGGATGTCCACCTCGGTGCGCCCGTGGCGCTCCAATGCGCGCAGTTGCTGACTCATCTCCTCGCGGGATTTCTGGAAGCCCTCGGCCTGGACCTGCAGCTGGCGCTTGAGGTCGGCGTTCATGTCCTGCTGCTGGCGCAGTTCCAGCTGCAGGGAGTCGATGGTCTGCTGCAGCTCGCGCGCCTTCTCTTCGGCGACCAGGCGGTACTTGGCCAGGGCCTCTTCGTTCTGCTGGCCGAGGCTGGCGATGCGCAGGCGCTGCTGCTTGATCAGTTGGGCCGTCTTCAGGCGGTGTTCCTGCTCCAGCTGCTGCGCCAGCTTCTCGGCCATTTCGGCGGCGGCATCCGGCGGTGCGTACCACTTGTCCTCCGGCGCCATCTGCAGGCGCTGGGGCTCGACCACCTGGGGCGCGTCCTCCTCCACCATCAGGCCCAGGGCATTGCGGCGCACGGTATCGCGCACCAGGGCCAGGTCGTTCTGGCCGGGGGCGAGGTTCGGGTCCCACATGTGCATCTGATGCCAGGAGACCGGGCACTGGCTGCGGCAGGCGAGGCGGATGGGGCCGGCGCCCAGGTCGGGGCCGCGCCCGGCGCGTTCGGCCAGGTGGCGCAGGGGCATGTTCCAGCCGGTGTCAGCCTGCCCCTTCTCGTCGAAGTCGAGGTAGAAGAAGACCAGCGAGCGGACCATCAGGCGCGGGTTGATCAGGACGTAGACCAGGCGCATCTGCTGGTCGGCGAACTCGGGCATGTTCACCACGCCGTCGAGCATCGCTTCGAATTCGGGGAAGAGCATTTCCTTGCAGATGCCCCGTTCATTGAAGAACAGCACGGCCTCAACCATCTGCGGCTTGTTCTGCATGCTCATCGGGTTTACCTCTGGCCAACGCGGTGAGTCCCGGAGGGGACGGGCGACTTCCTTGTCGGTAAAACGGGGCCTTTATGACAGGCGCACCGGCTGATTGTCGGAGTCTAGGGTAAAAGCCGAGGCGGGCAATGTGACTGGGTTGGCACTCGCCCGGCCCCTGGCGGGAGGCGGACGAAGTGCACGGCCGTTTTGTGATGGGGTTGGAGAGTTTCAGCCTTTCATGGCGGCGAGATAGGGTGCCAGGCGCCGCCCCATCTCCTCGCCGAGGGCCGCCAGGCCGCTCATCGGGCGCACCATCACCTCGAATTCGCGGATCAGCCCCTGCTCGTCGAAGCGGATCATGTCGATGCCCTTGAGGTCGCGCCCGCCCACCCGCGCACTGAACTCCAGCACCACGTTGAGGCCATCGTCACTGGCCAGTTCGCGGTGGTAGGCGAAGTCCTGGAACACCTGCAGCACGGTATTGAGGATGAGGTTGACCGCCTGCGCGCCCGGGTAGGGCGTGTGGGCCATGGGCGAGCGGAACACCGCCTCGGGGTGCAGCAGCTCGGGCAGGCGGCTGAGGTCCTGGCTGGCGATGAACTGGTGCCAGCGCTGCAGGCTGGCGGCCGCGGCAGGGTTGAGTCGGGCGTCGAGGGACATCGGCTTCTCCTTGTTCTTATGAGCCTGTAAAGAGAACGCCCCGCATGAGGCGGGGCGTCTGTCGATCAGAGTTCGGCGGCGAGGCGCGAACCCTGGTTGATCGCACGCTTGGCATCCAGCTCGGCGGCCACGTCGGCACCGCCCACCAGGTGCACGGACTGCCCGGCAGCCACCAGGCCCTCGTGCAGCTCGCGCAGCGGGTCCTGGCCGGCGCAGACGATGACGGTGTCCACCGGCAGCACCTGGGGCTCGCCCTCGGCCACGCGGATGTGCAGGCCGGCGTCGTCGACCTTGAGGTACTCCACCGAGTTGAGCATCTGCACCTGCTTGTTCTTCAGGCCGGTGCGGTGGATCCAGCCGGTGGTCTTGCCGAGGCCGTCGCCCACCTTGGATTTCTTGCGCTGCAGCAGGAACACCTGGCGGGCCGCCGCGTGGGGCTGCGGCTTGACGCCGGCGATGCCGCCACGGGCTTCCAGCGCGCCGTCGATGCCCCATTCCTTCCAGAAGGCCTCGCGGTCCAGGCTGGTGGAGGTGCCCTGGTGGGTGATGAACTCGGAGACGTCGAAGCCGATGCCGCCGGCGCCGATCACCGCCACGGTCTGCCCCACCGGCTTGCGCTCGAGGATGGCGTCCAGGTAGCCGATCACCTTCGGATGGTCGATGCCCGGAATGGCCGGGGTGCGCGGGGCGATGCCGGTGGCCAGGATGATCTCGTCGAAACCGCCCTTGACCAGGTCCTCGACGCTGACGCGGGTGTTCAGGCGCAGGTCGACGCCGGTGGTTTCCAGCTTGCGCTTGAAGTAACGCAGGGTCTCGTAGAACTCCTCCTTGCCCGGCACACGCTTGGCCACATTGAACTGGCCACCGATCTCGGCGGCCGCGTCGAACAGAGTCACGCTGTGGCCGCGCTCGGCGGCGACGGTGGCACTGGCCAGGCCCGCCGGGCCGGCGCCGACCACGGCGATCTTCTTCACCTGGGTGGTGGGGATGTAGTTCAGCTCGGTTTCGTGGCAGGCACGCGGGTTCACCAGGCAGCTGGTCAGCTTGCCGCCGAAGGTGTGGTCCAGGCAGGCCTGGTTGCAGCCGATGCAGGTGTTGATCTCGTCGCTGCGGCCTTCGGCGGCCTTGTTGACGAAGTCCGGGTCGGCGAGGAACGGGCGGGCCATGGACACCATGTCGGCGTCGCCTTCGGCCAGCACCTGCTCGGCCACTTCCGGGGTGTTGATGCGGTTGGTGGTGATCAGCGGGATCTTCACCTCGCCCCGGAGCTTGGCGGTGACCTTGGTGAAGGCCGCGCGCGGCACCTTGGTGGCGATGGTGGGGATGCGCGCCTCGTGCCAGCCGATGCCGGTGTTGATGAGGGTGGCACCGGCGGCCTCGATGGCCTTGGCCAGGGTGACGATCTCGTCCCAGGTGCTGCCGCCTTCCACCAGGTCCAGCATGGACAGGCGGTAGATGATGATGAAGTTCGGGCCCACGGCCTCGCGCACGCGGCGGACGATCTCCACCGGCAGGCGCATGCGGTTCTCGTAGCTGCCACCCCAGCGGTCGGTGCGCTGGTTGGTGTGGGCGGCGAGGAACTGGTTGATGAAATAGCCTTCGGAGCCCATGACCTCGACGCCGTCGTACTCGGCCTTCTGCGCCAGCACGGAACAGTTCACGAAGTCCTGGATCTGCTTCTCGATGCCCGCCTCATCCAGCTCGTGGGGCTTGAAGGGGTTGATCGGCGCCTGGATGGCGGACGGCGCGACCGACTTGGGGCTGTAGGCGTAGCGGCCGGCGTGGAGGATCTGCATGCAGATCTTGCCGCCCGCCTCGTGCACGGCGCGGGTGACGATGCGGTGCTTCTCGGCCTCTTCCTCGGTGGTCAGCTTGGCCGCACCGGAGTAGACACCGCCCTCCTCGTTCGGGCCGATGCCGCCGGTCACCATCAGGCCGACGCCGCCACGGGCGCGCTCGGCGAAATAGGCGGCCATGCGCTCGAAGCCGTTGGGCTTCTCCTCCAGGCCGGTGTGCATCGACCCCATCAGGGTGCGGTTGCGCAGGGTGGTGAAGCCCAGGTCGAGGGGCGCGAGCAGGTGCGGGTAAGCGGCCATGGGGTGGTATCTCCAGCAGGCTTTTTCTCTCACGGGTGCCACGGCCTCGCGGGCCATGGTCGGTTATGGGCCAGACGATAGTCAGCGATACGAGGCCGCTCAATGATCGAAAGTGACAACTTACTGATCCAAACGCACAGCCGCCCTTGGCAAGCCGGGCCCGCTCCCCTACCCTGGCCGGCACCTTCACGATGACCGAGCCGACATGCGCAAACTGCTCTACACCCTCGCCTGTGCCCTGCTGGCCGGCCTGCTGGTGGCCTACTCGCTGTGGACCGACCAGCGCCCGGTCGGCCACTACCTGTCGGACCTGCGCAGCGAAGTGGCGGTCAACCAGGGTCAGCCCAGCGAGCACGGCAACCTGCTGGGCATCCAGCCCGAACTCTTCGCCGCCGACTACCAGAGCGTGGAGCGCCTGCGCCTGAAGCTGGCCGCCTACCTGGGCAAGGCCCGTGACCAGGGCCTGCTCAATGCGCGCACCATCGTCGTGCTGCCCGAACACGTCGGCACCTGGCTGGTGGCCGCCGGCGAGAAACCCCAGGTCTACGAGGCCCACCACCTCGACGAGGCGATGCTCTGGCTGGCCGCCGCCAACCCCCTGCGCCTGGCCCGCGCCCTGGCCAGCGGCCACGGCGACGATCGCTTCACCGATGCGGTCTTCCGCATGAAAGCCCGGCGCATGGCCGACGACTACCAGGCACTGTTCGGCGGCCTGGCCAGGGATTTCGGCGTAACCCTGGTGGCCGGCTCCATCCTGCTGCCCGCCCCCCGGGTCGAAGGCGGCACCCTGCTGGCCAGCGACGGCCCGCTGTACAACGTCAGCCTGGTCTTCGACGCCCACGGCCTGCCCATCGGCCAGCCGCAGCCCAAGCTGCATCCGGACCACCACGAGCGCGCCTACACCCAGGCCGGCACGATCACCGGGCTGAGCGCCCTGGACACCCCCGCCGGCCGCCTGGGTGTCCTCCTCGGTGAAGACGGCCGCAGCCCCGAAGGCCGGCAAGCCCTCGCGGAACAGGGTGCGGAGCTGCTGGCCTACCCGGCCTTCGCCCCCGGCAACGACAGCTGGGAGCATCCACTGGCCGACGGCGCGCACGCCCTGGATCTCTGGCGTGAACAGCTGCACGCCCCCCAAGCCCGCGCGGCGCTGGCGGTATTCCTGCGTGGCCAGCTGTGGGACCTGGGCAGCGATGGCCGCAGCCTGGCAGGCAGCGCCACGGACACGGCGGTGGCCGATGCCGGGCGCGGCGCCAAGCTGGTGAACATCTGGCTATGAAGGCGCCCCGGGTCAAGCTGGGGGACCTGTCCGTCGGCTTCGTGCAGAACCTGGCGGAAACCCTGCGCGCCCACGGCCATGACCCGGTGCCGCTGCTGGACCAGTACGGCCTGGACGCCGCGCGCCTGGCCGAACCCCGGGGCCGGCTGTCCATCCCCCGCTACATGCGCCTGGGCCACGCCGCCAGCCAGTTGCTGGACGAACCCGCCCTGGGCCTGGCCATGGGCCGCCTGGGGCGCTTCAGCCAGCTGGGCCTGGCGGGCGTCACCGCCGAACAGGCGCCGAACGTGCGCGAGGCGGCCCGCGCTCTGACCCGCTTCGAGCCGCTCTACGCCCAGAACTACCGGGGCCAGTCGAGCTTCCACGAGGACGCCAGCGGGGCCTGGCTGCGCTTCTATTCCATCAGCCCGTACAACGCCTACAACCGCTTCGTGGTGGACTCGGTGCTGGCCAGCTGGGCCTGCCAGCTCGGCCATCTCGCCGGCCAGGCGCTGCAGCCGGAACGGGTCGAGATCGAGTTCCCCGCCCCGACCTACGCCGAGCGCTACGGCGAGCTGTTCGGCTGCCCGGTGGAGTTCGGCGCCGCCACCAACCAGCTGCGCCTGTCACGGGCCACCCTGGCCCTGCGCAACCCGGCCCACTGCCCCAGCACCTGGCGCCAGTTGCTGGAACTGTGTGAGCGCGAGCTGGAGCACATGACCCGCACCCGCAGCCTGCGCGAGCGCATCGCACAACTGCTCGGCCCCCTGCTCCACGGCCGCGAGCCCGACCTGGAAGAGGTCGCGGCGCGCCTGCAACTACCCACCTGGACCCTGCGTCGCAAGCTCGCCGAGGAAGGCACGCAGTTCCGCAGCATCCTCAACGACACCCGCCGCGACCTGGCCATGGCCTACATCCGCGACACCGAGCTGGCCTTCGGCGAGATCGCCTACCTGCTGGGCTTCGCCTCGGCCGAGGCCTTCCAGCGCGCGTTCAAGCGCTGGAGCGGCAGCACTCCCGGCGAATTCCGCCGCGCCCAGCGCCAGGTAGGCTGATCACAGTTCGGTGGCGTCGTCGGCGGGCTCGGGCATGTCGCGCTCGCGGGCATTCAGGTCGAGCAATTCTTCCTGGTAATCATCCATCTCAGCTCCCTCCTTGGGCGGCCTTGTCCAGGCCCCTCTGGGAAGTAACGAACCGGCTGAAGCGAAATCAAGGAATCCCCCATGCAGCGTGCACCATGGCCCTAGGGCTGTGCAGCGGTTCTGGAAGGAAGGAAGGGAGCCCAGGCCAACCGGCCAGGACCTCGGCAGGCCTATAAAAGGCAGGCAAAGAAAAAGCCCCCAGGTATCGCTACCTGAGGGCTTTCGTATATGGCGCAGCGGACGGGACTCGAACCCGCGACCCCCGGCGTGACAGGCCGGTATTCTAACCGACTGAACTACCGCTGCGCGTCGGTTTGGACTTGCGTCCGGTGGAGCTTTGCTTTGGAGCGTCTGGCGCTGGCCTTTCGGCCTTTGCCTCATCCCGGGCAGGACCCTGGATGGAAAATAAGTGGCGCAGCGGACGGGACTCGAACCCGCGACCCCCGGCGTGACAGGCCGGTATTCTAACCGACTGAACTACCGCTGCGCGTCGGCCGGACTTTCGTCCGAAGTATCACAAGGAGTGGTGGGTGATGACGGGATCGAACCGCCGACCCTCTGCTTGTAAGGCAGATGCTCTCCCGGCTGAGCTAATCACCCATCGCCTTGCGAGGCGCGCAATTTACGCAGAGGGCTCACCTAAGTCAACACCCTGCTTGAAGTTTTTTTCATCGAGGGGATTTTTCGAGGGGCTGAGGGGACGTCTTCACCGCGTCCCTTTTCCCGCTCGACCGATGACTCAGCCGCCGACCCGCAGGGTCAGCCGGGCGGCAACGCGTCCTTCTTCCGCACGATCGAGCCCGGCTTCCTCGATGCGCACGCCCTGGGCCTCCAGCGCCACGAACCAGCGCAGCAGCTGGGGGAAGGCGGTGGGCTGCAGGCTGACCTGCACCTGGCCGGGTGCATCGCTGTCCATGCGTTCCACCGAAAGGCCCTGCTCTGCGGCACTGGCGGTGACCAGCCCCTGCAGGCGTTCGGGCTCGACACTGGCCTGGGGCCGCTCGACGCCGGCCCGCGCCTGGGGCGCCTGGGCCTGCATGTAGAGGTTCAGCGCGCGCTGCTGCTCGAAATACCGACGCGCCTCCAGCATCCCGTTGTGGGCAGGACGCCAGAGGGCCAGGTACAGCAGCACCAGCGCCAGGAAACCACTCAGCGCCGCCAGTGCCAGCCGGTCGCGGGGTGGCAGGGCTTGCCAGCGGGTCGCGGCGCTGGAGGCCTGCCAGTGGGTCTGCAAACGATCCCTGAGAGTGACCATGCTCATCCTCCGATCACCAGTCGCGCGCTCACACTGTCACCTTCTCGGCTGGCAGAGCCCATCTGCACGGCCAGCCCGGCGCCGATCAGCCGCTCGCGCAGCCGTTCCAGTGCGTCGAACCCGGGGGCCTGCACCTGCAGGGCCAGGTCGCCACGGGTTTCGCTGAAATCCAGTTGCTGGATGCGCACCACGGCGCCGTCCTCCAGCAAGGCCCCGGAGGCCTGCCCGAGGGTTTCCAGCAGCTTGCCCTGCCCGGGCCGGTTGCCGTCGGCCAGGTGCTGGTCGAACTGCGCCCGCAGGTTCACCAGCCGGGTGTCCTGGGGAAACAGCTCGCGGTACAGCGCCTCGTTGGCCTGGGCATAGGCATCCCCCTGGTGCCGCAGGTGCCAGCCCTGGGCCAGGTAGAAGCCGCACTGCAGGACCGCCCACAACCCCACGAGCCCCAGCGCCGGGCGCCACAGCGCCCACTGCCGGTTGGGCTGGCGGACCTCGAAGTCGCCCTGGGCCAGTTCGGTGCCCTGCCAGCGGGCCAGGTCGACGTGGCTGTCCTGCACGCCCTCCCAGTGTTCGATGCCCTCCAGGCTGCGGCGGTCGGCGCTCGCCTGGCCGATCCACGGGTGCGGACAGGCCTCGCGCAGCATCGACCAGTCCTCGTCCTGCACGCTCAGGCGGGAGACGCCCTCCCCGCCCAAGAGCCAGCGGCCATCCAGCCAGAACAGCCGGGTGCCTTCCAGCGGCAGCAGGTCCGCGTCCACCTGCAGGCTGGCCGGCGAGGTACCGCTCGCCGCCGCCAGGTCGATCCACGACGCCAGCCAGGCCCGGCGCACGGCCAGGACCCGGTGGCGACCGTCCTCCAGGGGTTCCCCCACAGCCAGGTGCAGGCCGTCCACGTCCTCGGCCAGCAGCTCCTCCACCGCGAACGGCAAGGCCTGGCGCAACCAGCGCGCCTTTTGCGTCGGCAGGCGCACGGCGCAGGCGGTCACCGCCTCCACGGGCAGCACCAGCCGCCAGTTGTTGCCTGCGGCTGCCACGGCGTCGGCGAACGGCAGTCGCCGCACCTCGCCCCCACTGACCAGTCGTACCTCCAGGTCACCCATGACCCACTGCAGGGCCTGGGGCGGGAGGAACACGCTCGTCTGAATCATTGTCTGTCCTGCTCCTTGTTGAGGGTGAGCGGCAGTCCGCCCTGTCCCAGGTCGCGCGCCAGCACCCGTACCCGACCGTCATTGCTGCGCTGCAGGGTGCTCACCAGCACCTGCCGGCGGTCTCCCAGACGGACTTCGCTGGTCACGCGGAAATATTCACTGCCCACCGCCAGGCCCTGGGCTTCGAGGCCGAGGCCCGCCAGAGCCGGCTGGCCGAGGAAGGCGTCCACCGTCTTGAACCCTTCACGGCCGCGGGCCGCCACCAGGGATTCGGCCACCGAGGGGCTGAGGGTGTCGCCCAGGCTGGAGAGCACCAGGGCCCCGGCGGTGTTGACATTGAGGGTGGCGTCGCTGGGCAGGGCGGTGACGAAGGGCAGCAGGCGACGGTAGTCGGCCTCCGTCATGCCGGCCAGCAGGCGCAGCTCGGATACGTCCGCCATCACGCGGTTGGCCGCGCGATAAGGCGGCTGGTTCAGCAGGTACTGGTTGTCTTCGGCGCCATTGGCACCGGTGGGCTCCTGGTCCTTGTCCAGCCAGTCCACCAGGCGTTCGCCGTAGGGCGCCTCGATGCCCAGGCGCAGCAACAGGCGACGGAACTGCTTGAGCCCCTGCTCGTTCACCCGGCCCTGGCGCACCACGCCATTGAGGTTGAAGCGTGCGGTGGCGTCCTCGATGCGCACCACCAGTTCACCGCCATCGTCCAGCGGGAAGCTGGTCAGGGGCCGCGCCCAGGCTTCACCCAGGTGGTCCACCGGGGTGCGCGGGTCGCCGGCGCGCAGATCACGCACCAGGATCGCCCGGGCCAGCGCCTCGCCCCCGAGGGCGTACTGCAACGCCTGGCGGGCGTGCAACTGGTTGGCACTGGAGCGAATGGCCAGCTCCTGGCGGGCGATGAGCCCGGCACAGACGACCGTCACCACGGCCACCACCAGCAGCACGGTGATCAGGGCCACGCCCCGTTGCGCTCTCACTGGGCGCCCTCCTCGGGAAGCGGTGTGTCCGAGTCGGGATCGGTGCTGTTGGGTACCGGCTTGCGCTCCGGCGGCTCGTCCACCAGCCGCAGGACACGGCGCAGCTCACCGTAGCGGCGGTGCTCCAGGGTCACCTCGACGGCCTTCGGTACTTTCTCCAGGCGCTTGCTGTCGCTTTCGCCATCCGGCGGCCAGGTCTCCAGCCAGTTGTCGTCCTTGTCCAGGTAGCGCAGGCGCAGCCGTGTGACGCCATCCAGCGCCTCCTGGACCCGGGGCTGACTGTCCTGGGCCTGGTCGAGCACTGTCCAGTAGCGGCGCTCGAGCTTTTCCCCGGAGAGCTGCCAGCGCACCCGCTGCAGGCCCGAGCGCAGCGCGCCCATGGGGTTGCGCCAGCCGCTGCGGGTGAATTCGACGCTGTCGTTGTCGGCGCGCTCGCCCAGCAGGGCGCTGCGCCATTCGCCATTGGGGTCACGCACCGGGCGCACCACCACCTGCTGCAGATCACGCTCCAGTGCGGCCATGGCGCGCACCAGCTCGCGCAGTTGCTGCTCCTGCACGCGGGTGGCACGGTCGGTGGCCAGCACGCTGTCGAGCATGCGGTAGGTGCCCAGGGCCAGCAGCGCGAAGATGGCGATGGCGATCAGCAGTTCCAGCAGGGTGAAGCCACGCTGGCGGGTCATGGTGCGGTCTCGATGAAGCCGACCAGGCGAGCCGCGGCGCGCTCTTCCAGCTTGCCGCGCTCGCTGCGCTCGGGCCGCTGCGCCACCCACAGGGTGACCCGGCGCAGGGCGGGGTCGGAGGTGGCCTCCACCTGGCTCTGCCATTCCCAGCGCCGGCCGGCCATCTGCACCTCGCCCTGGTCGCGGCCTTCAGCAGGGGGCGTGCGGCTCAACTGCATCTCGGTGAGGCGGTTGTCGGCCACCCACATGGCCAGGGTCTTGTCTTCCAGGCGAGCGGCGTTGCGCAGGCTGCGGCCACTGGCGGTGAGCACCGAGGCGGCGACCACGGCGAAGATCGCCAGGGCCACCAGCACTTCCAGCAGGGTGAAGCCGCGCAGCGCTTTCATCCGGCGCGCCCCCGCACGACCGGTTCGATTCGCGGCAGGCGGAAGCCGTCGCTGCTCAGTTGCAGGCGAATACCGTCCTTGCTGCGCTCGCCCATCTCCAGGCGGAACGGGCTGAGTTCGCCGCTGGATAGAATCAGCAATTGCGGCGCCCGGGCGTTCGGGCTGCCCTTCTTCTCATCCCCATCGGTAACGCTGCCCGGCAGCACCAGGGCATCGCCTTCCAGTTCGAGCTTCATCTCCGCCCAGGCGGGCAGCACGTGGGGCTGCTTGCCCACCGGTTCCCAGCGGGCCTTGGCTTCGTCGAAGCGCAGCACCTGGTAGCGGTCGTTTTCCAGGCGCAGGCCGTACTCGCGGTTGTCCAGCACGGCCTCGTCCACCAGCACGCCGATCAGGCCGGCCAGGCGCTCGGCTTCGTTGTTCAGTTCACGCGAGGGCCCGGCAATGCCGGTGCTGAAGACCGCCAGCCCGACCAGGCAGCCGATGATCACCAGGACCACCAGCAGCTCGATCAGGGTGAAGCCCCGGGCCCCGCGCGCGCCCATCAGTTGTCCCAGTTACCGATGTCGGCATCGGCGTCGGTACCGCCTTCCTTGCCGTCGGCACCGAAGGAATACAGGTCGTACGGGCCCTTGGTGCCCGGCGCCAGGTACTGGTAGGGGTTGCCCCACGGGTCGACCGGCAGGCGCTTGAGGTAGCCGTCCTTGTTCCAGTTCTTCGGCTGCGGGTTGCCGCTGGGCTTCTTCACCAGCGCCTCCAGGCCCTGCTGGGTGCTGGGGTAGGCGAAGTTGTCCAGCTTGTACATGTCCAGGGCGGCGCCGACGGCCTTGATGTCGCCCTTGGCGACGGTGATCTTGGCCTGGTCCGGGCGGTTCATCACCTGGGGCACCACCAGCGCGGCGAGGATGCCGAGGATGACCACCACCACCATGATTTCGATGAGGGTGAAGCCCCTCTGTAGACGGCTCGATTTCACGCGTTTACCCCACGAGTTGGTTGAGAGAAAGGATGGGCAGGAGAATAGCCAGGACGATGACCAATACCACGGCGCCCATGAACACCAGCATGAAGGGCTCGAACAGCCCCACCAGCAGCGCGATCTGCGCGGCCAGGTCGCTTTCCTGGTTGCGGGCGGTGCGGGCCAGCATCTGGTCCAGCTCGCCGGAACGTTCGCCGCTGGCCACCATGTGCAGCATCATCGGCGGGAACTGACCGGTCTGCTCCAGGGCGCGGGTCAGGCTGCCGCCTTCGCGCACTTTCTGTGCGGCCAGCACCACTTCGGCACGGATCACCCGGTTGGCGATGACCTCGGCGGCAATGCCGAGGGCCTCCACCAGCGGTACGCCGCTCCGGGTGAGGATCGCCAGGGTGGAGGCGAAGCGCGCAGTGTCGGTGGCACGCACCAGCCGCCCCACCAAAGGCACCCGCAGCAGGATGCCGTGCCAGCGCTGACGCGCCGCCTCCTGGCGCAGCGCCAGGCGGATCGCGGTGATGCCGGCCACCAGCAGCAGGATGGCCAGCCAGCCCCAGTGCTTGACCAGGTCGCTGAGGGCGATCAGGCCACGGGTGAGCAGCGGCAGGGTCTGCCCGGAATCGATGAATACCCGCACCACGTCCGGCACCACGAAGCCCAGCAGGAAGCCGACGATGCCGAGGGAGGCGCACATCAGGATCACCGGGTAGAGCAGCGCCAGCTGGATCTTCTGCCGCGACTGCTGGCGTTGCTCGGTGTAGTCCGCCAGTTGTTCCAGCACCGGGCCGAGGTGGCCGGCGTGCTCCCCTGCCGAAACGGTGGCGCGGTAGAGCTCGGGGAAGGCAGCGGGAAACTCGCGCAGGCTGCCGGCCAGGCTGTGGCCCTCCAGCACCTTGGCGCGCACCGCCAGCAGCATCGACTGGATGCGCGATGAGGTGGACTGGGCCGCCGCAGCGCGCAAGGCCTCCTCGATGGGCAGCGCCGCCTGCACAAGAGTCGCCAGTTGGCGGGTCACCAGGGCCAGGTCGCGGGCGGACAGCCCCCGGGCGAAGCCGAAACGCTGGCCGCCGACGGCCTGCTCGCGGGTGCGGGTGGCCTTGACCTCCAGCGGCGCCAGCTGCCGCTCGCGCAGCAATTGGCGGACCTGACGGGCACTGTCGGCCTCCAGCACGCCCTTCTGCTGACGTCCGCGGGCGTCCAGGGCGATGTATTCGAAGGCGGCCATTTATTCTTCCCGGGTTACGCGGAGGACTTCTTCCACGGTCGTCACGCCTTCCAGCACCTTGCGCTTGCCGTCGTCACGGATGCTCGGGCCGGAGCGGCGGGCGTGGCGGGTCATCTCCTGCTCGGAGGCGGCGTTGTGGATCAGGCTGCGCATGTGGTCGTCGAACACCACCAGCTCGTAGATGCCGGTTCGCCCGCGATAGCCCTGCTGGTGGCACTCACTGCAGCCACGTGCGTGATAGAGGGTGGCCGGCTGCGTCGGGTCGACGCCCAGCAGCTGGCATTCGGCGGCGTCGGCCTGGTAGGCCTCCTTGCAGTGCGGGCAGAGCACCCGCACCAGGCGCTGGGCCAGCACGCCCAGCAGGGAAGACGACAACAGGAAGGGCTCGACGCCCATGTCCACCAGGCGGGTAATGGCCCCGATGGCGCTGTTGGTGTGCAGGGTGGAGAGCACCAGGTGACCGGTGAGCGAGGCCTGCACGGCGATCTCGGCGGTCTCGTGGTCGCGGATCTCGCCCACCATCACCACGTCCGGGTCCTGGCGGAGGATGGCCCGCAGACCCCGAGCGAAGGTCATGTCCACCTTGGGGTTGACCTGGGTCTGGCCGATGCCTTCCAGGTGGTACTCGATGGGGTCTTCGACCGTGAGGATGTTGCGGGTGCGGTCGTTCAGGGTGGTGAGGCTGGCGTAGAGGGTGGTGGTCTTGCCCGAGCCAGTGGGGCCGGTGACCAGCAGGATGCCGTGGGGCTTGCGCACGGTCTCCTCCATCAGCGCCCGGTCCCGCGCGCTCATGCCCAGGTGTTGCAGGGTCAGGCGCCCGGCCTGCTTGTCGAGCAAACGCAGCACCACGCGCTCGCCATTGGCCGAGGGCAGCGTGGAGACGCGGATGTCCACCTCGCGGCCGGCCACCCGCAGGGAAATGCGGCCGTCCTGGGGGATGCGCTTCTCAGCGATGTCGAGCTTGGCCATGACCTTGATCCGCGACACCAGCAGCGCCGCCAGCTCGCGCTTGGGCTCCAGCACTTCGCGCAGGATGCCGTCGACGCGGAAGCGCACCACGAGGCGCTTCTCGAAGGTTTCCAGGTGGATGTCCGAGGCGTTCTCGCGGATCGCCTCGCCGAGGATGGCGTTGATCAGGCGGATGATCGGTGCATCGTCCTCCTGCTCCATCAGGTCGGTGGTCTCGGGCATCTGCTCGGCCAGCGCGGCGAGGTCCAGGCTGCCGCCCAGGTCCTCGGCCAACTGCATGGTGGCGGACGAATCGTGTTGATAGGCCTGGGCCAGGGCCTGATCGAAGGCCTCGGGGGCAAGCGCCCGGAACGGCAGGCTGCGCCCGACGAAGCGGCGGGCCTCGGCCAGGGCCACCAGCTCGGCGCCCTGGCGATGGGCCAGGCAGGGTTCGGCGCCATCCTGGAGGAAGACACCGTGTCGTTTGGCGAAACCGAATGGCAGGCGCCGCAGCGGCGCGTCCAGCGAAGAGGAATTCATCCGTGTCATGCCTTAATGAAATCACCCCGGAAACGTCTAGCACGGGGTCTTACGGTTGTTCGGCGAATCCCTGCCGAATTCTTTTCGTTGTGCTGCCGGATGCACGGCAAGTCGTAAAAAAACGGCGCTATCTTTAGCACATCGTCGCCGGTCGTACATCTTCCGGACGCTTGCAGCGTGATCCATTCGTGCTGCTATGATCAACGCACTTTTTCCCCGACGTACCCCCACAATCACCACTGACTCGCCTCGCGGAGACCCTCTTTTGCCCGTTCCAGGTGCCCGATATCGCTTGCAGGAAAAGGCCCCCGTCGTCGTCGGGGTGGCGCTGGTCGCAGCGATGAGCCTGAGCCTCGCCTGGCAGACCGCCGACTGGATCCGCCTGCTGCGCGCCCCCGCCCCCACCAGTAGCGACAGCCCGCAAGCGGCGGCGGTTCCGCCCAGCCTCGACCGCCTGGAGCGCCTGTTCGGCCCGGCCCGCATCCAGCAGGAGGGACCGCCGCCGGCGACCAACCTGCGCCTGGTACTGCTGGGCAGTTTCATCAACGCCGACCCGGCACGTTCCAGCGCCATCATCCGCGCGGACGACAACAAGCCGAGGCGGATACTGGCAGGCGAGTCGATCAGCGACGGCGTACGCTTGCACGCTGTCTACCGCGACCGGGTGGAGATCGAACGGGGTGGCCGCCTGGAGACCCTGACCTTTCCCCATACCCGCCCCAGTGCAACCGTTTCGCCGGTGATGGACGCAGCGCCCGCCGACGGAGCGATCGAGGCACTCGAAGGCCTTCAGGACGAGAATGCCGCCGAGCTGCGTGAGCGCATGGAAGCCCTCAGAAAACAGATGGAAGAATCCGGCGGCCTGCCCCCGGACTCACCGCCCGAACAGCCCATGGAAAGCGAATGAATCAATGCCCACAGCCCTCTCGCGCCTGAGTATTGCCGTACTGGTCGCCGGACTTGCGACCGCCCCGCTCCCCGTTTTCGCCGCCGAACCCGTTTCCGCCTCCAGCAGCAGCCAGCAGGACAGCTGGACGATCAACCTCAAGGATGCGGACATTCGCGAATTCGTCGACCAGGTGGCCGACATCACCGGGCAGACCTTCATCGTCGATCCGCGGGTGAAGGGCCAGGTCAGCGTGGTCTCCAAGGCGCCGCTGAGCCTGTCGGAGGTCTACCAGCTGTTCCTCTCGGTGATGGCCACCCACGGCTTCACCGTGATCACCCAGGGTGACCAGGCGCGGATCATCCCCAACGCCGAGGCCAAGGCCGAAGCCGGTAGCGGCCCGGAAGCGCCGGACACGCTGGAGACCCGGGTGATCCAGGTCCAGCACGCGCCGGTCACCGAGCTGATCCCGCTGATCCGCCCGCTGGTACCGCAGTACGGCCACCTGGCCGCGGTGACCTCGGCCAACGCACTGATCATCAGCGACCGCGCCGCCAACATCGCCCGCATCGAAGACCTGATGCGCCAGCTGGACCAGAAGGGCGACCGCGACTACACCGTGCTCAACCTGCAGAACGCCTGGGTGATGGACGCCGCCGAGGTGCTCAACAACGCCGTCACCCGCGGCCAGGCCAAGGGCACCAACGCCGCCCAGGTGATCGCCGACTCCCGCACCAACCGCCTGATCATCGTCGGCCCGCCTTCGGCCCGGGCCAAGCTGGTGTCCCTGGCGCAGTCCCTGGACACACCCACCGCGCGCTCGGCCAATACCCGGGTGATCCGCCTGCGCCACAACGATGCCAAGGCCCTGGCGACCACCCTCGGCGAGATTTCCGAGGGCCTCAAATCCCCTGAAGGCACCGAGCAGAAGGGCAAACCGCAGAACATCCTCATCCGCGCCGACGAGAGCCTCAATGCCCTGGTGCTGCTGGCCGAACCGGACACGGTGAATGCATTGGAAGACATCGTCCGCCAGCTGGACGTGCCACGCGCCCAGGTGATGGTGGAAGCCGCCATCGTGGAAATCTCCGGCGACATCAGCGACGCCCTCGGCGTGCAGTGGGCCGTGGACGCCCGTGGCCGCACGGGTGGTCTGGGCGGAGCCAACTTCGCCAACACCGGCCTGTCGGTGGGCACCGTGCTCAAGGCCATCCAGGACAAGAAGGTGCCTGACTCCCTACCGGACGGCGCCATCATCGGCGTCGGCACCGACCACTTCGGCGCCCTGGTCACGGCATTGTCGGCCAACAGCAAGAGCAACCTGCTCTCCACGCCGAGCCTGCTGACCCTGGACAACCAGAAGGCGGAGATCCTGGTGGGCCAGAACGTGCCCTTCCAGACCGGCTCCTACACCACGGGCTCAACCGGTGCCAGCAACCCGTTCACCACCATCGAGCGCAAGGACATCGGCGTGACCCTCAAGGTCACCCCACACATCAACGAAGGCGCCACCCTGCGCCTGGAGATCGAGCAGGAAATCTCCTCCATTGCTCCGACGGCCAGCGTCAGCGCCCAGGCCGTCGACCTGATCACCAACAAGCGCTCGATCAAGAGCACCATCCTCGCCGAGGACGGCCAGGTGATCGTGCTCGGCGGCCTGATCCAGGACGACATCACCACCACCGATTCCAAGGTGCCGCTGCTGGGCGACATCCCCCTGCTCGGCCGGCTGTTCCGCTCCACCAAGGACAGCCATGTGAAACGCAACCTGATGGTGTTCCTGCGGCCCACCGTGGTGCGCGACCGCGCCGGCCTGGCGGCGTTGTCGGGCAAGAAGTACAGCGACATCCGCGTACTTGGCGATCCGGGCCCGCAACGCAGCCGCCCGAGCATCCTGCCGTCCGAACCGGCCCAGCTGTTCGACGGCCAGGGCACCCCGGCCATCGACCTGCGCCCCTGAAACGCAAACGGGCGGTGACGCGCCAGCGCCACCGCCCGTTCAGGCCCCTCCCCGACGTCAGTCGAGGTAGACCATCTTGCGGGTCATTCCACCGTCGACACGGTAGTCCTGGCCGGTGACGAACGCCGCCTGGTCGGACAGCAGCCAGGCCACCAACGGCGCCACATCCTCCACCAGCCCGACCCGACCCACCGGGTGCTGGTCATGATCCAGTTCGGTGAGCGGCACGGCCTCGCGTTCGGCACGGTCACGGCTGTCGATCCAGCCGGGGCTGACCGCATTCACCCGGACATCCGGCCCCAGGCTGATGGCCAGGGCATGGGTCAGCGCCACCAGGCCACCCTTGCTCGCGGCATAGGCCTCGGTATCCGGCTCGGACTGGTGGGCGCGGGTGGAAGCGATGTTGACGATCGCGCCTTTGTGCGCCCGCAGGTACGGGGCGCAGTGCTTGGCCAGCAGCATGGGCCCGGTGAGGTTGACCGCCAGGGTGCGGTTCCAGGCCGACAGCTCAAGGCTTTCCAGCGGTGCGCCATGGGGATCGGCAACGGCGGCGTTGCACACCAGGGCATCCAGCCGGCCGAACTGGCCGAGGACCTCGGCAATGCCCACAGCCACCTGGCTTTCGTGGGCCACGTCCATGCCGACGAACCAGGCGTTGGGGCCCAGCGCCTTGGCGACCTTGGAACCCCGGGCCCGATCAATGTCGGACAACACCACCTGCCAGCCTTCGGCCAGCAGCCAGGCGGCGACGCCCAGCCCGATGCCCCGGGCCGCGCCGGTGACCAGCGCGACCTTGCCATTGTTGGCGAGGCAGGTTTCGACACTCCACTCCATCACAGAACCGCCAGGCCTCGCGCCAGGTCCGCCTGGATGTCGGCCACGTCTTCGAGACCGACCGCCACGCGGATCAGGTTGTCGGCGATGCCGGCATTGGCCCGCTCCTGGGGCGACAGCCGCCCGTGGGAGGTGGTGGCCGGGTGGGCGATGGTGGTCTTGGTGTCCCCCAGGTTGGTGGTGATGGAGATCATCCGGGTGGCATCGATGAAGCGCCACGCCGCCTCCTTGCCGCCCTTCACCTCGAAGCTGACCACGGCGCCGAAGGCCTTCTGCTGGCGCTTGGCGAGCTCATGCTGGGGGTGGCTTTCCAGGCCGGCGTAGTGCACCCGCTCGATGCCCGGCTGGGTTTCCAGCCAGCGCGCCAGCTCCAGCGCACTGGCGCTGTGGGCCTGCATGCGTACGCGCAGGGTTTCCAGGCCCTTGAGCATCAACCAGGCGTTGAAGGGGCTGAGGGTCGGGCCGGCGGTCCGCAGGAAGCCCACCACCTCCTTCATGTGCTCGGCACGGCCGGCCACCACGCCTCCCATGGCACGGCCCTGGCCGTCGATGTACTTGGTGGCCGAGTGCATGACGATGTCGGCCCCCAGCTTCAGCGGCTGCTGCAGCGCCGGGGTGCAGAAGCAGTTGTCCACCACCAGCAGGGCGCCCTTGGCGTGGGCGATTTCGGCCAGGGCGGTGATGTCCACCAGCTCGGCCAGGGGGTTGGACGGCGACTCGACGAACAGCAGGCGGGTATTGGGCTTGATCGCCGCTTCCCAGCCGGCCAGGTCCGACAGCGCCGGGTAGTCCACCTGCACGCCGAAGCGCTTGAGGTACTTCTCGAACAGGCTGATGGTGGAACCGAACACGCTGCGCGAGACCAGCACATGATCGCCGGCACTGCACAGGCTCATGGCGATGGCGAGGATGGCGGACATGCCGGAAGCGGTGGCCACGGCCTGCTCGGCACCTTCCAGCGCGGCGATGCGCTCCTCGAAGGTGCGTACGGTGGGGTTGGTGTAGCGCGAGTAGACGTTGCCCGGCACCTCGCCGGCGAAGCGCGCGGCGGCGTCGGCGGCGGTGCGGAACACGTAGCTGGAGGTGAGGAACATGGCCTCGCCGTGCTCACCTTCCGGCGAACGGCGCTGGCCGGCACGCACGGCGAGGGTGTCGAAGGAGGCGCCTTCGAGGTCACTGTCCAGCCTTCCGGCTTCCCATTCTTGCGTCATAACCCTATCTCTCCAGAAACGAAGCCCGGATCGGGTCCGGGCTGCGGGGTGTCACGGAGGGCGCGGCCCAGGCCGCGCCTGGCTCAGTTGTTGTACAGGTCGATGATGGCGCTGACCGCACTGGCCTTGACCTTGGCGAGGTCGTTGCGGGCCTGCTCGATCTTGTCCAGGTACTGCTCGTCGACGTCACCGGTGATGTACTGGCCGTCGAACACGGCGCAGTCGAAGTGCTCGATCTTCACCTTGCCACCGCCGACCGCTTCGATCAGGTCCGGCAGGTCCTGGTAGACCAGCCAGTCGGCACCGATCAGCTCGGCCACGTCCTCGGTTGTCCGGTTGTGGGCGATCAGTTCATGGGCACTCGGCATGTCGATGCCGTAGACGTTGGGGTAGCGCACCGCCGGAGCGGCGGAGCAGAAGTAGACGTTCTTGGCGCCGGCTTCGCGGGCCATCTGGATGATCTGCTTGCAGGTGGTGCCGCGGACGATGGAGTCGTCCACCAGCATCACGTTCTTGCCGCGGAATTCCAGTTCGATGGCGTTGAGCTTCTGGCGCACGGATTTCTTGCGCGCCGCCTGGCCCGGCATGATGAAGGTCCGGCCGATGTAGCGGTTCTTCACGAAGCCTTCGCGGAACTTCACACCCAGGTGGTTGGCCAGCTCCAGTGCCGCGGTGCGGCTGGTGTCCGGGATCGGGATGACCACGTCGATGTCGTGGTCGGGGCGCTCGCGCTGGATCTTCTCGGCCAGCTTCTCGCCCATGCGCAGGCGCGCCTTGTAGACGGAGACGCCGTCCATGATGGAGTCCGGACGCGCCAGGTAGACGTGCTCGAAGATGCACGGGGAGAGCTTCGGCGCCTTGGCGCACTGGCGGGTGTAGAGCTTGCCTTCCTCGGTGATGTACACCGCCTCGCCCGGGGCGAGGTCACGGATCAGGGTGAAGCCGAGCACGTCCAGGGCAACGCTCTCGGAGGCGATCATGTACTCGACGCCTTCGTCGGTGTGGCGCTGGCCGAACACGATCGGGCGGATGGCGTTGGGGTCGCGGAAGCCGACGATGCCGTAGCCGGTGATCATCGCCACCACGGCGTAGCCGCCCAGGCAGCGGTCATGCACGCCGGAGACGGCGGCGAACACGTCTTCCTCGGTGGGCTGCAGCTTGCCGCGGTGGGCCAGCTCGTGGGCGAACACGTTGAGCAGCACTTCCGAGTCGGAGTTGGTGTTCACGTGGCGCAGGTCGGACTCGTAGATCTCCTTGGCCAGCTGCTCGACATTGGTCAGGTTGCCGTTGTGGGCCAGGGTGATGCCGTAGGGCGAGTTGACGTAGAACGGCTGCGCCTCGGCGGAGCTGGAGGAGCCGGCGGTGGGGTAGCGCACATGGCCGATGCCCATGTGGCCGACCAGGCGCTGCATGTGGCGCTGCTGGAACACATCGCGCACCAGGCCATTGTCCTTGCGCAGGAACAGGCGGCCGTCATGGCTGGTCACGATCCCGGCCGCATCCTGGCCGCGATGTTGGAGAACGGTGAGCGCGTCATACAGCGCCTGATTGACGTTCGACTTGCCGACGATACCGACGATGCCACACATGTGACGCAACCCCTGCTAGTAGTTCGAGCCAATACTGGGCGCCGCACGGGGTTTACCCCGGGGTGGCGCCCTTCGTCTGGCAGCTCAGCCGGGTGGGCTGACGCTGCCGTTGAGCCACTGACCGGTCAGACCCAGGATCAGGTTCTTGGACCAGTCGGCGACCATAAGAAAGTGCGGCAGCAGCGTGGACTGCTGCCACCAAGGATCCTGTTGCACCGGCGCCAGGCTGAGCAGGCCGACCAGTACCACCACCAGCAAGGCCCCGCGCGCCGCGCCGAAGACCATGCCGAGGAAGCGGTCGGTGCCGTCCATGCCGGTGACCCTGATCAGCTCGCCGATCAGGAAGTTGACCAACGCCCCCACCAGCAGGGTGGCGATGAAGAGAGTGGCGCAGGCCGCGATGACGCGGGCCGAGGGCATTTCGATGAATTGGGTGAGATGCTGCGACAGCGCGCCCCCGAACATCCAGGCGACTGCACCGGCAATGATCCAGGTGAGCAACGAGAGGGCTTCCTTGACGAAGCCGCGCCTCAGACTGATCAAGCTGGAAATGGCGATGATGGCGATGATCGCCCAATCGACCCAGGTGAATGCCACGTATGCAGCCCACGAACGGAAAAGGCGGGCATTTTAACAGAGGCCTTGGACTCCGGTAACCCGCGAATCAGAAAGGTCCGACGGCGGTGCTGACTCAGCCCTTCTCCGGCTGGAACCGCACCACGAAACCGTTGAGCTTCTGCTGGCGGCTGAGGGAATCGCGCAGGCGCTCGGCTTCGGCACGCTCGATGACCGGCCCGACGAACACCCGGTTCATGCCGTCCGCGCTGCGGATGTAGGCGTTGTAGCCCTGGTTGCGCAGGGACTTCTGCAGGTTCTCGGCACTGGCCCGGTTGGACAGGCTGGCCAGCTGGATGGACCAGCTGACGGGCAGGCCGTTGGGGTCCAGGCGCTTTTCCTCGACCTTGGCCGCCGGCTGCGCCGGAGCAGCCTGGGGTTGAGCCTGGGCGACGGGCGGGGCCGCAACGGGCTGTGCAGGTGCCGGGGCCAGCTGCTGGCGCGGCGCCTGGCTGGGCGCCGGAGCGGCAGGGGGAGTGGCCGGCACCTGGGCCACGCCACCGTTGGCGTCCAGCGGGGGCACAGGCTCGTCCGGCAGGGCCTGGGGCTCGGGGACCTGGACGTCCTCCAGCTCGGTCGAGGGCATGGCCGGCGCCTGGGGCATCGGCGGTGCTTCGACGTGCACCTGGCGCAACTCGTCCTCGCGGGTGAACAGCATCGGCAGGAAGATCACGGCCAATGCCAGCAGCACCACGGCGCCGACGATACGTTGCTTGAGTCCCTTGTCCAGCACGGCTACCCCCACTATCAAGCCTGCTGCGCGAGCCAGGCCAGGGCCTCGGCCACGCAATAG
The DNA here is from genome assembly GCF_000931385.1 of Pseudomonas sp. FeS53a. Classification (NCBI taxonomy): domain Bacteria; kingdom Pseudomonadati; phylum Pseudomonadota; class Gammaproteobacteria; order Pseudomonadales; family Pseudomonadaceae; genus Pseudomonas; species Pseudomonas sp. FeS53a. The sequence continues at coordinate 226,940 of NZ_JYFT01000056.1, forward strand.
AACGATCCGAACACCAGGATTTCATCCCCCTCCCCGGCCTGTTCGCACTGCGCCTGCAGGGCGGCGGCGACGGACTCATGGCCATGCACCCGCGCCCCCAGGGCATCGAGGGCAGCCTGCAGTTCGCCGGCCGGCCGGGAACGGGGCGACGGTAACGCAGTCACCGCCCAGTCCGCCAGATGCGTGTGCAGCGGGCGGAGCACGCCGTCGAGGTCCTTGTCCGCCAGCAGGCCGAACACGGCCAGGCGGCGCCCCGCGACAGGCCGCGCAACCAGGCGGCCGGCAAGGAATTCGGCGGCATGGGGGTTGTGCCCGACATCCAGCACCAGGGAGATGCGTTTGCCTTGCCACAGGATGTTGCGACGCTCGAGACGCCCACTGACCTGGGTAGCGGCCAGGGCCTGCACCAGGCGCTCGGGCTGCCAGGGCAGACCAAGCAGCGCATAGGCCTGCAGGGCGAGGGACGCATTCTCCTGGGGCAGGTCCAGCAGCGGCAGGTCGTGCAATTGCAGCAACTCGCCGGACGGCGAGCGGCCACGCCAGTGCCAGCTCTGCTCGGCCTCGGCCAGGTCGAAGTCGCGCCCCCGCACCAGCATCGGCGCACCGATCTCGGCAGCCCGGCCCAGCAGGGGGGCAGGCGGGTCGAGATCACCACACACGGCTGGCTTGCCCGGGCGGAAGATGCCGGCCTTCTCGAAGGCCACGCTTTCACGGGTGTCGCCGAGCCAGTCGGCATGGTCGATACCAATGCTGGTAACCAGGGCCAGGTCGGCATCGGCCAGGTTCACGGCGTCGAGCCGTCCACCCAGGCCGACTTCCAGCACCACGGCATCCAGGGCTCGGCACTGGAACAGCCAGAAGGCCGCCAGGGTGCCCATCTCGAAATAGGTCAGGGTGATATCGCCACGCGCCGCTTCGACTGCGGCGAAGGCCTCACAGAGGGCCTCATCGCTGGCGAGGCCGTCGTCGAACTGGACGCGCTCGTTGTAGCGCAGCAGGTGCGGCGAGCTGTAGACCCCGACGCGCAGACCCTGGCTGCGCAGCAGCGCAGCCAGGAATGCACAGGTGGAACCCTTGCCGTTGGTGCCGGTGACGGTGATCACCTTGGGGGCAAGCTGCCCGATACCCAGGCGCTCGGCCACCTGCCGGCTGCGCTCCAGCCCCATGTCGATGGCGCTGGGGTGGAGGTGTTCGAGGTAATCGAGCCAGTCGGCGAGGGTTCTCTGGGTCATGCAGTGGCCGGTGCGGGGGTGGGTTCGGGAGACGGCAGGTTCTGGAACTGGGCGAGCAGGCGCGACAGGCGGCTGCGCAGTTCCTGGCGGGGGATGATCATGTCGATGGCGCCGTGTTCCAGCAGGAACTCGCTGCGCTGGAAGCCTTCAGGCAGCTTCTCGCGCACGGTCTGCTCGATCACGCGCGGGCCGGCGAAGCCGATCAGGGCCTTGGGCTCGCCGACGATCACATCGCCCAGCATGGCCAGGCTGGCCGACACGCCGCCGTAGACCGGGTCGGTCAGCACGGAGATGAAGGGAATGCCCTCTTCGCGCAGGCGCGCCAGGACAGCGGAGGTCTTGGCCATCTGCATCAGGGAGATCAGCGCCTCCTGCATGCGCGCGCCACCGGAGGCGGAGAAGCACACCAGCGGGCAGCGTTTCTCCAGCGCAACGTTGGCGGCACGCACGAAGCGCTCACCGACGATGGCACCCATGGAGCCGCCCATGAAGGAGAACTCGAAGGCGCAGGCCACGATAGGGTTGCCTTCGAGGCTGCCGCTCATGGCGATCAGGGCATCCTTTTCACCGGTGTCCTTCTGCGCGGCGGCCAGGCGGTCCTTGTACTTCTTGCTGTCGCGGAACTTCAGGCGATCCACCGGCTCGAGGTCGGCGCCCAGTTCTTCCCGGCCTTCGGCATCGAGGAAAATGTCCAGGCGAGTGCGCGCATCGATGCGCATGTGGTGGTCGCACTTGGGGCAGACATTCAGGGTCTTCTCGAGCTCGGGCTTGTACAGCACGGCATCGCAGGACGGGCACTTGTGCCAGAGGCCTTCGGGTACCGAGCTCTTCTTAACTTCGGAACGCATGATCGAAGGGATCAGCTTGTCTACCAGCCAGTTGCTCATGCTCTCGTTCTCCATAGCTTCAGGCCCGAACACGCGCTAGCGGCTCGAAGCGCTGCGCCTGTTCCTGAGCGAAATCAAATTCATGGCCGGGTTCGCCCCGACCGCCGCCGCCATCCACGCCAATAGAACGCGCCGGCAGCACCTGGTTCCGGCCCGGCTCGCGGCGCTCCCGGGGAGCGTCCGAGCGGACAACTGGGTTATGGACGGCAGCCCGCTCGCCGTCGTCACATCCAGTCGAGCGCTGCCGCTCGACACGATGGCGGGAAAGACGATCACTCGGCAGAACGCACGGCATCGATGAAGGCCCGGATCAGCACAGGGTCCTTGATGCCCTTGGACGCCTCGACCCCGCCGCTAACATCGACGGCATAGGGGCGCACGCGCCGGATGGCATTGGCGACGTTGCCGGGAGTCAGGCCACCGGCGAGCACCACCGGGCGGGAAGGCGCGCTAGGCACCAGGCTCCAATCAAAGGCCTCGCCCGTGCCGCCGGGCGTGCCAGGCACGTAGGTGTCCAGCAGAACGCCGGATGCATCCGGGTAGCGGTCGATCAGCGCCGGGACATCGTCACCGGGACGCATACGCAGGGCCTTGAGATAGGGGCGCCCATGGCGCCGGCATGCCTCCGGCGATTCGTCGCCGTGGAACTGCAGCAGGTCGAGCGGCACCGTCGCCAGCACGCTGTCCAGTTCCTCCCCCGGCATGTCGACGAACAATCCGACCGTGGTCACGAAGGGCGGCAGAGCGGAGATGATCGCCCTCGCCTGCTCGGCGGTCACGGCCCGGGGACTGGGCGCGTAGAACACCAGCCCGATGGCATCGGCACCGGCGGCTACAGCCGCCAGGGCGTCCTCGACACGGGTGATGCCACAGATTTTGACGCGAACGGTAGACAACGTGCAGACACCTGCTGGGCAAAAAGTTGCTGGATGGTAGCAAAGGTCCGCTACAGCGTCAGCTTGCGTCTTCCGGCATCCAGGAGAGGAAATGCGGCCCCAGGTAACGCCTGGGAAGCTCGAACTCCTCCGGGTATTCCACCTTCACCAGGTAGAGCCCGTAGGGGTGCGCAGTGACACCGCCGGTACGCCGGCAACGGCTTTCGAGGATTTCCTTCGCCCACTCCGGCGGGCGCTCGCCGGCACCAATGGCCATGAGCACGCCTGCGAAGTTGCGCACCATGTGGTGGAGGAAGGCATTGGCTCGCACGTCCAGCACGATGAAACGGCCATGCTCGTGGATCTGCAGGTGATGGACCGTCTTCACCGGCGACTTGGCCTGGCACTGTTTGGCGCGGAACGAGGTGAAATCGTGGGTGCCCACCAGGTAGGCAGCCGCCTCGCGCATCCGCTCGACGTCCAGGGGCCGGTGGTTCCAGGTCACCTCTTCGGCCATGTGGGCCGGGCGGATCGGGTCGCTGTAGATGACGTACCGATAGCGCCGCGCCATGGCGCTGAAGCGCGCATCGAAATGCGCAGGCATGGCCTGGGCCCAGGTGACGCTGATATCGCCGGGCAGGTTCATGTTCGCGCCCATGGTCCAGGCGTGCATGGAGCGCGGGACCGGCGTGTCGAAATGCACGACCTGGCCGCTGGCGTGAACCAGCGCGTCTGTCCGGCCCGCGCAACTGAGGGTGACGGGATGCCCGCCAGCCACTTTGGTCAGCGCCTTCTCGAGGGCTTCCTGGATGGACGGCACACCGGCGATCTGGCGCTGGAAGCCACGGTAGCGGGAACCCTTGTACTCAACGCCAAGGGCGATTCTGGAAATGCCAACGGCAGCCTTTTCGGCTGCCGTTGCGGGTACTGCTTGTGTCATGGATCAGCTGATACGGGCGATCAGGTCGCGCGCTTCCTGTTGCTGGGTTTCGCTGCCTTCGGTCAGCACCTCGTCGAGGATGTCGCGAGCACCTTCGGTGTCGCCCATGTCGATGTAGGCACGTGCCAGGTCGAGCTTGGTGGAGGTTTCGTCGGTGCCCGAGAGGAAATCGAAGTCGTCGTCCCCTTCCAGGTCCGCAGCAGGTGCCGCGACTTCAGGAGCCGGAGCCGGGATGGGCGCCTCTTCGGCCGGCTGGTCGAGGCTCTCGGCGAGCTGGTCCAGTTCGGCGGTGACTTCGTCCAGCTTGGCGGCGAAGCTGTCTGCCTGCGGCTCGACGTGCGCCGGCTCTTCGGGCATGGACAGGTCGAAGTCGGAAGGCAGGTCGAAGTCACTGGTTTCGAGCTTGGCGGGCTCGGCGGCCGGCAGGTCGTCGTCCAGGCTCAGCAGGAAGTCGTCTTCCGCAGCAGCCGAGGGCTTGGCGCCTTCGTCCAGGTCCAGGCTGAAATCGGCCAGGTCGTCACCCAGAGAAAGGTTGTCCTCGGCAAGGGGCTTGCTGTCGAGATCCAGGTCGAAACCGAGGTCGTCGTCAGCGGCGGCGGGGCTGGAAGCCGGCAGGTCGAGGTTCAGATCGGCATCCAGATCCAGGTCGTCGAGGCTGGGCAGGGGCTCTTCGACCGGGGCACGGGCGGCCGGCGTGGCATCCAGTTCGTCGTCGAGGCTGAGGTCGAAGGCATCGTCCAGATCCTGCGGCTTCTGGGCCGGAGCAGCCGGCTCGTCCAGGGTCAGGTCGTCGAGGCTGAAGCTGTCCAGGTCGTCTGCAACCGAGGCAGCGGCAAAGCCGGCACCCGCGGCCGCCACGGCGGCCATGGCCGGGTAGCGGGACTTGAGCAGGTCCACGTCAGCCTGGGCACCACCGATTTCACGCAGCTCGCCTTCCTGACGGGCGAAACCGTCGCGATCACCGAGTTCGGCGTAGACCTCCATCAGCTTCAGGCGCAGGTCCGCGCGATGCGGCTCGTCGTTGATGGCGTTCTGCAGCAGCTCAGCAGCCTGGTTGAAACGGCCGTAGGCAATATAGATGTCGGCTTCGCTGAGGGCGTCGCCAGTCTGGGCGGTGACACGCTCCTCGGACGCGCCCTGGGCTGCGGCCGCTGGGGCGGCAGCCGGCTCGACGTCGAAACCGGAGAAGGCGTTGTCCTGCAGGTCGAGATCGCTGTCCGCATTCGCATCGCCATCCTGGTGGGCCAGGCTGTTCTGCAGCTCGGCTTCCTTCATGGCGTTACGACGGGAAAGGATCATCAGTACCACCAGCAGCACCAGCAGCGCGCTGCCGCCAATGATGCCCAGCAACAGGGTGTTGCCCATCAGCTCGTCGATGAAGCTCGGCTGCTCGGCCTCGACCGGGGGAACCGGCGCGGGAGCCGGGGCCGGGGTCGGCTGGGCAGCGGGCTTCTCAACGGCTTCAGCCGGCTCTGTGGCCGGCTGCTGGTTCTGGGTCTGGCTGGCCGCATCGGGTGCGGCCGGCTCCTGGTTGTAGTTGTAGTCCGGCGCGGCGCCGGCCGGCGGAGTCGCCGGGGCGCCCGCCTCGGCGGGCGCCTGGGTCTGCGGTGCAGGTGCGGGCTGCTCGACGGCAGGTGCCGGCGGTGTGGCGGAAGCCGGTGCTGCCGGAGCGGCGGCCTCGGGCTTCTTGGACAGATCGCCCTGCATCTTGGCGAGTTGATCGTCCTTGAGCTGGATCAGGCGCTGCAGCTTGTCGAGCTGGCTCTGCAGATCCGTCATCCGGCTCTTCAGTTCTGCGTTCTCGCGGCGGGTGGTGTCCAGGCTTTCCTGGGTGACCGCCAGCTTCTCGGCCAGGGCCTTGGCGTTACCGTTGGCGGCACCCTTCTCGCTGCCGGCGGTTGCCTTGCCACTCTCGGCGGAAACCAGACGCAGGCTGTCCTTGCTCTCGGCCTTGGCCGGGGCGGCACCTGCGGTGGAGCGCTTGGTGGCATCCAGCTGGCGCTGACCAGCGGTATCGGCCACGGCACCGCCGCTGCGCCAGGCAGCATTCTGGGCGGCGACCTGGGCAATGGCCTCGGACTGGGAGCGGCTGGCGATCTGCTGCTCGGTCGGCATGCGCAGGACCTGGCCGCTCTTCAGACGGTTGATGTTGCCGCCCACGAAGGCATCGGGGTTCAGGTCCTGAATGGCCAGCATGGCCTGGTGAACGCTGCCGCTGGCGCGGTTGCGCTGAGCGATGTCCCACAGGGTGTCCTTGCCGGTGGTGCGGTAATCGCCGCCACCTGCAACCTTGCTGGCACTGGCAGCCGGGGAGGCGGACGGAGCCGAAGCGACCGGTGCAGCAGCGCGCGGTGCGGCCGGGCGAGCCTGCTGGGCCGGCGCGGTGGCAGCCAGAGCAGGAGCGACAGCAGCGGTTTCAGGCGAATAGGCCGGCGGATCGAGCAGCAGGGTGTACTCGCGCAGCAGTCGGCCGTTGGGCCACAGCACCTCAACCAGGAAGTTGAGGTAGGGCTCGCGCACCGGCTTGCTGGAGGTCACGCGCACCACGCTCTTGCCGTTGGGCTTGAGCACGGGGGTGAACTTGAGATCCGTGAGGAAATACTGGCGATCAACGCCCGCCTTGCCGAACTCTTCGGCGGAAGCGAGGCTGGGAACGACTTCACTGGACGACAGATCGCGGACGTCGAGCAACTCGATCTCAGCATCCAGCGGCTGGTTCAATGCAGACTTGAGAGTGACTTCACCAAGCCCAAGGGCATGTGCCATGCCGGAAGACAGAGCCGAAGCTGCCGCAATTGCCAGTACCAGTTTGCGAACCCGAACCATAGCGTAATCCCTTGTTTTATCTTTTCTTCTCGCTCGAACGAGAGGGTAATTGATCGCCGCCACAACGCGCGCTTTGCGCTTCCCCGCCAGCGATCAACCAGATCAGTATTGTCAAGCTAGAAAAGTACTTCAAATTTTCAGGTAAGTATCTTTTACAGATAGTGTTTTATCAACAACTCGCCAGACTGTATGGCATTGAGCGCAGCGCCTTTTCGCACATTATCTGACGCAATCCACAAATTGAGTTGACGTGGATCTTCGAGGCCCTTTCTCACGCGGCCGACGTAGATCACATCCTGCCCAACAGCGTCACCTACTGCCGTGGGATAGTCCCCCAGCTCGACGCACTCCAGTGCATCGGCCTCTTCCAGTGCAGCGTTGACTGCACCGAGATCCACGTCCTTGGCGGACTGGATGCAGACACTCAGGCTGTCGCCGAAGAACACCGGCGCCAGGACGCAGGTCGCCGCGACGTCCAGCCCCGGCGAAGCCAATACCTCCTTCAATTCCCGTGCCAGGCGCCGTTCAAGCTGAGCATGGCCTTCCTCGTCCACCGCGTCGGGTTGCGCGAGGATGTTGAAGGCCACCTGCCGGTCGAAGAAGCGCGGCTCCAGCGGGCGCGCATTGAGCAATTCGGCCGTCTGGCGGGCCAGTTCATTCACACCCTCACGCCCCCGGCTGGATACCGAAAGACAGGCCGTCACGCAGATGCGCTCAGGCGTCAGGACTTCCCGCAACGGCGCGAGCACACTGGCAAGCGCGACGGCGGAGGGGCTGGGGCTGATCAGTGCGAACGGGGCCTGGAGCTGTGCCAGGGCCGAGTCGTTGGCCCCTGCAACCAGCGCCACGCCCTGCTCCAGCGCCCCGGACAGGTCGATCACCGAGCAACCGGCCTGCAGCGCACGGGAGGCAAAGCTGCGGGTCACCGCCTCGCCGGCGGCGAAGAAGGCCAGGCGGACACGGGCGAAATCGAATTCGGCGACATCCCGCACGCGCAGGTTCTTGCCGCGAAACGGCACGGAGGCGCCGGCAGACTCGATGCTGGCCAAGAGATGCAAGGTGGATACGGGGAACTCGCGCTCCTCAAGGAGCTGGACGAGGGTTTCGCCGACGGTGCCGGTGGCGCCGATCACGGCGATTTCAAGGGACGGGCTCATGGTCATTGCCTATGGCGAAACGGGGAGCGGCACTTTAACCGTCACCCCGTATGCAGGCAATCGGACCGATTGGCGCGGGCGAGCCCCGCCCGCGCCAGGCTCGATCAACGCTCCAACAGGATGCGCAGCATCCGGCGCAGCGGCTCGGCGGCGCCCCAGAGCAGTTGGTCACCCACGGTGAAGGCGCCCAGGTACTGCGAACCCATGTTCAGCTTGCGCAGGCGGCCGACCGGAACCGACAGGGTGCCGGTCACGGCAGTCGGGGTCAGCTCACGCATGCTGATCTCACGATGGTTCGGCACCAGCTTGACCCAGGGGTTGTGCTGGCTGATCAGCCCTTCGATATCGGCGATCGGCACGTCCTTGTTCAGCTTGATGGTCAGCGCCTGGCTGTGGCAGCGCATGGAGCCGATGCGCACGCAGATGCCGTCTACCGGGATGGGGCTCTTGAAGCGGCCGAGGATCTTGTTGGTCTCGGCCTGGCCTTTCCATTCCTCGCGGCTCTGGCCGTTGGGCAGTTCCTTGTCGATCCAGGGGATCAGGCTGCCGGCCAGCGGTACGCCGAAGTTCTCGGTGGGGAAGGCTTCGCCGCGCATGGTCTCGGCGACCTTGCGGTCGATGTCGAGGATGGCGCTTGCGGGGTTGGCCAGGTCATCGGCGACGGCCGCGTGGGTGGCGCCCATCTGCTTGATCAGCTCACGCATGTTCTGCGCGCCGGCGCCCGAGGCCGCCTGGTAGGTCATGGCGCTCATCCACTCCACCAGGCCGGCTTCGAACAAGCCGCCCAGGGCCATCAGCATCAGGCTGACGGTGCAGTTGCCGCCAATGTAGTTCTTGGTGCCGGCATCCAGGGAATGATCGATGACCTTGCGGTTGACCGGATCGAGGACGATGACCGCGTCATCCTGCATGCGCAGGCTGGAGGCGGCGTCGATCCAGTAGCCGTTCCAACCCGCTTCGCGCAGCTTGGGGAAGACCTCGTTGGTGTAGTCGCCACCCTGGCAGGTCAGGATCACGTCGAGGGTCTTCAGCTCTTCGATGCTGTAGGCATCCTTCAGCGGGGCAATGTCCTTGCCGACCGCCGGGCCCTGCCCACCGACGTTGGAAGTGGTGAAGAACACCGGCTCGATCAGGTCGAAGTCCCGCTCCTCAAGCATCCGCTGCATGAGCACCGAACCCACCATGCCGCGCCAACCGATCAGACCTACACGCTTCATGACAACTGCACCTTTCAGGAAAAAAGTGGGCCGCTGCCGCGCAGCGGGCCCGACAGATTACAGATTACGCAGGGCCTCGACCACTGCATCGCCCATGGCCTGGGTACCGACCTTGGTCGTGCCCGGGGAATAGATGTCACCGGTGCGCAGGCCCTGGTCCAGCACGCGGCTCACGGCCTGTTCGATGGCATCGGCAGCGGCGCCCTGGTTGAAGCTGTAGCGCAGCATCATCGACACCGAGAGGATGGTCGCCAGCGGGTTGGCGATGCCCTGGCCGGCGATGTCCGGTGCGGAGCCGTGACAGGGCTCGTACATGCCCTTGTTGTTGGCGTCCAGGGATGCGGACGGCAGCATGCCGATGGAGCCAGTGAGCATGGAGGCCTCATCGGAAAGGATGTCGCCGAACATGTTGTCGGTGACCATCACGTCGAACTGCTTCGGCGCACGCACCAGTTGCATGGCGGCGTTGTCGACGTACATGTGGCTGAGTTCGACGTCCGGATAGTCCTTGGCCACCTCCTCCACCACCTCGCGCCACAGCTGGCTGGAGGCGAGGACGTTGGCCTTGTCCACCGAGCACAGCTTCTTGCCGCGCACGCGGGCCATGTCGAAGCCGACGCGGGCGATGCGGCGGATCTCGCTCTCGCTGTACGGCAGGGTGTCGTAGGCCTGGCGCTCGCCATTCCCCAGCACGCGCTGCTCGCGGGGCTGGCCGAAATAGATGCCGCCGGTCAGCTCGCGGACGATGAGGATGTCCAGCCCGGCGACCACTTCCGGCTTGAGGCTGGATGCCTCGGCCAGTTGCGGATAAAGGATGGCCGGGCGCAGGTTGGCGAACAGACCCAGTTGCGAGCGGATCTTCAGCAGGCCGCGTTCCGGGCGGATGTCACGCTCGATCTTGTCCCATTTCGGGCCGCCCACGGCGCCCAGCAGCACGGCATCGGCCTTGCGGGCGCGCTCCAGGGTCTCGTCGGCCAGGGGCACACCGTGCTTGTCGATGGCGGCGCCACCGATCACGTCGTGCACCAGCTCAAAGCCCAGTTGGTACTTGTCGTTGGCCACCTCAAGCACCTTGACCGCCTCGGCCATGATCTCCGGACCGATGCCGTCACCGGGGAGAACCAGAATCTGCTTGCTCATGCTTTCCTCATCATTCATCTGTCAGCGCCTTGGCGCCGGGGTGTTCAGTGTTCAGCGCTCGGCCCAGAGCACCAGCACGTCGGTGCTGAAAGAGCCGTCCGCTGCAATCTCGAAATACTCGCGCACCTCGTCGCCCACCGAGCGCTGCAACGCCAGGATGGCCTCGCGGAATACGTCCGGCGTGCGCATGCGCTCGATCCAGGTGGCGAACTCCAGGCGCAGGCGCTGCCGCTTGGAAGCGGTCAGTACCAGCCCGGCCTCGCCGACCAGCCGTGCCCATTCGGAGGGCGAATAATCGCGCACATGGCTGGTGTCGCGCAGCACTTCCACCGTCTGCAGGTGGGTATCCAGCAACGGCAGGCCGGGCGCGACCACATCGATGAAGCACACCGCGCCGCCCGGACGCAGGACCCGACGCACCTCGCGCAGGGCCTGACCGACGTCCCGCCAGTGGTGGGCGGAATAGCGGCTGAAGACATAGTCGAAGACCTGGTCATCGAACGGCAGGCGCTCGGCAGCGCCCTGCTGGGTGCGGATGTTGTCCAGCCCGCGCTCGGCGGCCGTGCGGGCGACCACGTCCAGCATCTGGGTGGACAGGTCGTAGGCCACCACCTCGTCGCAGAACTCGGCGACCTGGAAGCTCACATGACCGGCACCGCAGCCCAGGTCGAGTACCCGGGCCCCAGCGTCAGCCGCCACCGTCTCCCGCAGCAGGACGAACTCCTCGCCCTGGGCGTGAACGGCACTGTTCAGATAGGCGGTGGCCTGGCTGCCGAACTGGCGCTGGACCACATCCTCGTGCTGGCTGGCGGTCATGGTGAGCCTCCTCTGGCTGATCAGCCCTGGAACAACCAGGGCTGGCGCTGGCGATAGCCGGCTTCGAAGGTGCGAATGGCATCGGCGTCCTGCAGGGTCAGGCCGATGTCGTCGAGGCCGTTCAGCAGGCAATGCTTGCGGAAGGCGTCCACCTCGAAGGCATAGGACTTGCCATCCGGACGGGTCACGGTCTGGGCCGCCAGGTCGACGGTCAGTTGGTAGCCCTCGGTGGCCTCGCACTGCTCGAACAGCTCATCCATCTCTTCATCCTTCAGCACGATCGGCAGCAGGCCGTTCTTGAAGCTGTTGTTGAAGAAGATGTCGGCGAAGCTCGGCGCGATGACCGCGCGGAAGCCGTACTCATCCAGCGCCCAGGGGGCGTGCTCGCGGGAGGAGCCGCAGCCGAAGTTCTCGCGGGCCAGCAACACGCTGGCGCCCTGGTAGCGCGGGAAGTTGAGCACGAAGTCCTTGTTCACCGGGCGCTTGGAGTTGTCCTGGTTGGGCTGGCCCACGTCCAGGTAGCGCCACTCGTCGAACAGGTTGGGGCCGAAGCCGGTGCGCTTGATCGACTTGAGGAATTGCTTGGGGATGATCTGGTCGGTGTCGACGTTGGCGCGATCGAGCGGGCAGACCAAGCCGGTGTGTTGGGTAAAGGCTTTCATGACTCTGCTCCTCAGGCCTGCATCAATTCACGAACGTCGATGAAATGGCCGGTCACCGCCGCGGCGGCGGCCATGGCCGGGCTCACCAGGTGGGTACGGCCGCCCGCTCCCTGGCGCCCTTCGAAGTTGCGGTTGGAGGTGGAGGCGCAATGCTCGCCACTTTCCAGCCGGTCCGGGTTCATCGCCAGGCACATGGAGCAGCCCGGCTCACGCCATTCGAAGCCAGCCTCGATGAAGATCTTGTCCAGCCCTTCCTGCTCGGCCTGGGCCTTGACCAGACCGGAGCCCGGCACCACCAGCGCCTGCTTGACGGTGGCGGCGACCTTGCGGCCCTTGGCGACGGCGGCGGCGGCACGCAGGTCTTCGATCCGCGAATTGGTGCAGGAACCGATGAACACGCGATCCAGGCGGATATCGGTGATCGCCTGGTTGGCGTTCAGGCCCATGTACTTGAGCGCGCGGACGATGGAATCGCGCTTGACCGGATCGACTTCGACGGCCGGGTCCGGCACGTTCTGGTCGACGGCCAGGACCATTTCCGGCGAGGTGCCCCAGCTGACCTGGGGCTTGATGTCCTCGGCACGCAGCTCGACCACGGTGTCGAAGTGGGCGTCGGCATCGGACACCAGGTCCTTCCAGGCAGCCACGGCCTTGTCCCAGTCAGCACCCTTCGGCGCAAAGGGGCGACCTTCGACGTAGGCAACGGTCTTCTCGTCCACCGCCACCATGCCGACGCGGGCACCGGCTTCGATGGCCATGTTGCAGAGGGTCATGCGGCCTTCCATGGACAGGTCGCGGATCGCGCTGCCGGCGAACTCCAGCGCATGGCCGTTGCCACCGGCGGTGCCGATCTTGCCGATCACGGCGAGGACGATGTCCTTGGCCGTCACGCCGAAGGGCAGCTGGCCCTCCACGCGGACCTGCATGTTCTTCATCTTCTTGGCCACCAGGCACTGGGTGGCGAGCACATGCTCCACCTCGGAGGTGCCGATGCCGTGGGCCAGGGCACCGAACGCACCGTGGGTGGAGGTGTGGGAGTCGCCGCAGACCACGGTCATGCCCGGCAGGGTGGCGCCCTGCTCCGGCCCGACCACGTGGACGATGCCCTGGCGAACGTCGTTCATCTTGAATTCGAGGATGCCGAAGTCATCGCAGTTCTCGTCCAGGGTCTTGACCTGGATGCGCGACACCTCGTCGGCGATGGCCTCGAGGCCACCCTTGCGCTCGGCGGTGGTGGTGGGGACGTTGTGGTCCGGGGTGGCGATGTTGGCATCGATGCGCCACGGCTTGCGACCGGCCAGGCGCAGGCCTTCGAAGGCCTGGGGCGAGGTCACCTCGTGGAGGATGTGACGGTCGATGTAGATGAGCGACGAACCATCGTCGCGGCGCTTCACCTCATGCATTTCCCAGAGCTTGTCGTAGAGCGTCTTGCCAGCCATCGGACTTTCCTCATCGGCGTGTTTCTATGCGGGGGCTCTGCAAAGGCCCCTTGGCTCGTGTGGGGATGCTAGGGGCTTGCATTGAATAACTCAAATTCATATTTTTTATCCGAATGATTCCTCACAGGAATCCATGACCCGGTAGCCGACAGGCACCGGAACACGCCCGCGATGCATCCGCCATCGCCGCCAGGAGCCGATACCGATGGACCTCGCCAGCCTCAACGCCTTTATCGCCATCGCCGAGACCGGCAGCTTCTCCGAAGCCGGCGAACGCCTGCACCTCACCCAGCCGGCGGTGAGCAAGCGCATCGCCTCGCTGGAGCAGCAGCTGAACGTCCGCCTGTTCGACCGCCTGGGCCGCGAGGTGGGGCTGACGGAAGCCGGGCGCGCCCTCCTCCCCCGCGCCTACCAGATCCTCAACGTGCTGGACGACACCCGCCGCGCGCTGAGCAACCTGTCCGGCGACATCAGCGGTCGGCTCACCCTGGCCACCAGTCACCACATCGGCCTGCATCGGCTGCCGCCGCTGCTGCGCGCCTTCACCCGCGCCTACCCGCAGGTGGCGCTGGACATCCAGTTCCTCGACTCCGAGGTGGCCTACGAGGAGATCCTCCACGGCCGCGCCGAGCTGGCGGTCATCACCCTGGCTCCGGAGACCGCCGACCCGGTCCAGGCCGTGCCGGTGTGGGACGACGCCCTCGACTTCGTCGCCGCGCCCGAACACCCGCTGGCCCGCGACAAGACCATCTTCCTCGCCGACGTCGCCAAGCACCCGGCGGTGTTCCCCGGCGGCAACACCTTCACCCACCACATCGTCCGCCGCCTGTTCGAGGCGGAAGGCCTGACGCCGAACATCGCCATGAGCACCAACTACCTGGAGACCATCAAGATGATGGTGTCCATCGGCCTGGCCTGGAGCGTGCTGCCACGCACCATGCTCGACGAGCAGGTGGTGCGCCTGCCGCTGCAGGACATCCAGTTGAGCCGCCAGCTCGGCTACATCTTCCATACCGACCGCACCCTCTCCAACGCCGCCCGGGCCTTCATGGTCCTGCTGGATGGGCAGCGCGACCCGCTTGCCTGATCCGGGGGGCTGGGGCTAACGTGAACGCCATAACGATAAGAAAAGGCCTTCCCATGCCTGCCTCGGTTCCAGGCCTCAACCGCGCCAATTCGTACCCTCCTGACAGACCCAGGCGCCATGACCCAATCTTCCGATAGCCCCCCGCTGCCCTTCATTCCAGCCCTGGACCCGGTCGAGTTCGAACAGAGCTGGCAGGACGCCCCGCGACTGATCGCCGCGCTCAACGGCGCACGGCTGGGGGCGTGGGACTGGGACCTGGCCAGCGGCCGGGTCAACTGGTCACGGGGTGCCCAGGCATTGTTCGGCTTCGATCCGCGGGTACCGCTGGCGCAGCGGGTCGACTACATGGAGCTGATCCCGGAGGACGACCGCGAACGGATCATCGGGCTGTTCAGGCTGGTACTGGAGAACCGCCCCATCTCCCACGCCTACCGGCACCGCATCCGCTGGCCGGACGGCAGCCTGCACTGGCTGGAGATCAGCGGCAGCCTGCAGCAGGACGACGATGGCCGTCGCCATGTCATCGGCGTGATCCGCGACGTCACCGCCCAGCAGGAGCGCGACGAGGCCCTGGCCAGCTCGCAACGGCGTTTCTCCACCCTGTTCCAGCTCAGCCCGGACGTGGTGATGCTGGTGCGCGTGAAGGACGGCCGGATCACCGAGGCCAACCAGCACTTCGAAACGCTGTTCGGCTGGCCCTCCTGCGAGGTGATCGGGCGCAACGCACTGGAGTTGGGCCTCTGGGTCGACACCCGCCAGCGCGAGCACCTCTATCGCATCGGCCCCGGCTCCAGCGAGCCCGTGGTGCAGGAAGTGCAACTGCGCACCCGTGACGGCCGCCTGCTGGATGGCGTGCTGTCCACCCAGTACGTGGAGCTGGACGGCGAGGCCTTCTTCATCAGCACCTTCCTCGACACCACCGAGCGTCGGCAGGCCGAAGCCGCCCTGCGCACCAGCGAGGAAAAGTTCGCCAAGGCCTTTCACAGCTCACCGGATGCCATCGTCATCACCGAGCGCGAGAGCGGGCTGTTCATTGAGGCCAACCCCAGCTTCGCCCGGCAGTTCGGCTGGACCAACGCCGAGACCATCGGCCACACCTCCACCGAGCTGGGCCTGTGGATCGACCCCGCGCAGCGCCGGCAGATGCTCCTCGGCCAGGACGACAACGGCCGGCTGATGGGCGTGGAAGTGGAACTCCGCCACCGCGACGGCACCACCAGCACCAACCTGATCTACGGCGACCAGATCCAGTTGCAGGGGCGCGACTGCCTGGTCCTCACCGTGCGCGACATCACCGCCGTACGCGCCCAGGAGCGTGCCCTGCGTGACAGCCAGGAACGCCTGGCGCTGGCGCTGGAGTCAGCCGACCTGGGCACCTGGGACTGGCACATCCCCAGCGGGCGGCTGTATGGCTCGGCACGGGCCTCGGCCCTCCACGGGCTGGCACCGGAACCCTTCGACGGCGACTTCCACCTGTTCTTCGCCAGCGTTCCCGCCGAGGACCGCCGGACGATGCGCAAGGCCTACCAGGAGCTGCAGGACGGCCAGCAGACGCGCTACCAGCTGATCTACCGCTCGCGCTTCGCCAATGGCGAGGTGCATTACCTGGAGAGCACCGCCAAGCTCTACCGCGATGCCAACGGCGCACCACTGCGCATGGCGGGCACCCTCATGGACATCACCGAGCGCGTGCGCCGCGAGCAGCGCCTGGCTGCCTCGGAGGAAAAGTTCTCCACCCTGTTCCAGGCCAGCCCGGACCCGATCTGCGTCACCCGCCTGCGTGACGGCGCCTTCATCGAGATCAACCCCAGCTTCACCGACGTGTTCGGCTGGAAACCGGAAGAGATCGTCGGCCGTTGCGCCCCCGAGATCCGCTTCTGGGCCAACCTGGAACAGCGCGAGCAACTCTCCGCCCAACTGATGCGGGACAAGGGCCTGGACAACGTCGAGGTGCACTACCTGAAGCACTCCGGCGAGCCGATCACCTGCGTGGTCTCCAGCCGCTTCATCCGCGTCGAACGGCAGCTGTGCATCACCACCACCTTCCGCGACGTGACCGAGCGCAAGCAGGCGGAAGCCGCGCTCAAGGCCAGCCAGGAGAAGTTCGCCAAGGCGTTCCACAGCTCGCCGGACGCCATCACCATCACCGAGCTGGAAAGCGGCCGCTACATCGAGGTCAACGAAGGCTTCTGCCGCCTCACCGGCTACAGCGCCGAGGAGGTGATCGGCCGTACCGCCGGCGAAATGCAGATCTGGTCGGACCCGGCCGAGCGCCGGCGGCTGCTGGAAGTGCTGGACCGCGACGGCCGCGCGCTGCACCTGGAAATGGTCGGCCGCCACCGCGACGGGCACACCAAGACGGTGGAAGTGTCGGTGGAGCGTATCGAGCTGGACGGCAAGGCCTGCCTGCTGCTCACCGCGCGGGACATCAGCGCCCTGAAGGACGCTCAAGAGCAGATCCACCACCTGGCCTACCACGACCCGCTGACCAACCTGCCCAACCGCGCCCTGCTGATGGACCGCCTCACCCAGCAGATCGCCCTGCTCAAGCGGCACGATCTGCGCGGCGCCCTGCTCTTCCTCGACCTGGACCACTTCAAGCACATCAACGATTCCCTCGGCCACCCGGTGGGCGACGCCGTGCTGAAGATGGTCACTGCACGCCTCGAAGCCAGCGTGCGCCTGGAGGACACCGTAGCCCGCCTGGGCGGCGATGAGTTCGTGGTGCTGCTCAGTGGCCTGGAGGGCAAGCGCTCGGAAGTGACCCGCCAGGTCCGCCAGATCGCCGACAAGCTGCGCAAGCTGCTGGCCGAGCCGATGCTGCTGGACGGCCACCACCTGCAGGTGACGCCGAGCATCGGTATTGCGCTGATCCCGGACCACGGCCAGACCCCGGCCGACCTGCTCAAGCGCGCCGACATCGCGCTGTACCGGGCCAAGGACTCCGGGCGCAACGCCATCCAGCTGTTCCGCTCCACCATGCAGGAAGCGGCCAGCGAGCGACTGCGCCTGGAGAACGACCTGCGCCTGGCGCTCGCCCGCAGCGAGTTCGAGTTGCACTACCAGCCCCAGGTGGACGCCCGCAGCAACCGCATCGTCGGCGCCGAAGCGCTGCTGCGCTGGGTACACCCGACCCTCGGGCCGCAGTCACCGGGTCAGTTCATCCAGGTGCTGGAGGAGAGCGGGCAGATCCTCGAAGTCGGCAGCTGGGTACTGGAGGAAGCCTGTCGCAACTGCGCCACGCTGATCGCCGATGGCCTGATCGACCCGAGCGACTTCAGCCTGTGCGTCAACATCAGCCCGAGGCAGTTCCGCCAGAACGATTTCGTCGAGCGCATCGAGAAGAGCCTGAGCAACAGCCACCTGCCCCGCCGCCTCCTCAAGCTGGAAGTGACCGAGGGCATCGTGATCCAGAACATCGACGACACCATCGGCAAGATGCGCCGGCTGAAGAAGCTCGGCGTGAGCTTCGCCATGGACGACTTCGGCACGGGGTATTCGTCCCTCACCTACCTCAAGCGCCTGCCGGTGGACGTGCTGAAGATCGACCAGTCCTTCGTCCGCGACGCCACCAACGACCCCAATGACGCCGAGATTATCCGCGCCATCGTTGCCATGGCACGCAGCCTCGGCCTGGGCATGGTGGCCGAAGGCGTGGAGCAGCCCGAGCAGCTGGAGTTTCTCGAGCAGCAGGGCTGCCACCTCTATCAGGGCTACCTGTTCAGCCGCCCCCTGCCCTTCTCCGCCTTTCGCACGCTGCTCAAACCGGCGACGGCCGCCAACGCCTGATTCCCGGACAAGAAAAAGGGCGCCACTCGGGCGCCCTTGTTTCACATGGCCAGGAGTCGATCAGTGCTCCAGCATGGCCGGCCCGCCATTGCCACCGATGGGAATGCGCTTGGGCTTGGCCTCTTCCGGCACGACACGCACCAGGTCGATGTTGAGCAGGCCGTTCTGCAGCGACGCACCCTTCACCTCGATGTGGTCGGCCAGGCGGAACGACAGCTTGAAGGCGCGCTGGGCGATGCCCTGGTGCAGGTAGGTCACGCTGCTCTCGGGGCCCTTGTCGCGCTTGCCACCGCTGACGGTCAGCACGCCACGCTCGACCTGCAGTTCGAGGTCGTCTTCCTGAAAGCCGGCGGCCGCGACCACGATGCGGTACTGGTCATCGCCATGCTTCTCGACGTTGTAGGGCGGGTAGCTGCTGCCCCCTTCGTTGCGCAGGGCCGACTCGAACAGGTCGTTGAAGCGGTCGAAACCCACGGAATGGCGGAACAGGGGGGCCAGGGAAAATGCAGTGCTCATAGTGTTCTCCTGAATAGATCAGCAAGGGTTCTACGGGTGCGGGACCCGACTTCGGCATCCCGCAGTACCCTAGATAGGGACAGGCCGAAACTTTTCAAGGGGGCAAATCATGCGCAAGGTCATGCTCGTCACGGGAGCCAGTCGTGGCATCGGTGCTGCCACGGCACATCTCGCCGCGCAACGCGGCTACGCCGTGGGCATCAACTACCGGGAGCGGCGCGAAGAAGCCGAAGCGCTGGTCAATGCCATATGCGCGGCGGGCGGCAAAGCGTTGGCGATCCAGGCCGACGTGGGCGTCGAAGAACAGGTCGAGCAGATGTTCCAGCGCCTGGACGAGGCGTTCGGCCGGCTGGACGTGCTGGTGAACAACGCCGGCATGCTGGAGCGGCAGATGCGCCTGGAGGCGATGGACGCAGCCCGCTTCGAGCGCGTCCTGCGGGCCAACGTGATAGGCAGCTTCCTGTGTGCGAAGCAGGCCATCCGCCGCCTGTCGACCCGGCACGGCGGCACCGGTGGCGCCATCGTCAACCTGTCCTCGGTGGCAGCCCGTATCGGCGCTCCCGATGAATACATCGACTATGCCGCCGCCAAGGGTGCCATCGACTCCATGACCCTGGGCATGGCGAAGGAACTGGCCGGCGAGGGCATCCGGGTCAACGCGGTTCGCCCGGGGGTGATCCACACCGACATCCATGCCAGCGGCGGCGAGCCCGACCGGATCGAACGGGTGCGCCACAGCGTGCCGATGAAGCGCGGGGGCGAAGCGGAGGAAATTGCAGCGGCCATCCTGTGGCTGGCCAGCGACGAGGCGTCCTACACCACCGGCGCCATTCTGGACGTTTCGGGCGGCCGCTGAATCGCGAGCAGATCGCAGCCCAGCAGGCTGTCGATGCGCAGGCAGTCATGCTCCCGGCGGATCTCGGCGAACAGCGCCACCGCCTCGGGGTAGGTCCGGGTCAGCATGCCCACCCATTGTTTGAGACGGCCGGGGGCGTAGCGCGGCGCGAGCTTGTGCCGGGCCTGGCGCCAGAAGTCCTGCAGCAGCGGGAAGAACGCTTCCCAGCTCATCTCCTCCGGCTCGCGACCATCGCGCACGGCTGCGATCTGCCGGGCCAGCGAGGGCCGCGAAACCAGGCCGCGACCAAGCATGATGTCCTCCACCCCGCTCACCTCCCGGCAACGTCGCCAGTCGTCCAGGGTCCACACCTCGCCGTTGGCGAACACCGGCACGTGCACCACGTCCTGCACCCGCGCGACCCACTCCCAGTGGGCAGGCGGCTTGTAACCCTCCACCTTGGTACGGGCGTGGACCACGATCTGCTGGGCACCGCCGTCGGCCAGCGCGCGGGCACAGTCGAGAGCGACCTCGGGGCTGTCGTAACCCAGGCGCATCTTCGCCGTCACCGGAATGGCCGCCGGTACCGCGCGCCGCACCTCGGAAACGATGGCATGTAGCAGCTCGGGCTCCTTGAGCAGGACGGCACCACCCCGGGACTTGTTCACCGTCTTGGCCGGGCAACCGAAGTTCAGGTCGATGACCGGCGCTCCGAGCTCGCAGGCAAAGGCAGCGTTCTCGCCCAGGCACACCGGGTCCGAGCCGAGGAACTGCACCCGCATGGGCGTGCCTGCACGGGTACGTGCACCGTCGGCCAGCTCAGGCGCCAGCTTCTGGTAGGTGGTAGCGGGCAACAAGCGGTCGCACACGCGGATGAACTCGGTGACGCACCAGTCGATGCCGCCCACGCGGGTGAGGACGTCACGCAGGATTTCGTCGACCAGGCCTTCCATGGGTGCCAAGGCGATTTGCATAGGAGCTGAAGGGGTGTGTTGAGGGGCGCGTAGTGTAATGGGCGGCCCCGAGGGTTAGAACCCTTGAATGGGCGGGAGCCGAAGCCGCTCGTCCGTGGTCCAAACCGCAGGACCAGAACCGCGAGCCGCCTTATGAAAGCATCCTGCCTAGCCCTCGCCTGCTGCCTGACCGCGGCCGCCACCAGCTTTGCGGACGCGCTGCTGCCTGCGCTGGACGCTCTGGCCGAACTGGAAGTCCGCCGGGACGAAAACGCCGCGAACGCCTGCGACATCAACCTCTACCTGCGGGATGAGGCCGTGGCGCAGCTCGCGCCGGGACAGGCGGTGGTACTGGAGGTACCGGCAGGCGAGCAGGTGCTGGCCTTGCGGCAAACGCCTTCGGGTTACTGCAGCGCCGGCCCGGTTGGGCGGCCGCAATCGATCCTCCTGCAACCGGGGGAGCACCGCAGCCTGCGCATCATGCAAAGCCCGACGGAGCTGTACCTGGCGCCCGCCCTGGAATGAGTTCAATCGGCCGGCAGCAGCGCCCGGCCGTAACCCTCTACGAACTCGACGGGCATGCGCTTGGGCCGACCGGTCGATAGCTCGATGCAGACGAAGGTGGTGCGCGCACGCAGGAGCGTCGCGCCATCTTCGGGGCGGATCAGCTGGAAGCAGCGGTCCATCTTCAGGCGCTGGTCCGATTCGACGATCCAGGTGCCCATCTGCAGCGCCTGCCCTTCATAGGCGGCGGCCAGGTAGTCGATCTCGTGGCGCACCACCGCCATGGCGCGGTCGAGGCGACGGTATTCGGCCAGGTCCAGGCCCAGGCTCTGGGAGTGGCGCCAGGCACAGCGTTCCAGCCAGCTGACATAGACGGCGTTGTTGGCGTGGCCGAGGCCGTCGATGTCATCGGCCGCCACGACCAGGTCGATCACGAATGGATGGGGTCGGTCCCAGTTCATCAGCCGTGCTCCGCCTTGTGCACCAGCTCCCGGGCCTCTCGCGCCAGCTGGGTGATCTGGTCCCAGGCGCGGGCGCGGATCAGGCTCGACGGCGCGATCCAGGTGCCGCCCACGCACGCGACGTTGGGCAGTTGCAGAAAACTCAGCAGGTTGTCCGGCGTGACGCCGCCGGTGGGGCAGAAGCGGATGCCGGTGAAGGGCCCCTTCAGGCTCTTGAGCATCTTCACGCTGGCATTGCCGTTGGCGGGGAACAGCTTCAGCGAGCGGTAGCCGTACTCCAGCGCCAGCAGCACCTCGGAGGGTGTCATGACACCGGGCAGGTAAGGCAGGCCGGAGTCCTCGGCAGCGGCGGCCAGGCGCTCGGTGCAGCCCGGGCTTACGGCAAAATGCGCACCGGCATCACGAACCTCCAGGAACTGCTCGGTGTGAATCAGCGTGCCCGCTCCCACCAGCAGGTCCGGGAACTCCTTGCGGATCGCCGCGACCGCGTCCAGCGCACGCGGCGTACGCAAGGTCACCTCCAGCACCTCGACCCCACCGGCACTCAGCGCACCGGCCAGGTCCAGCGCCAGGGCGGTGTCTTCGATCACCAGCACCGGCAAGACGGGGCGCGCCCTGCGCAACACCACATCCATCGTCAGACTCATTTGCCTCTATCCCCTCAATGCAGATGCCACGGCCCACCGGGCCGGCCATTCCAGATGTCGACCGACACCGGGCCGACGTGTTCCTTGGAAGCGAACAGCACTCAGCCGGTCACGGCGGCCGCCAATGGGCTGCCATCTTCCTGCACGAGCAGGCCGCCGCCAAGGGCCAGCCGGCCAAAGGCACGAGGGAAGGGAGGAATTTTTTCAGGCCCAAAAACAAAAGGGCCACTCCATGACGGAATGACCCTTGAAACCCCGCAGAGCGGGAAAAGTGGCGTCCCCTAGGGGACTCGAACCCCTGTTACCGCCGTGAAAGGGCGGTGTCCTAGGCCACTAGACGAAGGGGACAGTAACCTTCGAAAAGCAAGGCCAGCTAAGCGCTGGCCTTGGATTTGATGCTCGACGCATCAGATTTGGTGGAGCTAGACGGGATCGAACCGTCGACCTCTTGCATGCCATGCAAGCGCTCTCCCAGCTGAGCTATAGCCCCGAAAACCGCTTCGGTGCGCGATCTGCCTGGCGGCAATCGCTGCTGGAAAGTGGCGTCCCCTAGGGGACTCGAACCCCTGTTACCGCCGTGAAAGGGCGGTGTCCTAGGCCACTAGACGAAGGGGACTTAACCTTCGCGAACATGAAGCGTGCGCTTCACATTCCGGTAAATTGGTGGAGCTAGACGGGATCGAACCGTCGACCTCTTGCATGCCATGCAAGCGCTCTCCCAGCTGAGCTATAGCCCCAAAGTACCGCTGGATCACTTCGCTACGTTCAGTTCGTCGCGAAGACGGGGCGCATATTAAGGGCGACCCTGGAGGTCGTCAACAAATTTTTTCATCGAAATCRAAAATTTTTCGTCGGCAGAACAAACACTTACCCGCCTCTGCCATTGCCGCCCGGTAAAACCGAAGCCACCACCCTGCCCGCACATACGAAAAGGCCCGCATCAGGCGGGCCTCTTCGGTACTTGATCACTCAGCCTGGAATGGCGTCGCGGATCTTCTCCCACTCCTTGGTTTCCTTCTTAGACGTGCCCCCAAGCAGCTCAAGCGCCTGGCGCAGACGGAAACGGGTGAGATCGGCACCGAGGATCTCCATGGCATCCAGCACCGAGACCGAGCTGGATTGCCCGGTGATGGCCGGGAACATCAGCGGCATGACATCGCGCAGCTTCAGCCCGAGGTGTTCGGCCACAGCCTGGATGCAAGCGGTGATGCGATCCTTCTCCCACTGACGCAGCGATTCCAGCTTCCACAGCACCAGTTGCAGCACCTGACGCACCTGGTCGGGCGCGAGCTTCTTGTGTTCGAACAGCGATGCATCCAGGGGCAGCGCACCGGCGAAGAAGAAGCCGGCCAGCGGGGCGATCTGACTGAAGGTCTCGACCCGCCCCTGTACGTGGGGAGCGATCTTCATCAGGTAGTCGGAATTCAGTGCCCACTTCTGCACCTCAGCCGCGAAGCGCTCCACCGGCAGCTCTCGAATCCACTGGCCGTTGAGCCAGGAGAGTTTCTCCAGGTCGAAGATCGGGCCACCGAGGGAGACGCGCGACAGGTCGAAGTGCTCGATCATTTCCGCCAGGGAGAACTTCTCGCGCTCGTCCGGCATCGACCAGCCCATGCGGCCGAGGTAGTTGAGCATCGCCTCGGGCAGGTAGCCCATGCGCTCATAGAAGGTGATAGAGGTCGGGTTCTTGCGCTTGGAGAGCTTGCTCTTGTCCGGGTTGCGCAGCAGCGGCATGTAGCAGAGCGTGGGCTGCTCCCAGCCGAAATACTCGTAGAGCTTGATCAGCTTGGGCGCCGACGGCAGCCACTCCTCGCCACGGAGCACGTGGGTGATGCCCATCAGGTGGTCATCGACCACGTTGGCCAGGAAGTAGGTGGGCAGGCCATCGGTCTTCATCAGCACCTGCATGTCCATGCGGTCCCACGGGATCTCGACGTCGCCACGGAGCATGTCCGGAACCACGCAGACGCCCTCGGTGGGCATCTTCATGCGGATCACATGGGGCTCGCCCGCAGCGATGCGCTTGGCCGACTCCTCGCGGGGGAGGTGCATGCAGTGGCCGTCGTAGCGCGGGGTTTCCTTGCGCTCGGTCTGCTCGGCACGCAGCTTGTCCAGGCGCTCGGCAGTACAGAAGCAGGGGAAGGCATGGTCCTTGTCCACCAGCTCCTGGGCGTACTTCTTGTAGATCTCGCCGCGCTCGCTCTGGCGGTACGGGCCATGCGGGCCGCCCACATCCGGGCCCTCGTCCCACTCGATGCCCAGCCAGCGCAGGGCGTCGAAGATCTGCTGCTCGGACTCGCGGGTGGAACGCAACTGGTCCGTGTCCTCGATGCGCAGGATGAACTGGCCACCGTGCTGACGGGCGAAGCAGAGATTGAAGAGGGCGATGTAGGCGGTACCGACGTGCGGGTCACCGGTGGGCGACGGCGCGATGCGGGTGCGGACAGTGGTCATGGAAGGTCCTGATACAGAGGAACGGTCAAGGGCGCGATGTTAGCAGGCGCGAGCCGGCGGGCTCCAGCCACGCGGCCTCCTCCTCCATGGCCAACCGGGCCATGAGGAAATCCAGGAAGGCCTTGACCTTCATCGCCTGGAATCGCCGCGAGGGGTAGACGGCGTAGATCTCGCCACTGGGCAGTGGAATCCCAGGCAACAGCTCGACCAGTTCCCCACGGCGCACCGCCTGCTCGGTGATCATCAGCGGCAGCGAGGCAATGCCCGCGCCCCCCAGCACCGCCTCGCGGGCGAAGGTGATGTTGTTGCAGTGCAGCACCCGCTGGCAGGGCACGGACGTATCCAGCAGCGGCCAGTAACGCTGGGAGTCGATGGGCAGGAGCACGGCGCGGTGCTGGGCCAGGTCTTCGGCCGTACGCGGCACGCCATGGGCCGCCAGGTAGGCCGGGCTGGCGCATAGGCGTCGTCCGGCCTCGAACAACTTGCGGGCGATCAGGCTCGAGTCCTGCGGCTGGCCCACCAGGATGGCGATGTCCACCCCCTCCTCCAGCGGGTCCACTTCCCGGGAGGTGAGCTCCACCTGGGCGGTGATCTGCGGGTACTGGCTCATGAATTGCCCGAGCACCCGGCCGAGGAACATCTGGCCGAACTCGATGGGGGCCGTGATACGCAACAATCCGGACGGTGCCTGCTGCAGCTGCATCACTGCCTGCTCGGCCTCGGCGAAGTCGAGCATGATCTGGCGGCACCGGTCGTAGTACGCCTGCCCCACTTCCGTGAGCCGCAGCTTGCGGGTGGTGCGGTTGAGCAGGCGCACCCCAAGCCGCTCCTCCAGCAGTGCGATGCGCCGGCTCACCGTGGACTTCTGCATGCCCAGGCTGTGTGCCGCCTGGGTAAAACTGTGCAACTCCACGACACGGGTGAAGATCAGCGCATCATCCAGCCCCATTATTGTTCCCCATAAGCAACAAAGTTTACGAAGTGTACTGGCTACTTGCCTGACTGGAACAGTGCTAGATTCCCGCGTCTTTGATCACAGATTCGAGTCTGCCCATGCCTGCCCCGTTGAAACGCCGCCTGTTCATCTTCCTGACGCTGTTGGTGCTGGTGGCCGGTGGTTTCTTCGCGCATTGGCTGCTGATCGGCCGCTTCCTGGAGAGCACGGACAATGCCTATGTCCAGGGCGAAATCACCCGGGTCTCGAGTCAGTTGGGCGCGCGTATAGAAGAAGTGCTGGTGGGGGACAACCAGGCCGTCAAGAAAGGGGACCTGCTGGTGCGCCTGGAGTCGGCAGACTTCCGCGTCGCCCTTGAGCGTGCCCAGGCCACCCTGGCGACCCGCGAGGCCGAACTGGCCCAGGCCCAGAGCAAACTCACCCAGCAGTCCAGCCTGATCGCCGCCAGCGAGGCGGATGTCTCCGCGAGCCAGGCCACCCTGGGCCGCACCCAGATCGACTTGTCCCGCGCCCAGACCTTGCGCAAACCCGGCTACGTGTCGGAAGAGCGCGTCACCACCCTCTCGGCCGACTCCCGCGTCGCCCGCTCGCAACTGGCCAAGGCCGAAGCCGACCTCAAGGCCCAGCGCGTGCAGACCGACGCCCTGCGCGCCGACATCAAGCGCCTCGAGGCACAGATCGCCACCGCCCGGGCAGACATCGCCCAGGCCGAACTGAACCTGGCACGCACCGAGATCCGCGCCCCCATCGACGGCTTCGTCGGCCAGCGTGCGGCACGCAACGGCCAGTACGTGCAGGTGGGTGCCCACCTGATGTCCCTAGTACCGGACCAGGACATCTGGGTGCAGGCCAACTTCAAGGAAACCCAGATCGAACACATGCAGCCTGGCCAGAAGGTGGAACTGGTGTTCGACAGCTTCCCCAGCACGCCGATCGAAGGCCGCGTGGACAGCCTGTTCGCCGCCTCCGGCGCGCAGTTCAGCCTGCTGCCGCCGGACAATGCCACCGGCAACTTCACCAAGGTGGTGCAGCGCATCCCGGTGAAGATTACCTTCGACCGCGAAAGCCCCCTGAAAGGCCGCATCCGCCCCGGCATGTCGGTGCTGGTGAAGGTCTCCATCCAGCGGGATGAATGATCGTGGCCGCTGACGCGCTGCTGCGCCCCACCGGCGAGCCCAGCCGACGAGACTGGATCGCCGTGATGAGCGCCATGCTCGGCGCCTTCATGGCGGTGCTGGACATCCAGATCACCAACTCTTCGCTCAAGGACATACAGGGCGCGCTGTCGGCCACGCTGGAAGAAGGCTCGTGGATCTCCACCTCCTACCTGGTGGCCGAGATCATCATGATTCCCCTCACCGCCTGGCTGGTGCAGTTGCTTTCGGCACGCCGGCTGGCCGTGTGGGTTTCCCTGGGCTTCCTCGCCTCCTCGCTGCTCTGCTCCCTGGCCTGGAACCTGGAGAGCATGATCGTCTTCCGTGCCATGCAGGGCTTCACCGGCGGGGCACTGATACCCCTGGCCTTCACCCTGACGCTGATCAAGCTGCCGGAACACCACCGCGCCAAGGGCATGGCGCTGTTCGCCATCACCGCCACCTTCGCGCCTTCCATCGGCCCGACGCTGGGGGGCTGGCTCACCGAAAACTTCGGTTGGGAATACATCTTCTACATCAACGTGCCCCCGGGCCTGCTGATGATCGCCGGCCTGATGTACGGCCTGGAAAAGAAGGCGCCCCACTGGGAACTGCTCAAGCGCACGGACTACGCCGGCATCGTCACCCTCGGCATGGGACTGGGCTGCCTGCAGGTGTTCCTCGAAGAGGGGCATCGCAAGGACTGGCTGGAATCGAACCTGATCGTCGGCCTGGGCAGCATCGCCCTGGTGAGCCTGGTGCTGTTCGTCATCCTGCAGCTCTCGCGCCCCAACCCGCTGATCAACCTGGGCATCCTGGCCAACCGCAATTTCGGGCTCAGCAGCATCTCCAGCCTGGGCCTGGGCGTGGGGCTCTATGGATCCATTTATGTGCTGCCGCTCTACCTGGCGCAGATCCAGGGATACAACGCCCTGCAGATCGGCGAGGTGATCATGTGGATGGGCGTGCCCCAGCTGTTCCTGATCCCGCTGGTGCCCAAGCTGATGAAGATCATTTCGCCGAAGCTGCTGTGCGCCATCGGCTTTGGGTTGTTCGGCGCGGCCAGCTTCGCCTCGGGCGTTCTCAATCCGGACTTTGCCGGTCCGCAGTTCAACCATATCCAGATCATTCGTGCCCTGGGCCAGCCCCTGGTCATGGTGACCATTTCGCTGATCGCCACCGCCTACATCCTGCCCCAGGATGCCGGCTCGGCTTCCAGCCTGTTCAACATTCTGCGCAACCTGGGCGGCGCCATCGGCATCGCCCTGCTGGCTACGCTGCTGGACAGCCGCGCCAAGGTCTACTTCGACTACCTGCGTGAATCCCTGGTGCCCAGCAATCCCCAGGTCGCAGAGCGCCTCGCCCTGCTTTCCGAGAAGCTCGGCAGCGATCAGGCGGCGCTGGGCAAGCTGAGCGAGATCGCCCACCAGCAGGCGGCAATCATGGCGTACAACGACGCCTTCCATTTCATCGGCATCGCCCTCGGGGTCAGCATGATTGCCGTGCTGCTGACCCGCAGCCTGCCGACCGGTGGCAGCGGGGCCGGCGCTGCGGCCCACTGATACCCGATCAGACCTTCAGCAGCAGGTCGCGCAGCTTCTGGATTTCGTCCCGCAGCTGCGCAGCGGCCTCGAACTCCAGATCGCGGGCGAGCTGGAACATCTTCTCTTCCATCTGCCGGATGCGCTTGTTGATCTCGCTGGGCGAGCGCAGTTCGGCCTCGTAGCGGGCACTCTCTTCGGCCGCCTTGGCCTGGGCTTTGCGTTTGTTGCTGCGCGCCCCCGGTACGGTCGCGCCTTCGAGGATGTCCTTGATGTCCTTCTGGACGCCCCTGGGCACGATGCCGTGAGCCTCGTTGAAGGCGATCTGCTTGGCACGGCGACGCTCGGTCTCGTCGATTGCCCGCTGCATCGATCCCGTGACGTTGTCGGCATAGAGAATCGCGCGGCCGTGCAGGTTCCGCGCGGCGCGGCCGATGGTCTGGATCAATGAGCGCTCCGAACGCAGGAAGCCCTCCTTGTCCGCATCCAGGATGGCCACCAGCGACACCTCGGGCATGTCCAGGCCTTCGCGCAACAGGTTGATCCCCACCAGTACATCGAAGGCGCCGGTGCGCAGGTCGCGGATGATCTCGACCCGCTCGACGGTGTCGATGTCGGAATGCAGGTAGCGCACGCGAACGTCGTGGTCCCCCAGGTAGTCGGTGAGGTCCTCCGCCATTCGCTTGGTCAGGGTGGTAACCAGGACGCGCTGGTCCAGCGCGACGCGCTTGCGGATCTCCGAGAGCAGATCGTCCACCTGGGTCGCGGCCGGCCGCACTTCGATTTCAGGGTCCACCAGGCCGGTGGGGCGCACCACCTGCTCGACCACGCGACCGGCATGTTCACCCTCGTAAGGCCCCGGCGTGGCCGAGACGAAGATGGTCTGCGGCGCCATCAGCTCCCATTCATCGAAGCGCATCGGACGGTTGTCCAGGGCGGACGGCAGGCGGAAGCCGTACTCCACCAGGGTTTCCTTGCGGGAACGGTCGCCTTTGTACATGGCGCCGATCTGCGGGACGGTGACGTGGGATTCGTCGATCACCAGCAGGGCATTCGGCGGGAGGTAGTCATACAGGGTGGGCGGTGCCTGCCCGGGATCACGCCCGGACAGGTAGCGGGAGTAGTTCTCGATACCGTTGCAGTAGCCCAGCTCGAGAATCATCTCCAAGTCGAAGCGGGTGCGCTGCTCCAGTCGCTGGGCCTCCAGCAGCTTGTTGGCGCCACGCAACTGCTCCAGCCGCTCCTTGAGCTCCTCCTTGATCTTCTCTACCGCCTCGAGCAGCGTCTCGCGCGGCGTGACGTAGTGGCTCTTGGGGTAGAAGGTGAAGCGGGGCAGCTTGCGGATCACCTCGCCGGTGAGCGGGTCGAACGCGGAAAGGCTCTCGACCTCGTCGTCGAACAGCTCGACGCGGATGGCCTCCAGGTCCGACTCGGCGGGGAAGATGTCGATCACATCACCACGCACCCGGAAGGTGGCGCGGGCGAAATCCATGTCGTTGCGGGTGTACTGCAGATCCGCCAGGCGCCTAAGCAAGGCGCGTTGGTCGATGCGGTCGCCACGGTCCAGGTGCAGCACCATCTTCAGATAGGACGCGGGGTCACCCAGGCCATAGATCGAGGACACGGTGGCCACGATGATCGCGTCCGGTCGCTCCAGCAGCGCCTTGGTCGCCGAGAGGCGCATCTGCTCGATGTGGTCGTTGATCGAGGCATCCTTCTCGATGTAGGTGTCCGAGGACGGGACGTAGGCCTCAGGCTGGTAATAGTCGTAGTACGAGACGAAGTACTCGACGGAATTGTTCGGAAAAAAGGCCTTGAACTCACCGTAAAGCTGGGCTGCCAAGGTCTTGTTGGGCGCCAGAACCAGGGTGGGCCGCTGCACCTGGGCGATCACATTGGCGATGCTGAAGGTCTTGCCGGAGCCGGTCACGCCCAGCAGAGTCTGGTGCGAAAGGCCCGCTTCCAGGCCCTCCACCATCTGACGGATGGCCTCGGGCTGGTCGCCGGCGGGCTGGAAACGCGTGACGAGCTGAAAGTCTGACATGGCGATCCTCGGACTTGCGATGTGACCCCCTCGCGCAGAGGGCGTCAAAACTGGCGAAAAGCGGGCGTTTGATGTCGCCCCTGGCGACCGTGACCGCTATAATACCGGCCCGATTGCGCAACCCCAATGCAGACGCTCGGGGTTGCTCAGGCCCCCTCCCCTTCCCTCTCCTCGAGCAGCCGCATCATGAGTCTGTTTTCTGCTGTCGAAATGGCCCCACGCGACCCGATCCTGGGCCTTAACGAAGCATTCAACGCCGATACCCGCCCCACGAAGGTGAACCTCGGCGTAGGCGTCTACTACAACGAGCAAGGCCGTATCCCCCTGCTCCGCGCCGTAGCCGAAGCCGAAAAAGCCCGCATCGAAGCCCATGCACCCCGCGGCTACCTGCCGATCGAAGGCATTGCCGCCTACGACCAGGCCGTGCAAAAGCTGCTCTTCGGCGCCGACTCCCAACTGCTGGCTGAAGGCCGTGTCGTCACGACCCAGGCTGTAGGCGGCACCGGCGCGCTGAAAACCGGCGCAGACTTCCTCAAGCGCCTGCTGCCCGACGCCGTTGTGGCCATCAGCGATCCGAGCTGGGAAAACCACCGTGCGCTGTTCGAGTCCGCCGGCTTCCCGGTCCAGAACTACCGCTACTACGATGCAGCTACCCATGGCGTAAACCGCGCCGGCCTGCTGGAAGACCTCAAAGCCCTGCCCGCGCGCTCCATCGTGGTCCTCCACGCTTGCTGCCACAACCCGACCGGCGTCGACCTGGAACTGGATGACTGGAAGGCGGTACTGGAAGTCCTGCGCGAACGCGAGCACGTTCCGTTCTTGGACATCGCCTACCAGGGTTTTGGTGCAGGTATCGACGAAGACGCCTTCGCTGTCCGCCTGTTCGCCGAATCCGGGCTGCAGTTCTTCGTGTCCAGCTCCTTCTCCAAGTCGTTCTCGCTGTACGGTGAACGTGTTGGCGCGCTGTCTGTCGTCACCAGCTCGAAGGAAGAGGCCGGCCGCGTCCTGTCCCAGGTCAAGCGCGTCATCCGCACCAACTACTCCAACCCACCGACCCACGGTGCCACCGTGGTAGCCGGCGTGCTGAACAGCAATGAACTGCGCGCCATGTGGGAAGCCGAGCTCGCCGAGATGCGCAGCCGAATCCATAGCATGCGCCTCGCCATGGTCGAGCAACTCGCCGCCCAAGGCGCCAAGCGCGACTTCAGCTTCGTTGCTCGCCAGCGCGGCATGTTCTCCTACTCCGGTCTTACTGCAGAGCAAGTCGAGCGCCTGAAGAACGAGTTCGGCATCTACGCCGTCAGCACTGGTCGCATCTGCGTAGCTGCACTGAACGGCAGCAACTTGGACAGCATCACCCACGCCATCACCCAAGTGCTCTGAGCAAGGCAGGAGAAGCTCAAGCCAGGTGCTTGACTTCTCCTTTCTAATCAGTAAGATACGCACCGTTGTTCCGCGATAGCTCAGTCGGTAGAGCAAATGACTGTTAATCATTGGGTCCCTGGTTCGAGTCCAGGTCGCGGAGCCAAATTCAAAAGCCCTCGGTATGTGCCGGGGGCTTTTTCGTTTATGCACCCGATTCGTACCAGCCTCGCATTACGCTACAAAGTGCAGGCGCAAAAAAGCCGGCTATAAGCCGGCTCCCTTTTTGATCACGACGCTCATTCAACAACGAGTCTGTCGCGGTTAGCCTCCAGAGTCTTTGCACCGATCCCCTTTACCTGCAGGAGATCGTCCACGGAGGAAAAAGCACCGTTGGCCTCCCGGTAAGCCACTATGGCTTTGGCCTTCATCTCACCGACTCCAACCATTGCATCCTGCAAGGTAGCGGCATCGGCTTTGTTGATGTCTACTTTCTTTGTCACCTGCTGGGCCGCCGCTTTCGATGGCTCATCCTTGGCTGGCGCCTCAACAGCGATAGCAGAACCAGCGAAGCCGAGAAGTACGAACAGCAGGGAAAGAACCCGTACGAGCATCATCACTTAAATCTCCATGTGGCTAACGTGTGGGCGGTATTCCTTAATCCGCCGAGCCAAGCTAGTCATTCGGGAGCGTAGACTCAACTTCTCGTTGCTGATGGATCCAGTCAACAATTTCCTCCTGCGGAGAGTAACCATTTACGGTCTCGCGTAGGATTTGACGAACCACCCTGTAATCTTCTCTTTCGACGGCATCTAGCAGGCGCTCAATAACAGTCTTTAGATCTTCCCAAGGCAGATGCTCCTCATTAGCCCGCATGATCATTGGATGGTCGGTCGTGCTGACATTCTCACCAATAAGCAGCTCCTCATAGAGCTTCTCACCCGGGCGTAACCCAGTGAACTCAATGGAGATATCTCCGCTGGGGTCATCTTCATTACGGACACTGAGCCCCGATAAACGAATCATCCTTTCTGCCAGCTCGGCAATCTTGACCGGCTGCCCCATGTCAAGAACGAATACATCCCCACCCTGCCCCATCGATCCCGCCTGAATGACCAATTGGGCAGCCTCAGGGATCGTCATGAAGTAACGGGTGATATTGGGGTGAGTTACTGTGACCGGCCCGCCTCGCTTGATCTGTTCACGGAACAAGGGAATCACCGAGCCGGACGATCCCAACACATTACCGAATCGAACCATAGTGAACCGTGTCTTGTTTTGATTGCTGCGTGCCCCCTGGTTAAGCAACACAGGTGCCGCTTCGCAGCTCAACGCCTGCAGCACCATTTCCGCGAGACGTTTAGTACTGCCCATGACATTGGTGGGTCGCACCGCCTTATCGGTGGAGATCAACACGAAATGCTCCACGCCCGACTGGATAGCAGCCTGAGCGGTATTCAGACTGCCCAGTACATTGTTGAGCACACCCTCAGCGACGTTGTGTTCAACAATCGGAACGTGCTTGTAGGCGGCTGCATGGTAGACAGTCTTTACCCTCCAAGTACACATCACATCCAACAAACGCGAGCTATTGCGAATGCTGCCGAGAATGCCCACCAAGCGGACTGATAGGGAGTGCCGACGAATGCTCCTTTCAAGCTCACTCTGAATACTATAAAGATTGAATTCACTGTGCTCGAACAAGATCAGCGTGGTCGCACCTGACATAAGAATCTGACGGCACAGTTCCGAACCAATCGAGCCACCGGCACCAGTGACCATTACGGTCTGTCCACGGATACAACGCTCAAAAAGCTCCTGGCGAGGCGGTATCGCATCTCGCCCCAACAGGTCTATGATATCAACATCCTGCAAGTCATTGACCTTGACTCGTCCGCTCGCTAGGTCCATGAAGCCGGGAATGGTACGCACATGCAGTGGATAGGGCTCCAGCGAATGTAGAATCTCGCGACGCCGTGAGCGCGATACCGACGGAAGAGCCAGCAGTACCTCTTCCACCTCCGTCTCATTGATCATCTGCTCAATGTCTCGGGGCTTGTACACCTTAAGGCCCGCGATCACCCTACCCGAGATACTGTCATCGTCATCTATGAATGCGACGGGACGTATCGAGCGCCCCATTCGTAATGCAGCAAGCAACTGGTTGCCAGCCGCACCAGCACCATAAATCGCTACCTTTGGCAACTGGCTCCCATGGCGCATCTGGGCCTTCACGGCATACCAGCCCCCCATGAAGAACTGACGTAGCAGCAACCGCAGGCTTCCGACGAGCATCAGCGACATCCACCAATAGATGAAAACAAGCGAACGCGGTACAACCACACTAGGCTCGCGCACCCAGTAAGCGAATAGTGCCCATCCAGCAGAAGACAGCGTCACCGCCTTGAGAATGGTAATAAGTGCATCGTTGCCGAAGTAACGCATCACGGCGCGATACAAACCCATGCGCGTGAAGATAGGAATAGCGATCAAGGGCGCGGCGAGAAACAGCCACAGGTGGCTTCCGAGTGGATTGGCGGCGTCATCAACTCCCAACCGAATGGCGAATGACAACCACAAGGAAACCCAAAGTAAAACTACATCGACAGCAACTTGCAACAGGCGCTTCTGGCGACGAGAGAGACCGAGCAAATAGCTACGTAACCACTTCATGAGGCTTCCAGGTTTTTGATCTGTATAAAGACGGGCCCTTCACTCCGAAGAACCAGCGCGAAACTTAGCCGCTAATCCCAGTAGCGGCACATAGGCCAGGGTCAGACCAACAATACCACTCAACCCGCCCACACCAACCCAGAGCGCTAACGGCAACAGCCAGACAAGATTGATAGTCATCACCCCCAGAGTAACTGGCAAATGCCGACCGAAGCGCCGTGATGCAAACTGATAGGCGTGGCTGCGATGAGCCTCGTAGACCTTGTCACCACGTAGCAAGCGCCTCAGCAGCGTGTAGGTCGCATCCACGATGAAGACCCCGAGCATGATCAGCCACGCCCAGAGCAACGCAGCATCGGATGCTGCGGCCTGCAGCGACAAAACACCCAGGCTGATTCCTAGGAACCCACTTCCCGCGTCGCCCATGAAAATCTTCGCTGGCGGAAAATTCCAATACAGAAACCCAGCACTCGCAGCCGCCAAAAGCAATGGAAAGACGGCAAGATCGGCATATCCTTTCAGCCAGTAGAGCAACGCCCCGCCCAGGCACACAGTAATCACCTCGACTCCGGCGATACCGTCGATGCCATCCATGAAGTTATAGAGATTGAGTAACCAAACCAGATAGAACACCGCCAATATATGACCAATCCATCCAAGACCCACAGAGGCACCGAGAAGCTGCACAGGCGGCAGCCCTCCTAGCCATACCAGCGCCCACACTGCAGCACCAAAATGAAAGAGCAGGCGCCAGCGTGCTGCAATATGCCCATGGTCATCGAGAAAGCCAACTATCGCTACCAAAGCCCCTGCCCCCAGCAACGCCAGGGGCACTCCCCAAGGTAACCCCAGCGCTAGCGTGAGCAAAGGCAGGGCAACCAGGAAGCTCAACACGATGGCTATTCCGCCACCGCGTGGTGTCGGTGCGGAATGTGAGCTACGAGAGTTGGGTATATCCATAATGCTGCGCGCCAAAGCATAGCGACGCATCAATCCGGTGATACCAAGGGAAATGACCATAACAACGGGTAAAACCCACAAAACCACAATCATCAATCCTTCTTTGACGAACGCATACGCCGATACGCCCTACCCGCCTGGATCAACCCGGACTCGGTACTGATAAGCGGTTTCCAACATAATAGTCGGCGTACCTTAGAACCATCTACAGTCAGCGACTCGAACAACTGAGTGTAAATACCCCCTACCCCCAACGCCCGACAGACCGACGCAATCAGTGCCGCTGGAAACGAAAATAGGCGCCCGCGCTTACCCATTCCAACGGCTAGGTACCGGACCATGTCGGCAGTCGAAACCGGGGAGCCATCCGCGACCACGAACAGCTCATTTGCCGCCGCAGGATGGGTAAGGCAACAGCAGATAATATCGACAAGATTCTCCAGAGCTATAATGCTCCGCGAGTTAGCTACCTGCGCAAATGGCAAAGGCAGGCCCCAATCCACAATCCGCAGCAGCCACTTGAAGTTTCCAGGAGCATGCGCGGCATAGACCAACGGCGGACGAATGATCACTAACTCTGTAGTGGTACCAGCAAACAGGTCCTGCAAGGCCCGCTCAGCGTCAAGCTTGGAAACCGCATAAGCCGCATGAGGCTCTGGCGGACACAGTTCGTTGAACGGTTGATGCGCAGCATCTGTGCCATTTACACCAATCGAACTGATGAACACGAAACGCCGAACACCTGCTGCCAAAGCCTGCCTCGCTAGGCGGAGCGCACCATCGACGTTAGTCATGCGCAAGCGCGCAAGTTGATCACCCACACCGACGTTACGGACATGGGCAACAGCCGCCGTGTGGACCACGACATCTACGCCACTCAAAGCCCTCGACCAGTCGGTATCGGACCCGATATTACCGACCGGAAACACCTCGACACCCGGAGCAGGCGAAACACAATGACTGCGAACCGATACAATCACCTGCCACCGAGGATCAGCAACCAAACGCATTACTAAACCAGAACCAATAAAGCCGGTTGCCCCTGTGACCAAAACTTTAGCGCACTCAGCCATTATAACCCCCCCTAAAAATTAGCACCCAGAAAATATGGGCAAAAAACAATTTTCGTACAGCGACGATGACACTGCCAAGAATTTCATTTTTCCATCCACGCGAATCACAAAACAGCCACCTGCTCCGTCAGCCCTGGGGATGGAGTGATGAATACAGCCGAGGCGCGCTTATAATGCAGGAGCAGCATGCCGTGAGGTGCTCGCGACGCCTGAAAATACGGAAACGAGCTGGTAACTTGATCGCTTTTGATCTATCCCTCGTTTCAAGAACGGCAGGTGCCGAAGTCGCCCAACAGAGCAGGCACTATGGCTCAATATCGAGAAGCAAAAGCAACGTCCAGCACAAGATTCTTAAAATGCACTTTCATTAAACGCAATTTATAAAAACTCAGCACGCACCTTAAAGTGCCACGACACTCTTCGAGAGAGAGTTAGAGAAAAACTTTATAAGTGATTTACATCGGAAACCAGCAAACAAAAACACCAGGGGTGCGACAGAAAACCTTACTCGTCGTCATTAACTCGATCACGCAACTCCTTGCCTGGCTTGAAATGAGGCACAAACTTCCCGTCGAGTCGAACCGACTCCCCTGTCTTAGGATTACGCCCCACCCTCGGAGCACGAAAGTGCAGGGAAAAACTACCAAACCCTCGTATTTCAATACGATCACCAGTCGCCAATGCCTGGGACATCTGCTCAAGCATGGTTTTGATAGCGAGCTCAACATCCTTAGAGGAAAGCTGCCCCTGATGAGTGACGATTCGTTCGATCAACTCCGACTTGGTCATGGTTTTTCCCTTCTATATCAAGCGGCTAGATCAGCACTGAACGGTTTTAGCACGCAACCAGATTTTTGAATAGCCCTACTGGGACATACGAAGACAACTGTCCAGTCCTGAAATAGGCTTACACCCCTCAGACGAAGCTCCAGACCTCAAAGCGCCCGATGCACCGCATCGGGCGTTTTGTATTTCAGGGCTAGGTGAGGCTGCTCCGGTTATAGATATCGACAGCCTCGCACACCATGCGGCGCGCCTGTCAGAGGGCTAGGAGGATGCTCCAGCAACACGTTCTTCAGGATGCCGTTGACGCGCTCAGCCAGCGCA
Source organism: Pseudomonas sp. FeS53a (assembly GCF_000931385.1). Classification (NCBI taxonomy): domain Bacteria; kingdom Pseudomonadati; phylum Pseudomonadota; class Gammaproteobacteria; order Pseudomonadales; family Pseudomonadaceae; genus Pseudomonas; species Pseudomonas sp. FeS53a. Next base: position 264,225 of record NZ_JYFT01000056.1, read on the forward strand.
TTCTGGTAACAGTCGTGACTATCGGTCATCGAGCAGGTTGCCCTGTGCTGCGCGTGCAGGCGTTGGTACAGTCCCGAGTAGCACTGCATGCCTCGGTCGGAGTGATGCGCCAAGGGGGTTACACGTCGTGCGGTACCGAAGCGCCTGGCTGTAGGCTCGAGCCACCGACTCGGCATGCAGGTTGTCGTAGAAGTGATGGCCGACGATCTCGCGCAAGTAGGCATCGGTGCGCCCTGACTCGGCAAATAGGTAATGTCCGCCCCCATACCTACTCAGGGGCGCAGGGCAACACCTGCTGCGGCCCAGGCTTGAGCAGATTCGAATAACGATAGAACCGGTGAAAGCTGTGGATGACCTTGCGGTACGCGCACTGGGCTTGGCCAGCAGGCGATGCTCTGCCAGCACCCGAAACAGGCGATCCCGCCCCACGCGGAACGGCGTCCGTCGCCAGACGGGGCTGCCGCATCCGTACCTCACGAATGACCTGAGCAATCAGCGAACCCTGCTCGGAGCGCCGGTCCGCCGAGCGGTTGCGCTGGTAATAAGCTTGGCGACTCAAGCTCATGAACTGACAAGCCCTGCTAACGCTCAGCGCTGGGACTTGCCTTCGCGTGAGGATTTGCCGAGAGGCTTTTTTCAACGGATATGCCAGTACATTCACGACCACCTCGAGGAACTGGGCCTTCTGACTCACGACCTCCAACTACTGCTACCCCCCCTTGATGCGCTGTTCCGGCGTCAGTGGCAGGCTGGGCCCGGACATCGACTTGCTCCTGGGAGATCGATGGAGCCCCCCCCTAACTCCAGTCCTGCCGGCCATGCTTGCCGTAGCGAGTCTGAGCCTCCTTGTAGCTCATTTCGCCTTTTTCGGCCTGATCGACCACTGCCAGCTTAAAGCCTGTGTGTAGTTACGCTGACTCGACGGATACCTTCTTCTGCCATCGAGGCTCTCCTGAAATAAGGGCAAAGATGCAAACTTTATTCAGGGCCGGACAACCAAAAACGAAAAAGGCGACCCGAAGGTCGCCTTTTTCTTGCGATGAACTACCCGAACTTAGTTCTGGTTTTCCATCTGCGCACGAATCAGATCACCAATGGTGGTCGGACCAGCGCTCTCGGATTCCTGCTTGCGCAGTTCCTTCATTGCGTCTTTCTCATCATCCACGTCTTTCGACTTGATGGACAGGCTGATGACGCGGCTCTTACGGTCGATGCTGATGATCTTGGCTTCGACTTCTTCGCCTTCCTTCAGCACGTTGCGAGCATCTTCAACGCGATCGCGGCTGATTTCGGAGGCTTTCAGGATGCCTTCGATATCGTTGCCAAGGGAAATCACAGCGCCTTTGGCGTCAACTTCCTTGACGGTGCCACGAACGATGCTGCCCTTCTCGTTCAGGGATGCGTAGTTGGAGAACGGATCGTCTTCCAGCTGCTTGATGCCCAGAGAGATGCGCTCGCGCTCCGGATCAACGGAGAGGATGACGGTTTCCAGCTCGTCGCCCTTCTTGAAGCGACGTACGGCTTCTTCGCCCACTTCGTTCCAGGAGATGTCGGAGAGGTGAACCAGACCGTCGATGCCACCCTCCAGACCGATGAAGATACCGAAATCGGTGATCGACTTGATGGTGCCGGAGATCTTGTCGCCCTTGTTGAAGCGGCTGGAGAAATCTTCCCACGGGTTGGATTTGCACTGCTTGATACCCAGGGAGATACGACGACGCTCTTCGTCGATATCCAAGACCTGAACTTCCACTTCGTCGCCGACCTGAACGACCTTGGACGGGTGGATGTTCTTGTTGGTCCAATCCATCTCGGACACGTGCACCAGGCCTTCCACGCCCTCTTCCAACTCGGCGAAGCAGCCGTAGTCGGTCAGGTTGGTGACGCGAGCCATGACGCGGGTGCCTTCCGGGTAACGAGCCTTGATGGCAACCCACGGATCTTCGCCCAGTTGCTTCAGACCCAGGGAAACGCGGTTGCGCTCGCGGTCGAACTTCAGGACCTTGACGTCGATCTCGTCACCAACGTTGACGATCTCGGACGGATGCTTGATGCGCTTCCACGCCATGTCGGTGATGTGCAGCAGGCCATCTACGCCGCCCAGGTCAACGAACGCACCGTAATCGGTGAGGTTCTTGACGATGCCCTTGACTTGCTGGCCTTCCTGCAAGGATTCCAGCAGCGCTTCGCGCTCGGCGCTGTTCTCGGCTTCGAGGACGCTGCGACGGGAAACGACAACGTTGTTGCGCTTCTGGTCCAGCTTGATGACCTTGAACTCGAGTTCTTTGCCTTCCAGGTGAGTGGTATCACGCACCGGACGCACGTCGACCAGGGAGCCGGGCAGGAATGCGCGGATGCCATTGACGTCGACAGTGAAACCACCTTTGACCTTGCCGTTGATAACGCCCTTGACCACTTCTTCGGCAGCGAAAGCCGCTTCCAGAACAATCCAAGACTCGGCGCGCTTGGCTTTCTCGCGGGACAGCTTGGTTTCGCCGAAGCCGTCTTCCACAGCATCGAGCGCAACGTGCACTTCGTCACCGACCTTGATGGTCAGCTCGCCCTGCTCGTTGTAGAACTGCTCGACCGGGATGACACCCTCGGACTTCAGGCCGGCATGGACAGTGACCCAGTCACCATCGATGTCGACCACGATGCCGGTGATGATCGCACCGGGCTGCATGTCGAGGGATTTCAGGCTTTCTTCAAAAAGTTCTGCAAAGCTTTCGCTCATGTTGATTCCTGTTGATCAAGGGCGAGGATTCGCCCAAAGCCACACTCCAGACAATGTGGGTTTGTTCATATAAAAAGAGTCTTGCGGGGCTTTAGACTGGCCTTCCCGCATGCCTCTCTGGGTTACCCGGCGAGATCGCGAATTGCGACCTCACTGAGAATACGTTCCAGCACCTGCTCGATCGAGAGATCGGTGGAATCCAGCAGGATCGCATCGGGCGCCGGCTTAAGCGGAGCCACCGCACGCTGCGTATCACGCTCGTCACGTGCGATTATCTCGTCAAGTAGACTCGGCAGATTAACATCCTCGCCTTTGCCCTTCAACTGGAGATAACGGCGTCGCGCCCGCTCCTCGGCGCTTGCGGTCAGGAATATCTTGAGTGGCGCATCGGGAAATACGACGGTTCCCATATCACGCCCGTCCGCAACAAGGCCGGGAGACTCACGGAACGCACGCTGGCGTTCCAGTAGCGCATCGCGAACCGCCGGCAAGGCAGCCACCTGGGAAGCGCCCGCCCCGACCACCTCGGTTCGGATCACATTGGACACATCCTCGCCTTCGAGCACGATGCGCTCACTGCCATCCGCTGCGGAAAGGAACTGCACGTCCAGATGAGCTGCCAGAACCGTCAGCGCTTCCTCATTGGTGAGGTCGACACCGTGGTTGCGCGCGGCAAATGCCAAGAGGCGGTAGAGCGCGCCCGAATCGAGCAGGTTCCAGCCCAGGCGCCTGGCCAGCAAGCCACACAGAGTGCCTTTGCCGGATCCCCCCGGTCCGTCGACGGTTATCACAGGTACGCCACTCATCACTTGCCCTCTTCCGCTACGCGGATTCCGACCTGCGAAGCCAACCCCAGGAAGTTCGGGAAGGAGGTCGCCACGTTCGCGCAGTCATGGATTCGGATCGGAGCCCCGGCGCGGAGCGACGCCACCGTGAAGGACATGGCGATACGGTGGTCGCCATGCGCCCAGACTTCACCACCGCCCATCGGGCCACCTTCGATAACGATGCCGTCCGGGGTCGGCTCCGCTTTCACGCCCAGGGTCTGCAGGCCATCGGCCATGACCTGGATACGGTCGGACTCCTTGACCCGCAACTCTTCCGCACCACGTAGCACGGTACGCCCCTCGGCGCAGGCAGCCGCGACGAAGAGCACCGGAAACTCATCGATGGCCAGGGGCACCAGGTCTTCGGGGATATCAATGCCCTTGAGCTTGGCTGCCCGAACGCGGATGTCGGCAACCGGTTCGCCACCCACCACGCGCTGGTTTTCCAGGGTGATGTCGCCGCCCATCAGCTTGAGAATATCGATCACCCCGGTACGGGTCGGGTTGATGCCGACATGCTCGAGCAGCAGCTCGGAACCTTCGGCGATGCTCGCCGCCACCAGGAAGAAGGCAGCGGAGGAAATATCGGCAGGCACCTCGATCTTGCAAGCCGTGAGCTTGTGACCACTCTCGACGCTCGCGGTATTGCCCTCCACCTTCACCGGGTAGCCAAAGCCCTGGAGCATGCGTTCGGTGTGATCACGGGTAGGAGCCGGCTCGGTAACGGCGGTCTCCCCGGCGGCATACAGGCCGGCAAGCAGCAGGCAGGACTTCACCTGGGCGCTGGCCATGGGCATGTCGTAGCTCATCCCGGTCAGGCGCTGGCCACCGCGGATGGTCAGCGGCGGACGCCCCTCAGGGCCGGTTTCGATCACCGCCCCCATTTCGCGGAGCGGCTTGGCCACGCGATTCATCGGGCGCTTGGAGAGAGAGGCATCACCGGTCAAGGTGGTGTCGAACGGCTGGGCAGCCAGCAGACCGCTGAGCAGTCGCATGGAAGTGCCAGAGTTGCCCAGGTAGAGGGGACCAGGCGGCGGCTTGAGGCCATGGAGGCCAACACCATGGATGGTCACACGACCATGGTGAGGGCCTTCGATGACGACGCCCATGTCACGGAAGGTCTGCAGCGTCGCCAGGGCGTCCTCACCTTCGAGGAAGCCTTCCACCTCGGTGGTTCCTTCGGCCAGGGAGCCGAGCATGATCGACCGATGGGAGATGGATTTGTCGCCAGGAACGCGAATACGGCCGGAAATTTGGCCACCGGGCTGGGCAAGGTAGATCAGATCGTTATTGTGCATGGCGTCCACATAGGCCCTGCGGGCCAGGATTTTGCTGAAATGCTCGCGGGCGAAGCGGGCGCGGGTGAACACGCCCAGCAACTCATGCCCATCCCCAGCGTCGACCGCAGCGCGCAGCGCGTCGAGGTCGGCGCGAAATACGTCCAGAATCCGCAGCACGGCCTCGCGATTGGCGAGGAAAATGTCGTGCCACATCACCGGATCACTGCCGGCGATCCGCGTGAAGTCACGGAAGCCACCGGCGGCGTAACGGAAAATCTCCAGGTTCTCGCTGCGCTTGCCGAGCGAATCGACCAGGCCAAACGCCAGCAGGTGCGGCAGATGACTGGTCGCAGCGAGCACCTCGTCGTGGTGCTCGACATCCATGTGCTCGACATCGGCACCCAAGGCCCGCCAAAGCTGGTCGACCTGCTCCAGGGCTGCCTGGTCGGTATTCTCTGCCGGCGTGAGGATCACCTTGTGACGACGGAACAGACCCGCGTTGGCCGCCTCCACCCCGCTCTTCTCCGAACCCGCGATGGGGTGACCGGGGACGAAACGCGCCGGCATCTGGCCGAACGCCACGCGTGCAGCGCGTACTACATTGCCCTTGGCGCTTCCCACATCGGTCAGCACGGCCTTTCCAAGGTCGAGCGCGGCCAACTGCCCCAGCAGCTTCTCCATGGCCAGTATCGGCACCGCCAACTGGATCACCTCAGCCCCGCGACAGGCGGCATCCAGATCGCTCTCGCAACGATCCACCACCCCTGTCTCGACGGCGATGCGGCAGGACTCCGGATCCTTGTCCACGCCCACCACCTCGGCGAACACTCCCTTCTCGCGCAAMCCCTKGGCGAAAGACCCGCCAATGAGACCGAGTCCAATCACCACCAGGCGCCCGAAGATAGGACCACCCCGTTGCAGGGTCATGACATCAGGCACGGGCGAGCACCTTGGCCAGCGCCTCCAGGCAACGGGCGTTTTCCGCCGGCAGGCCGATGGAGACACGCAAGAAGGTGGGCATGCCATAGCCACCCACCGGACGAAGGATCACACCCTCGCGCAGCAAGGCGGCATTGATGGGGGCAGCGTCACGACCGAAGTCGACAGCGATGAAGTTGCCTTTGGAAGGAATCCACGTCAGACCCAGGGCGCGGAACCCCTCTTCCAACTGAAGCATGCCGGCATCGTTGATCCGGCGGCTTTCAGCAAGGTAATCAGCATCGTCCAGTGCTGCGCAGGCCGCAGCCAGGGCCAGGCTGTTGACATTGAAGGGCTGGCGCACGCGGTTCAGCACATCGGCCACCTGGGCGCTGGAAAGACCGTAGCCGACCCGCAGGGACGCCAGGCCATAGGCCTTGGAGAACGTCCGCGAGACCAGCAGGTTCGGGTAGCGCGCCAGGTAATCGAGGCCATCGGGCAACTCGTCACCCTCGGCATACTCGATGTAGGCCTCGTCCAACACCACCAGAACGTTTTCCGGCACCTGGGCGAGGAAGCTCTCCAGGGCAGCAGGGCCGAACCAGGTACCGGTGGGGTTGTTGGGGTTGGCGATGAAGACGACGCGGGTGTTGGCGTCGATGGCCGCCAGCATGGCCGGCAGGTCATGACCAAAATCCCGGGCCGGAACCACCTTGCCGACAGCACCCACGGCCTGGGTGGCAATAGGATAGACGGCAAAGGCGTACTCGCTGAACACAGCATTCAAGCCAGGCGCCAGGTAGGCCCGAGCCACCAGATCGAGAATGTCGTTGGAGCCATTGCCGAGGGTCACCTGGGCCGGCGTGACGCCGCAGCGTTCGGCCAGGCGGCGCTTCAGCTCGAAGCCGTTGCCATCGGGGTAGCGGGTCAGCTCGGCCAGCTCGGCACGAATGGCCTCGAGAGCCTTGGGGCTCGGGCCGAGCGGGTTCTCGTTACTGGCCAGCTTGACGATGCCGGACGGGTCGAGGTCGAGCTCGCGAGCCAACTCATCCACCGGCTTGCCGGGCACATAGGGTGAAAGTTTCTGCACGCCCGGCTGGGCAAGGGCAAGGAAGTCACAGGACATAGCTGCACGCCTCAAGCTTTGGACCACAAGCCGGAAGCCACGCGCCGGATCTGTTCAGCAAGAGGCTTGCGGCCTGTGACCGTCGATTCAGAGAACCGCTTTGGGATAGGAACCGAGCACCTTCAGTGCCACGGCCTCCTGGTTGATCTTCTCCAGCACGTCCTTGATCAGCGGATCGCGGTGGTGGCCCACGAAGTCGATGAAGAAAACGTAGGTCCACTTACCACTGCGGGACGGGCGGGTCTCGATGCGGGTCAGGTCGATGCCGTTGTTGTGGAACGGCACCAGCAGCTCATGGAGCGCCCCCGGCTTGTTGCGCATGGATACGATGACCGAGGTCTTGTCGTCGCCGGTGGGCGGCACTTCCTGGCTGCCGATGATGAGGAAACGCGTGGAGTTGTCCGGGCGGTCCTCGATCTTCTCGCACAGCTTGGTCAGGCCGTAGAGGCTGGCCGCCATGTCGCCGGCGATGGCGGCGGAGTTCCACTCGCTCTTCACCCGCTTGGCCGCATCGGCATTGCTCGAAACCGCCACGCGCTCGACGTTGGGGTAGTGAGCATCCAGCCACTTGCGGCACTGCGCCAAGGACTGGGCATGGGAGTAGATGCGGGTGATGTTGTCGGTCTTGGTGTTCTCCCCCACCAGCAGGTGATGGTGGATGCGCAGCTCAACCTCACCGCAGATCACCATGTCGTGCTCGAGGAAGCTGTCCAGGGTGTGGTTGACCGCACCCTCGGTGGAGTTCTCCACCGGCACGACACCGAAGTTGACTGCACCTGCAGCCACCTCGCGGAACACCTCGTCGATGGCGGCCATCGGCGAGCTGATCACCGCATGGCCGAAATGCTTGAGGGCAGCCGCCTGGGTGAAGGTGCCTTCCGGCCCCAGGTACGCCACCTTGAGGGGCTGCTCCAGGGCCAGGCAGGAGGACATTATCTCGCGGAACAGCCGCGCCATTTCCTCGTTGTCCAGCGGGCCCTGGTTGCGCTCCATGATGTGCTTGAGCACCCAGGCCTCGCGCTCGGGGCGGTAGAAGACCGGCTTCTCGCCCTCCGGCAGGGACGCCATCTTCACCCGCGCCACATCCTGGGCGCAGCGGGCGCGCTCGCTGATCAGCTCGAGGATCTTCTCGTCAAGGCTGTCGATGCGCAGACGCAGGGCCTTCAGTTCCTGGTCGGACATCACGCGCGCTCCTTCTCGAACTCCGCCATGTAGGCCACCAGAGCCTCGACCGCATCCAGGCCCACGGCGTTGTAGATGGAGGCACGCATGCCGCCTACGGAGCGATGGCCCTTGAGGTTGAGCAGGCCACGGGCATCGGCGCCGGCGAGGAAGTCCTTGTCCAGGCGCTCGTCAGCCAGGCGGAACGGCACGTTCATCCAGGAGCGGGCATTGTGCGCGATGGGGTTGGTGTAGAAGTCGCTCTTGTCGATGTAACCGTAGAGCAGGTCCTTCTTGGCCTTGTTGCGTTCCTCCATGGCCTCGACGCCACCCTGCTCCTTCAACCACTCGAACACCAGGCCCGAGAGGTACCAGGAGAAGGTCGCCGGCGTGTTGTACATGGAGCCGTTATCGGCCGCGATCTTGTAGTTGAGCATGGTCGGGCAGGACGAACGGGCACGACCTAGCAGGTCCTCGCGCACGATCACCACCACCAGGCCGCTGGGACCGATGTTCTTCTGCGCGCCGGCATAGATCAGACCGAAACGGGAAACGTCCAGCGGGCGGGAAAGAATGTCGGACGACATGTCTACCACCAGCGGTACGTCGCCAACCTCCGGGATCCAGTCGAACTGCAGACCGCCGATGGTTTCGTTGGAGGCGTAGTGCAGGTAGGCCGCATCCTTGGACAGCTGCCACTCGTTCTGGCCAGGAATGGCGAAATAGTCGTAGCCCTTGGCGCTGGCGGCGACGTTGACGCGACCGAAGCGGCTGGCCTCTTCAATGCTCTTCTTCGACCAGATGCCGGTCTCGACGTAGTCGGCCACACCGTTCTCAGGCAGCAGGTTCAGCGGGATCTCGGCGAACTGCTGGCTGGCGCCGCCCTGGAGGAACAGCACCTTGTAATTGGAGGGAATGGACAGGAGGTCGCGAAGATCCTGCTCGGCCTTCTCGGCAATGGCCACGTAGTCATCACTGCGATGGCTCATCTCCATCACGGACAGGCCCTTGCCCTGCCAATCGAGGAGTTCGGCCTGGGCACGTTGCAGTACAGCGTCCGGAAGCGCGGCGGGGCCGGCGCAGAAATTATAGGCTCGCTTGCTCACATCCATTCTCACTGGGTAGCGCGAGGGCATAAGCGCCCCCGCAGGTTTTTCTTCTACCGAACGGACGGGCCGGCGAAGGCCCGCCCTTGCCACACTTACTCGTCAGCGACCTGCTCGGCGTCGCCCTCGACGCCATCAACCGCGGCCACAGCCTCTTCATCGTGGCCTTCGATCACGTCGTCCTCGCCATCGTCGGAAGGCTCCTGGACACGCTCGAGCCCAACCAGCGTCTCATCCTTGGCGAGCTTGATCAGGGTCACGCCCTGGGTGTTACGCCCGGAGCTGGAGACTTCGTCCACGCGAGTACGTACCAGGGTGCCCTGGTCGGAGATCAGCATGATTTCCTCGCCGTCCTGCACCTGGATGGCGCCGACCAGCTTGCCGTTGCGCTCGTTGGAAACCATGGCGATGACGCCCTGGCCACCGCGCCCACGGCGGGGGAACTCACCCAGGCGAGTGCGCTTGCCGTACCCGCGCTCGGAGGCGGTCAGGATCTGCGCATTGGCTTCCGGGATCAGCATGGAGATCAGGCGCTGGCCTTCCGGCAGGCGCATGCCGCGCACGCCACGGGCATTGCGGCCCATGATGCGTACGAGTTTTTCCTTGAAGCGGATGACCTTGCCGCCATCGGAGAACAGCATGACTTCCTTGGCGCCGTCGGTAATGGCCGCCGCGATCAGGGTGTCACCCTCTTCCAGCTTCAGCGCGATCAGACCGGCACTGCGCGGACGGCTGAATTGCACCAGCGGGGTCTTCTTCACGGTGCCGAAGGCGGTGGCCATGAAGATGTAGGCGCCGGTGGGCTCGTCGTTGGCCAGCTCGGTCTCGCCATCGTCAGCGCCTTCACTGGCGGCTTCCGGCTCGACCACTTCGCCCTCGATCACCACACCATCGGCTTCGTCCAGATCCTCGTCGCTGCCGCTCTGCTGCAGCGCTTCCAGGTCGATCTGGAGCATCGCGGTGATGCGCTCGCCTTCGTCCAGCGGCAGCAGGTTCACCAGCGGGCGACCACGCGCGGTGCGGGACGCCTCGGGAATCTCGAAGGTGCGCAGCCAGTAGACCTTGCCCTTGCTGGAGAACAGCAGCAGGGTCGCATGGCTGTTGGCGACCAGCAGGTGCTCGATGTAGTCCTCGTCCTTCACACCCGTGGCGGACTTGCCCTTGCCGCCACGGCGCTGGGCCTGGTAGACGGCCAGCGGCTGGGACTTGGCGTAGCCACCGTGGGAAATGGTGACGACGCGCTCTTCCTCGGTGATCAGGTCAGCGATGGTCAGGTCGACCTGGGACGCGACGATCTGGGTGCGACGGGCATCGCCGAACTCGGCCTTCACCTTCTCCAGCTCTTCGCGGATGACTTCCATCAGGCGCTCGGGGTTGGTGAGGATGCGGATCAGCTCGCCGATCAGGTTGAGGATTTCCTGGTACTCGGACAGGAGCTTCTCGTGCTCCAGGCCGGTCAGGCGGTGCAGGCGCAGTTCGAGAATGGCCTGGGCCTGCTCGGGGGACAGGTAGTACTTGCCATCGCGCAGGCCGTATTGCGGCTCCAGGTCCTCGGGGCGGCAGGCATCGGCACCGGCACGCTCTACCATGGCTTCCACGGCGCTGGATTCCCAGGCGGTGGCGATCAGGCGCTCCTTGGCTTCGGCCGGGGTCGGCGAGGCCTTGATCAGCTCGATCACCGGGTCGATGTTGGACAGCGCAACAGCCTGGCCTTCGAGGATGTGCCCACGTTCACGCGCCTTGCGCAGCTCGTAGACGGTACGGCGGGTCACCACTTCACGGCGGTGACGGATGAAGACCTCGAGCATGTCCTTGAGGTTCATCGTGCGCGGCTGGCCATCCACCAGCGCCACGGCGTTGATGCCGAAGACGCTCTGCATCTGGGTCTGGGCGTAGAGGTTGTTCAGCACCACCTCGCCCACTTCTCCACGACGCAGCTCGATCACCACGCGCATGCCGTCCTTGTCGGACTCGTCACGCAGCTCGGTGATGCCCTCGATCTTCTTCTCCTTGACCAGCTCGGCGATCTTCTCGATCAGACGCGCCTTGTTCAGCTGGTAAGGCAGCTCGGTGACGACGATCTGCTGGCGACCGCCACCCTTCTCCATGTCCTCGATCTCGGCGCGGGCACGGATGTAGATACGGCCACGACCGGTGCGGTAGGCCTCGATGATCCCGGCACGGCCGTTGATGATGCCGGCGGTGGGGAAGTCGGGACCCGGGATGTACTTCATCAGATCATCGACGGAGAGCTCCGGGTTCTCCATCAGTGCCAGGCAGCCGTCGATGACCTCGCCCAGGTTGTGGGGCGGGATGTTGGTCGCCATGCCCACGGCGATACCGCTGGAACCGTTGACCAGCAGGTTCGGGATCTTGGTGGGCATGACCGCCGGGATCTGCTCGGTGCCGTCGTAGTTGGGCACCCAGTCCACGGTTTCCTTGTCCAGGTCGGCCAGCAGCTCGTGGGCCAGCTTGGCCATGCGCACTTCGGTGTAACGCATGGCGGCCGCGTTATCGCCGTCCACCGAACCGAAGTTGCCCTGGCCGTCCACCAGCATGTAGCGCAGGGAGAAAGGCTGGGCCATGCGCACGATGGTGTCGTACACGGCGGTATCACCGTGGGGGTGGTACTTACCGATCACGTCGCCGACCACACGGGCCGACTTCTTGTAGGGCTTGTTCCAGTCGTTGCCCAGCTCGCTCATGGCAAAGAGGACGCGACGGTGGACCGGCTTCAACCCGTCACGCGCGTCCGGCAGGGCGCGACCGACGATCACGCTCATCGCGTAATCGAGGTAGGACTGTTTCAGCTCGTCTTCGATATTGACCGGGAGGATTTCTTTGGCCAGTTCACCCATGAGAAGCCTGATTCCTTTTTCTGATGAAACCCCGCGCCATCCATCCTGGACGAGGCGGGATCCGCCGCCCGGCCAGCACCAGGACGACACGAAAAATCAAAGAGTTACGCCGGGGTCGCGTGGATGCAGCCGCCCCGGCGAAGGGAAGCGCTAGAACTGGCGGAGATTACCACAATCCCCACCCGGCAGGCAGCCCCGCCGGGCGTGGGCAAAACGCCTCAGTGCAGGCGCTTGCGGCACATCAGCTGGGCCATTTTCTCGGCATCGGGACGCTCGACGATGCCGCGCTCGGTCACGATGACATCGATCAGGTCGGCCGGCGTCACGTCGAATACCGGATTGACGGCCTCGACATCCGCCGCGATTCGCGCACCGCCCACTTCCAGCAGCTCGCTGCCGGCACGCTCCTCGATCGGGATGTCCTCGCCGCTTTCCAGCCCCATGTCGATGGTGGAACTGGGCGCCACCACCATGAAACGCACGCCGTGGTGCATCGCACACACAGCCAGCTGGTAGGTGCCGATCTTGTTGGCCACATCACCATTGGCCGTGATGCGATCCGCCCCGACGATCACCCAGGTGATGCCACCCACCTTCATCAGGTGCGCAGCCGCAGAATCGGCGTTCAGGCGCACCGGCACCCCCTCATTCACCAACTCCCAGGCCGTCAGGCGGGCACCCTGCAACCAGGGACGGGTCTCGTCGGCGTAGACCCGCTCCACCAGCCCTTCCAGGTGGGCCGCTCGAATAACCCCGAGAGCCGTACCGAAACCACCGGTCGCCAAGGCACCGGCATTGCAGTGGGTGAGAAGGGCCTGGGGCGCACCCTGGTGACGCCGGATCACCTCCATGCCCAATTGCGCCATGGTCAGGTTGGCCTCGCGATCACTCTCATGGATCGCCACTGCCTCGGCCTCCAGCACCACCAGCGGATCCTCCGCATCCTTCAGGCGCTCGAGGCGATCACGCATGCGGTTCAACGCCCAGAACAGATTGACCGCCGTAGGGCGGGAGCCCGCCAGAAGCGCAAAGTCCTCCTCCAGCGACTGGCGCCAGTCACCACCGGCCGCCAACCGCTGACGCGCACCCAGCACCACGCCGTAGGCCGCACTGATGCCAATGGCCGGCGCACCGCGCACCACCATGTCACGAATGGCCTGGGCCACACCCGCAGCGGAGTCGTAGGACAGCCAGGTTTCCTCGCGCGGCAGGAGCCGTTGATCGATCAGCCGCAGGACGCCGTCCCGCCACTCGATGGCCGTGACCTTCTCGGCCGCCAACAGTCGCTCACGCATGCCACACCTCACCCCAGTCAACTTCGCGAAAAACCGCGGATTATAGCGATGCAGGGGCGGTCTGGCTTGGCTATTCGGGTATACTCCCGCGATATTTTCCGCGCCCAGGACGCGCCACCATGCCCCACGCCCGCCTCCCCCTCGACCTGCTCCTGCTGCCCACCTGGATCGTCCCGGTGGAGCCCGCCGGCGTCGTGCTTTCCCACCACGCCCTCGGGGTGCGCGACGGCCGCATCGCCCTGATCGCCAAGCGCGAGGAAGCCCTGGCCCATCCGGCCCGTGAGGTCATCGAGCTGCCCGGCATGCTGCTGGCCCCCGGCCTGGTGAATGCCCACGGCCACGCCGCCATGTCGCTGTTCCGCGGCATCGCCGACGACCTGCCGCTGATGACCTGGCTGGAGAAGCACATCTGGCCGGCCGAGGCCCGCTGGGTCGACGAGCACTTCGTCCGCGACGGCACCGAGCTGGCCATCGCCGAGCAGATCAAGGGCGGCATCACCTGCTTCTCTGACATGTACTTCTTCCCCTCGGTGGCCAGCGAAGCCATGCACGGCGCCGGCATCAAGGCGCAGATCACCATCCCGGTGCTGGACTTCCCCATCCCCGGCGCCCACGACGCCAGCGAAGCCGTGCGCCGTGGCCTGGAGCTGTTCAGCGACCTCAAGCACCACCCCCGCCTGAAGGTCGCCTTCGGCCCCCACGCCCCCTACACCGTCAGCGACGACAAGCTGGAGAACATCCGGGTGCTGGCCGAGGAACTGGATGCCGGCATCCACATGCACGTGCAGGAAACCGCCTTCGAGGTGCAGCAGAGCCTCGAGCAGCGCGGCGAGCGCCCCATGGCCCGCCTGGCCCGCCTCGGCCTGCTCGGCCCGCGCTTCCAGGCCGTGCACATGACCCAGATCAGCGATGACGACCTGGCCCTGCTGGTAGAAAGCAACACCAGCGTCATCCACTGCCCCGAATCCAACCTCAAGCTGGCCAGCGGTTTCTGCCCGGTGGAGCGGCTCTGGCTCGCGGGCGTCAACGTCGCCATCGGCACCGACGGCGCCGCCAGCAACAATGACCTCGACCTCCTGGGGGAAACCCGCACCGCCGCCCTGCTCGCCAAGGCTGTCGCCGGCTCCGCCACCGCCCTGGACGCCCACCGCGCCCTGCGCATGGCCACCCTCAACGGCGCCCGCGCGCTGGGCATGGAAGCGGACACAGGCTCCCTGGAACTGGGCAAGGCCGCCGACATGATCGCCGTCGACCTCAGCGGGCTGGCCCAGCAGCCGGTCTACGACCCGGTATCGCAACTTATCTATGCCACCGGGCGCGATCGCGTCCGGTACCTGTGGGTGGACGGCAAGCCGCTGCTGGAAGACGGCCGCCTCGCCCGCCAGGACGAAGACCGCCTGATCGCCACCGCCCGCCAATGGGGCCAGCGCATCGCCGGTCACTGAATTACGTTTGATAAAGGTGTTCACCATGAGCAACGTCGATCACGCCGAAATCGCCAAGTTCGAAGCCCTCGCCCACCGCTGGTGGGACCGCGAAAGCGAGTTCAAGCCCCTGCACGACATCAACCCCCTGCGGGTCAACTGGATCGACGAGCGCGTCCACCTCGCCGGCAAGCGCGTGCTGGACGTCGGCTGCGGCGGCGGCATCCTCAGCGAAGCCATGGCCCAGCGTGGCGCCACCGTCACCGGTATCGACATGGGCGAAGCGCCTCTGGCGGTGGCCCAACTACACCAACTGGAATCCGGCGTCCCGGTGGAATACCGCCGTATCACCGCCGAGGAGCTGGCAGCCGAGATGCCCGGCCAGTTCGACGTCGTCACCTGCCTGGAGATGCTCGAGCACGTGCCGGACCCGGCTTCGGTGATCCGCGCCTGCCACACCCTGGTCAAGCCCGGCGGCCAGGTGTTCTTCTCCACCATCAACCGCAACCCCAAGGCGTACCTGTTCGCCATCGTCGGCGCGGAATACATCATGAAGCTGCTGCCGCGCGGCACCCATGACTTCAAGAAGTTCATCCGCCCGTCCGAGCTGGGCGCCTGGAGCCGTGCCGCCGGCCTGGCCGTGAAGGACATCATCGGCCTGACCTACAACCCGCTCACCAAGCACTACAAGCTGGCCAACGACGTCGACGTCAACTACATGGTCCAGACCCTGCGCGAGGAGTGACGACCATGCGACTGCGAGCGGTTCTCTTCGACATGGACGGCACCCTCCTCGACTCGGCGCCGGACTTCATCGCCATCTGCCAGGCCATGCGCACCGAGCGCGGCCTGCCGCCACAGGACGAGAAATCGATCCGTGACGTGGTCTCCGGCGGCGCCCGCGCCATGGTTGCCGCCACCTTCGAAATGAACCCCGAAGCCCCGGGCTTCGAAGCCCTGCGCCTGGAGTTCCTCGAGCGCTACCAGCAACACTGCGCCGTGCTCACCCGTCCGTTCGACGGCATCGAGCCGCTGCTGGCCGACATCGAGGCCGCCAAGCTCATCTGGGGCGTGGTGACCAACAAGCCGGTGCGCTTCGCCGAACCGATCATGCAGCAGCTTGGCCTGGCCCAGCGCTCGGCCGTGCTCATCTGCCCGGACCACGTCACCAACAGCAAGCCCGACCCGGAGATGCTCCACCTCGCCTGCAGCCAGCTGGGGCTGGAGCCGGCCAGCGTGCTGTTCATCGGCGACGACCTGCGCGACATCGAATCCGGTCGCGCCGCCGGGACGCGCACCGCCGCCGTGACCTACGGCTACATCCACCCCGACGACAACCCCCATCACTGGGGAGCCGACGTGGTGGTCGACCATCCGCTCGAGCTGCGCGCCGTTCTCGACCGCGCGCTCTGCAGCTGCTGACCGGCTGGGGCCTGCCACGCAGCGCCCCCATGTACCGCCTACCCATTGCCTGAAGCGAGCCTCCACAGCGCTTCGAAGGAGTTCCCGATGTTCCAGTATTCCGCCCGCCCCGACCTGCTGAAGGACCGCGTCATCCTCGTGACCGGCGCCGGACGCGGCATCGGAGCCGCCGCCGCCAAGACCTTCGCCGCCCATGGCGCCACCGTCCTGCTGCTGGGCAAGACCGAATCCCACCTCAACGAGGTGTATGACGCCATCGAAGCCGCCGGCCACCCGCAGCCGGGCGTCATCCCCTTCAACCTGGAGACTGCCCAGCCGCACCAGTTCGACGAACTGGCCGCCCTGGTGGAGCGTGAATTCGGCCGCCTCGACGGGCTGCTGCACAACGCTTCCATCCTCGGCCCGCGCACGCCCATCGAGCAGCTGTCCGGCGAGAACTTCATGCGCGTCATGCAGGTGAACGTCAACGCCATGTTCATGCTCACCAGCACCCTCCTGCCCGTGCTCAAGCTATCCAGCGACGCCTCGGTGGTCTTCACCTCCAGCAGCGTGGGGCGCAAGGGTCGCGCCTACTGGGGCGCCTACGCCGTCTCCAAGTTCGCTACCGAGGGCCTGATGCAGGTCCTGGCCGACGAGCTGGACGGCATCGCCAACGTCCGCGCCAACAGCGTCAACCCGGGTGCCACCCGCACCAGCATGCGCGCCCTCGCCTACCCCGGCGAGAACCCCGCCAAGAACCCGGAACCCGAGGCCATCATGCCGGTCTACCTCTACCTCATGGGGGCGGACAGCACCGGCATCAACGGCCAGGCATTCGACGCACAGTAAGACCTTCCGGCGGCGGCCGCCCGGCCGCCGCCATCGCCCTGCCATTAAACCGGCGCGCCCCTCCGCAACAGGCATCAAATTGCCATCTCGCCCGTCAGACAACCGGCAACGCCTTGCCACCCCGCCGCCCCAGAAACGCATAAGCGACTGATAGAAAAGGGGTTTACCGGGGAATGTGAAACCTGGCACGGAAATAGCCTTAGGTCGGATGTCGTCGCTCGAAGCGTCAGAGGTTTCGCCAAATGGCTCCCCACACGCCCACCAACACCATTGATTTCGATGCCGCCAAGCTCCAGCGCCTGGGCTACAACACGCCCACTCCGCTGCAGCCGCCGCGCCAGGTCACCCTGCTGGAGCTGCGCCGCCAGCTGACCCTGCAACTGCAGACCAGCCTGGAAGTGGACCGCATCCTCGGCAGCTTCTTCCGCGAGGTGCAGCGCCTGGTACCGCTGGACGCGCTGGCCTACGCACACCAGGGCAGCGACCTGCGCCTGGAGTTCGGCGAGCGCGCCGCCCACTCCGCCGGCTATCGCCTGACCCACGAGGGCGAGTACCTGGGCGAGCTGGTGTTCCGCCGCCGCCAGCGCTTCGAAGAGACCGAACTGGCGCAGCTCGAATCCCTGCTGGCCTGCCTGCTGTTCCCGCTACGCAACGCGCTGCTGTACCGCACCGCCGTGCAATCCGCCCTGCGCGACCCGCTGACCGAGACCGGCAACCGCATCGCCATGGACCAGGCCCTGCAGCGCGAGGTCGACCTGTCGCGCCGCAACCAGCAGCCACTGTCGGTGCTGATGCTGGACATCGACCACTTCAAGCGCATCAACGACCAGTACGGCCACGGCACCGGCGACGAAGTGCTCAAGGCCGTGGCCACCACCCTGAAAGGCCGCCTGCGCAACGTCGACATGGTGTTCCGCTACGGCGGCGAAGAATTCCTCATCCTCCTCTCCAACACCTGCCGCGAGGCCGCTGCCATGGTGGGCGAGCGCCTGCGCCTGAGCGTGATGGAGATCCAGCACCTGGTGGCCGGCCAGCCGATCGAGCTGTCCGTCAGCCTGGGCTGCGCTACGCTGCTGCCGGCCGAGTCGGTGCAGAGCCTGCTGCGCCGCGCCGACAACGCCCTCTATGTCGCCAAGCGCGACGGACGCAACCGCCTGTCCATGGCGGGCTGATCCAGGCGACGGACATGAAAAAGGGGCTCATCGAGCCCCTTTTTCATTGCCTGTAACCCGGCCTCAGCGCTTGCGACCGAAGCCCGGGCGCTGGCCTTCGCCGGCCGGCGGATTGCTGCGGCGGCTCACCGGACGCTGCGGCTTGGGCTTGCGCTGCGGGCGCTCGGCCACTTCCACGGCATCACCCTGGGGGCGGGCCGGGCGCTGCGGCTTGCGACCGGAGTCCTTCGGACGCTCGGCGATCGGCGTACCACGCGGCTCACCACGCCCAGCCGGACGGGGCGCACGGGCCGGACGCTCAGCCCCTTCACCGCGCGGACGGCTCGGGCGCTCGGCCTTCTCGCCACGCGGGGCGCGTACCGGACGCTCATCACCCTCACCACGGGCCGGACGCGGCGAACGCACCGGGCGCTCCGCACCTTCGCCACGGGGACGGCTCGGACGCTCGGCTTTCTCGCCACGGGGCGCACGAGCCGGACGCTCGTCACCCTCGCTGCGGGCAGGACGCGAGCGCGGTGCCACAGGCTTGGCGGACTTGCGCTGCATGCGCTCCAGCTTCTCGCGGGACTTGGCCTTCATGGCCGGCAGAGCCACCGGGCGCAGGCCGACTTCCTCGCTGAGGATGTCCACTTCCTGCTGGCCCATCTCGCGCCAGCGTCCCATGGTCAGGTCGGAGGTGATGAACACCGGGCCGAAGCGCACACGCTTCAGACGGCTCACCACCAGGCCCTGGGACTCCCACAGGCGACGCACTTCGCGGTTGCGGCCTTCCATCACCACGCAGTGGTACCAGTGGTTGAAGCCTTCACCGCCCGGAGCTTCCTGGATGTCGGTGAACTTGGCCGGGCCGTCTTCCAGCATCACGCCGTTCTTCAGGTTCTCCAGCATCTCCTCGGTGACCTCACCGCGCACACGCACGGCGTACTCGCGGTCCATCTCGTAGGAGGGGTGCATCAGCCGGTTCGCCAGTTCACCGTCGGTGGTGAACAGCAGCAGGCCGGTGGTGTTGATGTCCAGGCGGCCGACGTTGATCCAGCGGCCGGAACGCAGGCGGGGCAGGCGCTCGAAAACGGTGGGACGGCCTTCGGGGTCGTCGCGGGTGCAGACTTCGCCTTCGGGCTTGTTGTAGATCAGCACGCGGCGGACGCTCTCGGCCTCTTCCTCGCGCTTGAGCAGGCGGCCGTCGACGCTGATGGCGTCATGGCTGTCGACCCGCTGGCCGAGGGTGGCAGCAGCGCCGTTGACCTTGACGCGGCCTTCGGTGATCCAGGCCTCGATGTCGCGGCGCGAGGCCAGCCCCATGCGGGCCAGGACCTTCTGCAGCTTTTCCCCTGCGGGGCTGTAATCGTCTTCGTTCATCTGGGCACCTCCCGGTGTATCGCTCGAAAAAGGTCGCGCATCATACGCGGCGGTAATCACTGAGGCTAGCCAGACCTGGCCGGGCCGTCAGCCTTTGCGCCGGCCGGTCGCCTGCAGCGCCAGCAAGCGCAGGTCGGCTTCGGCCAGCACCACCAGACGCTCGCCCTTGTCCAGCTTCTTCCAGGCCTTGATCTCTCGGCGGGTGCGGCCGCAGCCCCGGCAGACATCGTCGGAAAACTGGCAGACGCCGATGCAGGGGTCCTTCATCAGGTCACCTCAGTGCAGGGTCTCGCCTTCGTCGGCGAGCGGGGTGTCCTCATCCTCCGCCTCATCGACCGGGGCGGGCTCGTCGTCAGGCGGCAGGAGGTCGTCGAAGTCGGTCTTGAGCCCCTCCTCCATGGTGTCCAGCTCGGCCAGCAGGCTGCGGAAGCTGACCTCCTCGCGGGGCTCGCCGGCAGGCTCCTCGCCCAGTGCCGCGTCCGCGCGGGCCTGCAGGTCGGCCGGCACCGGCGCGTCGTCATCCAGGGCCAGCTCGGGCTCCGGCTCCAGTTCGCGCAAGGCAGCCAGGGGCGGCAGTTCGTCAAGGTTGCGCAGGTTGAAGTGGTCGAGGAAGGCCTTGGTGGTGGCGAACATCGCCGGCTTGCCCGGCACGTCGCGGTAGCCCACGACGCGGATCCACTCCCGCTCCATCAACGTCTTGACGATCTGGCTGTTCACCGTGACGCCACGGATGTCCTCGATCTCCCCCCGGGTGATGGGTTGCCGGTAGGCGATCAGCGCCAGGGTCTCCAGCAATGCGCGGGAATAGCGCTGCGGCCGCTCCTCCCAGAGGCGTCCGACCCAGGGGGCGAAGCGCTCGCGCACCTGGAGGCGGTAGCCCGAGGCCACCTCCTTCAGTTCGAATGCGCGGCCATTGCAGGACTTGGCCAGCACGGCGAGGGCGTCGCGGATCTTCGACAGCTCCGGGCGCTCGGCTTCCTCGAACAGCTCAGCGATCCGCTCCAGCGACAGGGGCTTGCCCGCGGCCAGCAGAAAGGCTTCGAGCAGGGAAGCCAGCTCCTTGGTGTCGTTGAGGTTCATCGGTCACTCGGCTCGGGCACGGACATGGATGGGTGCGAAGGGCTCATTCTGCACCAGTTCAACCAGTTGTTCCTTGATCAGTTCGAGCACGGCCATGAAGGTGACCACCACCCCCAGGCGCCCCTCTTCCGGTGCGAACAGCTGGACGAAGGGCACGAAGCCGCCGCCCTTGAGGCGCTCCAGCACCTCGCTCATGCGCTCGCGGGTGGACAGCGCCTCGCGGGTGACCTGGTGGCTTTCGAACATGTCGGCCCGGCGCAGCACCTCGGCCATGGAGAGCAGCACTTCCTCCAGGCTCACATCGGGCAGCAGCTTGCGGGCCCGCGCCTCGGGCGCATCCACGCGCGGCACGATGAGGTCGCGCCCCACCCGGGGCAGGGTGTCCAGGCCTTCGGCAGCCTGCTTGAAGCGCTCGTACTCCTGCAGGCGGCGGATCAGCTCGGCGCGGGGGTCTTCCTCTTCCTCCTCGCTCTCGCCGGAACGCGGCAACAGCATGCGCGACTTGATCTCGGCCAGCATCGCGGCCATCACCAGGTACTCGGCCGCCAGCTCCAGGCGCACCGACTTCATCAGCTCGACGTAGCCCATGTACTGGCGGGTGATCTCCGCCACGGGGATGTCGAGGATGTCGATGTTCTGCTTGCGGATGAGGTAGAGCAGCAGGTCCAGCGGGCCCTCGAAGGCTTCGAGGAACACTTCCAGGGCATCCGGCGGGATATAGAGGTCGACGGGAAGCTCAGTGACCGCCTGGCCATACACCAGCGCGAACGGCAGCTCCTGCTGGGCGCCGGCCTGAGGGTCGACGCCCGTCGGCTCGCCGCTCACGCGCCGGCGTCCGCCAGGAACGGAGTGGGGTCGCCACAGCCGACGCGGAAGATGCTCGGTTCGCCTTCGGACAGGTCCACCACGGTGGACGCTTCGACACCGCCGTAGCCGCCGTCGATGATCAGGTCCACGTGGTGCTCCAGCATCTGGCGCATCTCGTAGGGGTCGCTCATGGGCTGGGCCTCACCGGGGAGGATGAGCGACGCGCTCATCAGTGGCGCCCCCAGTTCGGCCAGCAATGCCAGGGCGATGGGGTGGTCAGGCACCCGCAGGCCGATGGTGCGGCGTTTCGGGTGCATCAGCATCCTCGGCACCTCGCGGGTGGCGTTGAGGATGAAGGTGTAGGGGCCGGGCGTATGGGCCTTGAGCAAGCGGAACGCCGCCGTGTCGACCTTGGCGAACAGCCCGAGCTCGGAGAGGTCGCGGCAGACCAGGGTGAAGTTGTGCTTGTCGTCCAGTCGGCGCAGGCGACGGATGCGCTCCACCGCCGACTTCTCGCCGATGGCACAGCCGATGGCGTAGGAGGAGTCGGTCGGGTAGACGATCACGCCGCCGCCCCGGACGATCTCCACCGCCTGCTTGATCAGGCGGACCTGCGGATTTTCCGGGTGGACCTGGAAGAACTGGCTCACGTTGGCTCCCTGTTCAATGTGCCGTGCTGAGGCTGCCGAGGCTGGGTGCATGGTCAAAACGTGCCGCGAGGGGCGGCAGGTCCTCTGGAATCGGTCGGTACATGCCCAGCTCCGACCAGTCGCCTGGGGCATGGAAGTCGCTGCCGGCGGAAACCAGCAGCCCGAACTCGCGGGCCAGGATGGTCAGCGTCCCCACCTGATCCGCCGGTTGCATGCCGTTGACCACTTCGATGGCGTGGCCGCCGGCACCGATGAAATCCGCAACCAGCTTGCGTCGCTTGGTTCTAGTGAAGTCGTAGTGGTAGGGATGCGCCAGGCTGATCCACGCCCCGGCAGCCCGCAGGGTCGAAACCGCGTCCGCCAGGCTCGGCCAGTGCTGCTTCACATCGCCGAGTTTGCCGGCCCCCAGCCACTTGCGAAACGCTTCGGCACGGTCGCGGACATGCCCGGCGCGCACCAGGAACTCGGCGAAGTGCGGACGGGCCGGCGCATTGCCGCTGTCGCCCAGCTCGCGCTGGATGGCCCGAGCCCCCTCCAGGGCGCCCGGCATGCCCTTGGCTGCCAGCCGCCGGTCGATCTCCTCGGCGCGGGCCCAGCGCCCGTGGTGCAGGTCCGCGATGGCGGCGGCAAGCGCTGGCGCATCGTCGCGGAAGCCATAGCCAAGCACATGGATGGTCGCCCCACCCCAGGTGCAGGACAGCTCCACGCCGTTGATCAGCTGCATGTCCAGACGAGCGGCGGCCGCGCGAGCCTCCGGCAGCCCTTCGAGGGTGTCGTGATCGGTCAGCGCCAGCACCCGGACACCCCGTTCGTGGGCGCGCGCCACCAGCGCGGCGGGCGCCAGGGCGCCGTCGGAGGCTGTGCTGTGGCAGTGCAGATCGATGTGCATGAGGCGCGCTTTCGCTGGAGAAATGGTTTGTTATTATGCCGCCACATCCCGCTTCTGGCTGCCGCCGTGAAACAATTCATCGACTTCATCCCCCTCGTTCTCTTCTTCATCGTCTACAAGCTCGAACCCCGCGCCATCGAACTCGCCGGCCACAGCGTCATGCTGGGCGGCATCTTCAGTGCCACCGCCGTGCTCATCGCCACTTCCGTGGTCGTCTACGGCGCGCTGTTCATCAGCCAGCGCCGCCTGGAGAAAGGCCAGTGGCTGACCCTGGTGGCCTGCCTGGTGTTCGGCGGCCTGACCCTGGCCTTCCACAGCGAGACCTTCCTCAAGTGGAAGGCACCGGTGGTCAACTGGCTGTTCGCCCTGGGCTTCGCTGCCAGCCACTTCATCGGCGACCGCCCGCTGATCCAGCGGATCATGGGCCATGCCGTGAGCCTGCCGCAGCCGATCTGGGTGCGCCTGAACCTGGCCTGGATCGTGTTCTTCCTGGTCTGTGGCTTCGCCAACCTGTTCGTGGCCTTCACCTTCCAGTCCATCTGGGTGGACTTCAAGGTCTTCGGCAGCCTGGGCATGACGCTATTGTTCCTGGTGGGCCAGGGCATCTTCCTGGCTCGCCACATGCATGATTCCGAACCGGACAAACCGCAAGAATAAGGACTCCCATGCTCTACGCGATCATTTCCACCGACGTTGCCGACTCCCTGGAGAAGCGCATGGCTTCCCGCCCCGCCCACCTCGCCCGCCTGGAGCAGCTCAAGGCGGAAGGCCGCCTGGTGCTGGCCGGCCCCCACCCGGCGGTGGACAGCAACGACCCGGGCAGCGCCGGCTTCACCGGCAGCCTGGTGGTCGCCGAGTTCGAATCCCTGAGCGCCGCCCAGACCTGGGCCGAGGCCGATCCCTTCCGCCTCGCCGGCGTCTATGGCCAGGTGGTGGTCAAGCCGTTCAAGCAGGTATTCCCCTGATCGCGGCGTTGCCGCCAGCCCCAAGGAATCCGCTCATGCGCCAGGTTCCGCTGCCCCTGCTGTTCGCCTTCGCCCTGTCCGCCGCCCTGGCCCATGCCGAAGAGCCTGTGCCCTCCGCTCCACCGCTTGCTCCGGCGGTAGAGCCGGCGCCCGTGGTGAACCCGCTGGCGGCGGAGCTTGCCCAACTGACCCAGCGACTGGCCGAAAGCGAGCGGCAGCGGGAGGCCCTGGCCGCCCAGTTGGCCGACCGTGGCAACGCCAGCGAACAGGACGGCGCCCAACTGACCCGCCTGCGCCAGGAAAACCAGCGCCTCAAGCTGCAGCTGCGTGAAGCCCAGGCCAACCGCAACCCGCCCCTCGTCAGCGAGGAACAGATGTGGTTCGCCGTGGGCGGCGGTGCCTGCCTGTTTTCCTTGCTCGCCGGCGTCCTGCTGCGTGGCGGCCGCCGCCAGCCGCGCCAATGGATCAATTGAAGACGACCCCCGCGACATGAGCGAACTGCTGCTTATCGATGATGACCAGGAGCTCTGCGAGCTGCTGATCAGCTGGCTCTCCCAGGAAGGCTTCAGCGCCCGGGCGTGCCACGACGGCATCTCCGCACGCGCCGCGCTGGCAGGCCACACCCCCGCCGCCGTGGTGCTGGACGTGATGCTGCCCGACGGCAGCGGGCTGGAGCTGCTCAAGCAATTGCGCAACGACCACCCCGAGCTGCCCGTGGTGATGCTGTCGGCCCGGGGCGAACCCCTGGACCGCATCCTCGGCCTGGAGCTGGGCGCCGACGACTACCTGGCCAAGCCCTGCGACCCCCGCGAGCTGACCGCCCGCCTGCGCGCCGTGCTGCGGCGCAGCCAGGGGCCCTCGCAGTCCAGCCAGCTGGAGCTGGGCGACCTGTGCTACAGCCCGATTCGCGGTGTGGTCAGCGTGGGCGGGCACGAGGTCAGCCTCACCCTCTCCGAAGGCCGTCTGCTGGAAGCCCTGCTGCGCCAGCCTGGCGAACCCCTGGACAAGCAGGAGCTGGCGCAACTGGCCCTGGGCCGCAAGCTGACCCTGTACGACCGCAGCCTGGACATGCACGTCAGCAACCTGCGCAAGAAGCTCGGCCCCCACGCCGACGGCCGCCCGCGCATCGTCGCCCTGCGCAGCCGGGGCTACTACTACGCCGTCTGACCTGCGCACCGCCTGCACGATCCTTTACCGAAGCTTTACCCAGGGCTGACCGCCCTTGACCTTGCGCTCCCTAGACTGGGCTCATCCGGCAACCGGCCGGTTCAAGAGACAAGGAGACAGACCATGCGCAAGACTATCGCCGCCCTGCTGTTCGCAGCCGCCCTGCCCACCGTCGCCATGGCCATGCCCGAAGGCGGCCCGCGTGGCGAGCCGGGCTTCGGCGGCCCTGGTGGCCACGGTGGCCCGCACCTGTTCAAGGAGCTGGACCTGACCCGCGAGCAGCGCCAGAAGGTCGGCAAGCTGATGGGCGAAAGCATGAAGGCCCGCCAGGACATCACCCGCAAGTACCTGGACAAGCTGCCCGAGGCGGAACGCAAGGCCATGGAGGCCGAGATCAAGGCCAGCGAAGACAAGAACCGCGCCGACATCCGCGCCCTGCTGACCCCGGAGCAGCAGAAGGACTTCGACGCCGAAGTGAAGAAGATGGACGAACGCCGCGCCGAGCGCGCCGAATTCGAGGCCTGGAAAGCCCAGCGCGCCCAGAAGGCCCAGTAACCGACCTGAACCGGTCATCGAACCCACCCGGCTTCCACCGGGTGGGTTTCGTCGTTGAAAGGAGCACCCCGTGCGTTCACTGTTCTGGCGCATCCTCGGCGCCTTCTGGCTGGCCCTGGCCCTGGTCGCCGGCCTCTCCCTGCTGCTCGGTCGCGCGCTGAACCAGGACGCCTGGATCCTCAGCCGCCACCCGGCCCTGCAGGGCCTGGCGGAGAGCCTGGTGCAGC
Organism: Pseudomonas sp. FeS53a; assembly: GCF_000931385.1. NCBI lineage: Bacteria > Pseudomonadati > Pseudomonadota > Gammaproteobacteria > Pseudomonadales > Pseudomonadaceae > Pseudomonas > Pseudomonas sp. FeS53a. The sequence continues at coordinate 290,075 of NZ_JYFT01000056.1, forward strand.
GCTACGAGGTCAACGGCCGTGGCGAGGCCCAGCGCTTCCTCGAACAGTTCAAGCGCCGCGCTCGCATCGACGTGCAGATCCTCAACGACAACGGCCAGCCCGTGGTGCGCGGCACCTTCCCGCCCCGCGCCGCCGCGTTCGAAGCGCGCCAGCACGACGGCCACCTGCCGTGGCGACGCATCACCGAGGAATACACCAGCCCCCGCAGTGGCGAGAACTTCCTGCTGATCTACCGCATCCCCTTCCCGGAACTGGAGGCCTGGCACCGTGGCAGCCTGCTCTGGCCCCTCAGCGCCCTGGGCATCGCCCTAGTGGTGCTGACGCTGTTCAGCCTGATGCTGACCCTCTCCATTACCCGCCCCCTTGGCCGCCTGCGCAGCGCCGTGCACGACCTGGGGCAGACCGCCTACCAGCAGGACAGCCTGGCCCGGCTGGCTCGGCGGCGGGACGAACTGGGCGTGCTGGCCGGTGACTTCAACCGCATGGGCCAGCGCCTCCAGGGGCTCATCGGCAGCCAGCGGCAGCTGCTGCGCGATGTTTCCCACGAACTGCGCTCGCCCCTGGCCCGCCTGCGGGTGGCCCTGGCCCTGGCCGAGCGGGCGCCGTCGGCGGAGCGTGAAGGGCTCTGGCCACGGCTGGCCCAGGAATGCGACCGGCTGGAGGCGCTGATCAGCGAGATCCTCGCCCTTGCCCGCCTCGACGCCGAGCCGGGCGCACGCCACCCCATCGTCCTGCGGCCGATACTGGAAAAGCTCAGGGAAGACGCCCGGCTGCTGGCGCCCGAGCAGGAGGTGCGCATCCGCTGCGAAGGCGAACCGCACCTGCAGGGCTGGCCGGACATGCTGGAACGTGCGCTGGACAACCTGCTGCGCAACGCGCTGCGCTTCAGCCCGGCCGGGCAACCGGTGGACATCGAGGTGAAGGCATTACCGCAGCACGTGACGATCAGCGTGCGCGACCACGGCCCCGGGGTCGCCGCCGATCACCTGGCCCAACTGGGCGAGCCCTTCTTCCGTGCGCCGAACCAGAGTGGCGCCGGGCATGGCCTGGGCCTGGCCATCGCCCGTCGCGCCGTGGAGCGCCACGGCGGCAGCCTGACCCTGGCCAATCACCCACAGGGCGGCTTCATCGCCACCCTGTCGCTGCCGACCGCCTGATCGGCTGCCACGTTTTCAACGGGCCGCTGATCAGCCCCAGGTGCTGACGAAGTCCGCCGGCGCCAGCTCCGGCGCAGCGCGGCGCTCGCCCTCGACGCTGCCGAGGTAGAGGAAGCCGACCACCTGTTCGTTGTCCGCCAGGCCCAGCCCCTGGGCCACGGTGCGGTCGTAGGCCATGTCGCCGGTACGCCAGATGGCGCCCAGGCCCTGCGCATGGGCCGCCAGCAGGATGCCGTGGGCCGCACAGCCGGCCGACAGCAGCTGCTCCGACTCGGGCACCTTGTGGCCGGCCTGCAGGCGCGCCACCACCACCACCAGCAAAGGCGCACGCAGCGGCATGCCCCGGGCCTTGGTCAGCGCCGCCTCGGGGGCCGCCGGGTCCTTGGCCAGCACGGCAGAGGCGAACAGCTCGCCGAGCTTCTCGCGGGCGCCGCCCTCGATGGTGAGGAAGCGCCAGGGGCGCAGGTAGCCATGGTCCGGCGAACGCAGGGCCGCTCGGAACAGGTAGTCACGCTGGGCCGCATCCGGTGCGGGCTCCTGCAGCCGGGCCAGGGATACACGGTTGAGCAGAGCGTCGAGAGCCTCCATCGGCCACCTCCTGATTTCGGGAAGCGGCATTCTAGCCGATAACCCCGGCCACCCAAGGGCAGCGCGTGAACGCACCGGCGCCCTGTGAACGCCACTGGTGCGGAGCGTTTCACAGCGGTGAAGCAGCCCAGTAGAATGCCGCGCTCCCGTTCTCGCCCGGATCCCCCATGGCCCTGTCCACGCTGCGCACCATCGGCTTCATCATCGGCCTGTTCCTCATCACGCTGGCCGTGAGCATGGTGGTGCCGATGCTGGCCGTGCTGGCGTTCGACCGGACCGATGACATCGGCGCATTCAGCTGGTCGAGCCTGATCACCTTCATCGTCGGCCTGGCCCTGGTGGCACCGGGGCGCCCGGAACACCTGCACATGCGCCCGCGGGACATGTACATGCTCACCACCGCCAGCTGGGTGGTGGTGTGCATCTTCGCCGCGCTGCCGATGGTGCTGATCCAGCACATCAGCTACACCGACGCCTTCTTCGAGACCATGTCGGGCATCACCACCACCGGCTCCACCGTCATCACCGGGCTCGACCATGCCTCGCCGGGCCTGCTGCTGTGGCGTTCGATGCTGCACTGGCTGGGCGGCATCGGCTTCATCGGCATGGCGGTGGCGATCCTGCCGCTGCTGCGCATCGGCGGCATGCGCCTGTTCCAGACCGAGTCCTCGGACTGGGGCGAGAAGGTCATGCCGCGTTCGCACATGGTGGCCAAGTACATCCTGCTGGTGTACGTCGCCCTCACCCTGCTCGGCACCCTGGCCTTCTGGCTCGCCGGCATGACCCCCTTCGAGGCGGTCAACCACGCCATGTCGCTGATCTCCACCGGCGGCTTCTCCACCTCGGACAATTCCATCGCCAACTGGAAGCAGCCGGCCGTGCACTGGGTCGCGGTGGTGGTGATGATGGCCGGCAGCCTGCCCTTCACCCTCTACGTCGCCACCCTGCGGGGCCACCGCAAGGCGCTGGTGAAGGACCACCAGGTGCGCGGCTTCGTCGGCTTCCTGGTGGCGAGCTGGCTGTTCTTCGGCACCTGGCTGTGGCTGAACTCGGACTACAGCTGGCCGGACGCCTTCCGCATCGTCGCGGTCAACGTCACCTCGGTGGTCACCACCACCGGCGTCGCCCTGGGCGACTACACGCTGTGGGGCAGCTTCTCGGTGATGCTGTTCTTCTACCTGACCTTCGTCGGCGGCTGCTCGGGCTCCACCGCCGGCGGGCTGAAAATCTTCCGCTTCCAGGTGGCGCTGGTGATGCTGCGCACCAACCTCAAGCAACTGGTGCACCCCCGTGCGGTGATCCGGCAGAAGTACAACGGGCACAACATCGACGAGGAAATCGTCCGCTCGCTGATCACCTTCTCCTTCTTCTTCACCGTCACCATCGGCGTGATCGCCCTCGGCCTGTGCCTGATCGGCGTCGACTGGACCACCGCCCTCACCGGCGCCGCCACTGCCGTGTGCAACGTGGGGCCGGGCCTGGGGCCGATCATCGGCCCGGTGGGCAACTTCTCCACCCTGCCCGACGCGGCCAAATGGCTGCTGACCATCGGCATGCTGCTGGGCCGCCTGGAGATCCTCACCGTGCTGGTGCTGTTCACCCGGGGTTTCTGGAAACACTGAGCACGGATCGACTACACCTGAATCAGGCGCCCGTGGACAGGCTGCGGCACGTCGCTAGAATGGCGCCCTCATTCACCCGGACCGAGCACGCCCCATGGCTTTGCCGACCCTGCGTCTGATCGGCTTCATCATCGGCATCTTCCTGATCACTCTGGCGATCAGCATGGTCATCCCGGTCATGACCGTGATCGCCTACGACCGCCCGCAGGACATCCACGCCTTCGTCTGGTCGAGCCTGGCCACCTTCATCACCGGCCTCGGCCTGGTGATTCCCGGACGCCCGGAGCACGCGCACCTGCGTCCCCGGGACATGTACCTGCTGACGGTTTCCAGCTGGGTGGTGGTGGGCATCTTCGCCGCCCTGCCCTTCCTGCTCACCCAGCACATCAGCTACACCGATGCCTTCTTCGAGAGCATGTCCGGCATCACCGCCACCGGCGCCACGGTGCTCAGCGGGCTGGACAGCATGTCCCAGGGCATCCTCATCTGGCGTTCGCTGCTGCACTGGCTCGGCGGCATCGGCTTCATCGGCATGGCGGTGGCGATCCTGCCGCTGCTGCGCATCGGCGGCATGCGCCTGTTCCAGACCGAGTCCTCCGACCGCTCGGAGAAGGTCATGCCGCGCTCGCACATGGTGGCCAAGTACATCGTCGCGGTGTACGTCGGCTTCACCCTGCTGGGCACCCTGGCGTTCTGGCTGGCCGGGATGAGCGCCTTCGATGCGGTCAACCACGCCATGTCGGCCATCTCCACCGGCGGTTTCTCCACCTCCGACCAGTCCCTGGCCAAGTGGCAGCAGCCGGCGGTGCACTGGGTGGCGGTGGTGGTGATGATCCTCGGCAGCCTGCCCTTCGCCCTCTACGTCGCCACCCTGCGGGGCAACCGCAAGGCACTGTTCCGCGATGCCCAGGTGCGCGGTTTCATCGGCCTGCTACTGGTGATCTGGCTGGTGCTGGGCACCTGGTACTGGGCCACCACCGACCTGCACTGGCTGGACGCCCTGCGCCACGTGGCGGTGAACACCACCTCGATCCTCACCACCACCGGCTTCGCCCTCGGCGACTACAGCCTGTGGGGCAACTTCTCGCTGATGCTGTTCTTCTACCTGGGCTTCATCGGCGGCTGCTCCGGCTCCACCGCCGGCGGGGTGAAGATCTTCCGCTTCCAGGTGGCCTACATCCTGCTCAAGGCCAACCTGTATCAACTCATCCACCCCCGCGCGGTGATCAAGCAGAAGTACAACGGCCACCGCCTGGACGAGGAGATCGTGCGCTCGATCCTCACCTTCTCGTTCTTCTTCACCATCACCATCTGCGTGATCGCCCTGGGCCTGTCGTTGCAGGGGCTGGACTGGATCACCGCCCTCACCGGCGCGGCCAGCACAGTCTCCGGTGTCGGTCCGGGCCTGGGCGAGGTGATCGGCCCGGCGGGCAACTTCTCCACCCTGCCCGACGGCTCCAAGTGGCTGCTGTCGCTGGGCATGCTGCTGGGGCGGCTGGAGATCATCACCGTGCTGGTGATCTGCACGCCGTACTTCTGGAGGCATTGAGGCGGTGCGAGGGAGCCGTGGGCGACTAAAGGCTCTCCTACGCGCTCCGGCAGCCCTTGAGCGTCATTGCAGGCGGGCGCGGTACTCGCCTGGCGTGGCGTCGAACCAGCGGCGGAAGGCGCGGAAGAAATTGCTCGGATCGGCAAAACCCAGCAGGTAGGCGATCTCCAGCAGGGTCAGGTTCGGCTGCGCCAGGTATTGCTCGGCCAGCTCGCGGCGGGTGTCGTCGAGCAGTTGCTGGAAGCTGGTGCCCTCCTCCTGCAGGCGCCGCTGCAGCGTGCGCTGGGACAGGTGCAAGGCGCTGGCCACCACCTCGCGCTTGGGTTCGCCCTGGGGCAGCAGGCGGCAGAGCACCTGGCGGGCCAGGTGGGTCACCCGGCTGCCGGTGAAGCGCGCCAGGTACTCCCCGGCAAAGCGGTCATGCAGTTGCGCGAGGGATTCGTTGGCGGTGGGCAGCGGCATGTCCATGTCGGCCCGGCTGAAGCGCAGCGCATAGTGCTCGGCGCCGAAGCGCAGGGGCGCCTGGAATACCTGTCGATAGGGCTCCACGTCCGCCGGGGCCGGCCCCTGGAAGCGGATCTCCAGCGGGTTGATGGCGCGCCCGGTCATCCAGCGGCAGAAGGCCAGGCAGTAGGCCATCGACGCTTCCGCACTCTGCCGCGCCGGGGGCAGTCGATCACCGTGGATCGCCAGGCGCAATTCGTAGCCCTCCGGGGTCGGCCGGAAACTCAGGTCCGCCCCCTCGGCGATGATCCGCTGGTAACGCACCAGGCGAGCGAACCCCTCGTTCAGTGTGCGGCTGGACATCAGCGCGTAGCCCACCACATGGAAAGAGGCCGGCCGTACCACCTTGGCCATGTTCAACCCGATGGCCGGGTTGCCCGACAGCTCCACCGCCCGCAGCCACAGGCGGGTCATGCCGTCCTGGGGGAAGCGCGCGTCCGGGTCGGAGAGTGCGTCGTAGTCGAGCCCCAGCTCGGGGAACAGGCGGCGGCAATCGACCCCGCCCATTTCCAGGGCTTGCACGATCCCCAGGGCCCAGCTGGAGGAAGTGGTACGTTCGCTCATGGCGCCTTCTTGTTCGGGTGGGAGAAAGGCCCGACAGGGCCCGGCGGGGAAGGATACTCACCCCGGCCCGGGTTTGTCAGGTTCGTCACGCCCGGCTTTCCGGGCCACCAATCGACAAAAAGCAGGATGCCCTGAAAGCCTTGCCAGACGGGGCCTCTAGGCATTCCAGCGACACCCTGGCGAGTGATTCCACAAAATAAACCTGGGTTATTTCCACAATGGGTGTATGGTGTCGCCACTGGATGCAACGTGTCATTGCGATTTCTGACCTGATGTAACGATTCCCATCTTTCCATCTCCTCGGCTTACTTCGCTTTCGTTCTCAGTCTCGGCCCGGACAATCCGGCGTCGATGCCCCTTTTATTTCCCTGGAGATACATCATGTCCAATCGTCAACTCGGCACCGTCAAATGGTTCAACGATGAAAAAGGCTTCGGCTTCATCACCCCCCAGGAAGGTCCGGACGTCTTCGTTCACTACCGCTCGATCGAAAGCACCGGCTTCAAGTCCCTCGCTGAAGGTCAGAAGGTGAGCTTCCTGGTCGCCAAAGGCCCGAAAGGCCTGCAGGCCGAGCAGGTCCAGGTGGTCTAAGACCCCCTCTCGAAGAAAGCCCCGGTTTTCCGGGGCTTTTTTTTGCCTCCCCATTTTCCAGCGAGCACACCGACATGCCGGGCTATCTGATCAAGACCACCACCTTCCGGGTGGGCGGCCGCGACTTCCACATGCAGTCGCTGCTGGACGCCGAACAGTTTCATGACCCCGCAGGCGAAGCCGCCAGCCTCGGCATCACCGAGAGCACCTGGGCGTTGTTCGGGCAGGTGTGGCCGGCGGGCGAAGTCCTTGCGCAGATGGTTGCGCGGCGCGACCTCACCGGGCTGCGGGTACTGGAAGTGGGCGCCGGCCTGGGCCTGGCCAGCCTGGTGGGCCACCAGCGTGGCGGCGACATGACCGCCAGCGACATCCACCCGCTGATCCCCACCTTCCTCGCCGAGAACCTGCGCCTCAACGACCTGCCCCCCATGCGCTACGAAACCTGCGACTGGGCCGGCGCCGACAGCTTCGGCCAGTTCGACCTCATCATCGGCAGCGACCTGCTCTACGACGACGACAACCAGGAAGACCTGGCCGACTTCATCGACCGCCATTCGGCACGCTCGGTCGAAGTGCTGCTGGTGGACCCCAACCGGCAGGACACCCAGCCCTTCCATGACGAGATGGCCGAGCTCGGCTACGACATGGTCATCTCCCAGGCGGACTGCCTGCTGGCCAATGGCGAACGGTTCAGGGGCTCCTACCTGCACTACAGCCGGGACGCCGCCCGCGCCTGATCCGGCGAGGCGCGGCCAGGTGGGCGCAACGGGATACTAAACTGGCACTCATTGTCACTGGCCGGGGGAGCCGCCCCACCTACACTCCCCGGCACACAACAAGAAGGAGCCCGCCATGAGCAGCCTGCCCGCCGAGCGTTTCAACAGCTTCGCCGAGTTCTACCCCTACTACCTGCAAGAGCACAGCAACGACGTCTGCCGCCGCCTGCACTACGTCGGCAGCCTGCTGGTACTGGCCATCCTCGGCTACGCCCTGGCCACCCAGCAGTGGCTTTGGCTGCTGGCCATGCCACTGGCCGGCTACGGCTTCGCCTGGGTCGGCCACTTCGTCTTCGAAAAGAACCGCCCGGCCACCTTCAAGTACCCGCTGTACAGCCTGATGGGCGACTGGGTGATGCTCAAGGACGCCTTCACCGGCCGCATCCGCTTCTAGGTTGCCGACCACCCCGATCCCCCCGCCGTTCGGCGGCCCCGCTTGGCCGCCATGCTGGCACTTGGTTATGATCCGCACCCGCCATGCTGGCTCAGGTCTTGCAGGCTGGCGGGCACTCCAGCGAGTGCCAGAAAACCATCAGGGATCGTCGCAACAATGAAGTCAGCCTCCACCGATCGGCCTAGCAGTCTTCCGACGTTACCCCTGCGCGAGTACTACTCCCGCGTCCTGGCCTACATCGCCACCGCTGCCACCATCGCCGCCGGCAGCTACACCCAGCACTTCGGCTTCGACGTGCTGTGGATGGTCCCCTACGCCCTGCTCTACCCGCACCTGGCCCACCACCTGAGCCTGCGCTTCAAGCGCGAGCACCCGGAGAAGACGCACCTGGTGCTGCTGTTCCTCGACGCCCTGCACGCAGGCTCCGGCGCTGCCTTGCTGGGGTTCTCCACCGTGCCCAGCCTGATGTTCATGCTGACGCTCGCCTTCAGCGCACTGATCGTCGGCGGCCTGCGCCACCTCGGCCTGGCGCTGCTGGTAGCCGCCAGCGGCACGGTGCTGACCACCGTGGTCGCCCACCCCGACCTGAAGACCGGCACCCCCACGCTGGTGGCCTTCGTCAGCATCTGCTTCACCACGCTCTACGTCTGCATCACCGCCTTCTTCGTGCACCAGCAGGGCCTGCGCCTGGCGCTGGCGCGCAGCGAGATCAAGCAGGAGCAGGAAAAGGCCGCGCGCCTGGCCCGCAACCTCGCCAAATACCTGTCGCCCCAGGTCTGGGAAATGATCTTCAGCGGCAAGCGCCACGTGCGCCTGGAAACCCAGCGCAAGAAGCTCACCGTGTTCTTCTCCGACATCAAGGGCTTCACCGAGCTGTCCGAGGAGCTGGAAGCCGAGGCCCTGACCGACCTGCTCAACAACTACCTCAACGAAATGTCGAAGATCGCCCTCAAGTACGGCGGTACCATCGACAAGTTCGTCGGCGACTGCGTCATGGTGTTCTTCGGCGACCCCACCACCCAGGGTGCCAAGAAGGACGCCGTGGCCGCCGTGTCCATGGCCATCGCCATGCGCAAGCACATGAAGGTGCTGCGCCAGCAGTGGCGAGCCCAGGGCATCACCAAGCCCCTGGAGATCCGCATGGGCCTGAACACCGGCTACTGCACCGTGGGCAACTTCGGCGCCGACACGCGCATGGACTACACCATCATCGGCCGCGACGTGAACCTCGCCAGCCGCCTGGAAAGCGCCTCCGAAGCCGGCGAGATCCTCATCTCCCACGAGACCTACTCGCTGGTGAAAGACGTGATCATGTGCCGCGACAAGGGCCAGATCAGCGTCAAGGGCTTCGCCCGCCCGGTGCAGATCTACCAGGTGGTCGACTTCCGCCGCGACCTGGGTGCCACCTCCAGCTACGTCGAGCACGAGCTGCCGGGGTTCTCCATGTACCTGGACACCAACGGCATCCAGAACTACGACAAGGAAAAGGTCATCCAGGCCCTCCAGGCCGCCGCCGAAAAGTTGCGCGACAAGGTCATCCTCTGACCGAAACAGTCACCCGAAGGCCGCCCCAGGGCGGCTTTTTTCATGGCGCCGCCCGGCCAATTCGTTCGCGATCAGTCATCGCGCGGGGATTCGCGGTAGCCCCCCCACATTCCATGGCCAAGGCACACAGGGCCGGCCCGTAGGATGCGGTGAGCTCAGCGAACCGCATCAATGCCCCGTACGTAGCGGCCGGGATTGTCCCAACCCACCTGGCAACACCCGGTGGGAGCGAATTCATTCGCGATCAACCCTCGCCAGCACAACACACGCCCCGCTACGACGCGCCCTGAACCCCGGGCTGCGCCACGGCCTCGCCGCACAGCTCACCGTCCAGCAGCGGCTGCCGGGCCAGGAACTCCAGCGCCGACGCCCGCCAGGACAGCCGCGCCGCCCGCTCGGCGCAGACACCACGGTCCAGCTCCAGCGCGCGCAGGCAGGCGCCTTCCAGGTCCTCGTCCATCACCCCGGTGACGCCCGCCTCCAGCACGTCCAGCGGTCCCGGCACGGGGAAGGCCGCCACCGGCGTGCCGCAGGCCAGCGCCTCCAGCATCACCAGTCCATAGGTGTCGGTACGCGAGGGGAACACCAGCACGCTGGCCGACGCATAGGCCTCGGCCAGCGCCTCGCCATGGCGGTAGCCGAGGAAGCGCGCCTGGGGATAGGCCACCTCCAGCTCGGCGCGCTGGGGGCCATCGCCCACCAGCCACTTCTCGCCGGGCAGGTCCAGGTCGAGGAAGGCCCGCAGGTTCTTCTCCGGGGCAATGCGGCCGACGTAGAGGAACACCGGGCGCAGCGGCCTGGGCATCTCCGGCCGGGGATGGAAACGTGCCGTGTCCACGCCCTTGCGCCACAGCGAAAGCCGCGTCAGCCCGTGGCCGCCCAGCTCCTCGCGCAAACGCTCGGTGGTCACCAGCACCGTCTGGCTGGGCCGGTGGAAAGCCCGCAGCACCGCGTAGCCCCAGGCCAGCGGCACCTGCCGCCAGCGCGTGTGGACGTATTCGGGAAAGCGCGTATGCACCGCGCTGGAAAAAGCCAGGCCGCGCTTCACCAGCCAGCGCCGTGCCGCCCAGCCCAACGGCCCCTCGGTGGCGAGGTGCACGCAGTCCGGGCGGAAGTCGCGGATCGCCGCCCCCMCCCGCCACAGGTCCCACACCAGCGGAATCTCCGGATAGGTGGGACAGGGCACGGCGCGGAAGTCCCGCGGCGACAGCAGCTTGACCAGGTGGCCGAGCCCGCGCAGTTCGGCCACCAGTGCCTGCAGGCTGGTGACCACGCCATTGACCTGGGGTGCCCAGGCATCGCTGACGATGAGGATCCTCATGCAGCGGACTCGAGGGCCGGCGCCCGGGCCTCGGCCTGGCGCGCCTGGTCCTCGGCCAGGCGGTAGAGCTCGATGGTGCCGTCCCAGTGCTCGATCAGCGCCGTGCAGGACTCCACCCAGTCACCGCAGTTCATGTACTCCACCTCCCCCACCCGACGGATCTCGGCGTGGTGGATGTGGCCACACACCGCACCGTCCAGCCCGCGCTTGACGCACTCGTGGGCGATGGACTCCTCGAAGTCGCTGATGAAGTTCACCGCACTCTTCACCTTGTGCTTGAGGAAGGCCGACAGCGACCAGTAGCCGTAGCCCCAGCGCTCGCGCCAGTGGTTGAGCCAGCGGTTGAGGGTCAGGGTGAACTCGTAGGCCGAGTCGCCGAGGAAGGCCAGCCACTTGTGGTAGCGGGTGATGACGTCGAACTGGTCACCGTGGATCACCAGCAGGCGGCGGCCATCGGCGGTCTCGTGGATCGCCTCGTCCACCAGCTGGATGTTGCCGAGCATCAGGCTGGAGTAGCGGCGCAGGAACTCGTCGTGGTTGCCGGTGACGTAGATCACCTCGGTGCCGCGCTTGCTCATGGTCAGCAGGCGGCGGATCACGTTGGTGTGCGCCTGGGGCCAGTAGATGCCGCCGCGCAGCTTCCAGCCATCGATGATGTCGCCCACCAGGTAGATGCGGTCGGCATGGTGGCGCTTGAGGAAGCGCGCCAGGTGCTCGGCCTGGCAGTCCCGCGTGCCCAGGTGCACGTCGGAGATCCACAGGGTTCTCACCCGCTGCTTGCGGGGGCGTGCCGGGTCAACCGGCTCCAGGCGTTCGACACTGCTCATCGTGTGGCCTCCAGCGGCTTTTCCCGGATCTTGCGCGGAGGTGGTGAAGTGCAGGTGACCGGCAGGCTGCAAAACGATGACACTGCGGCCGCCAGCGCCAGCAGGTAGACTGGCCGCCTCGCCGAGGACCGCCCCATGAAGCCCATGCTGAGCCTGCGCCGCTACACCCACGACCTGCTCGCCCACAGCCACGACCACGCCCAGCTGGTGTTCGGCCTCAGCGGCAGCCTGGATTTCGAAGTGGGCAGCCTGGGCACCCGCGTCGAGCGCCAGCAACTGGCGGTGGTCCCGCCTGGCGAGCACCACGCCTGCGGCAGCCCGCGCGGCAGCCTGTGCCTGGTGCTGGACGTGCCCGACGATGCCTGGCTGAAACACACCCTCGGTCATCACTACGACGCCAGCCGGCGCCTGCTGGAGCGCCCCGGCGCCCTGCGCCTGGACCCGAACCAGAGCCAGCTGGTGGGCTGGCTGGCGGCCAGCCCGATCAACGACGCGGTGATCGCCAACCAGGGCGTCGGCCTGCTGCTGGCCAGCCTGGTGGCACCCAACGGCGCATGCGAGGCACCCGGCGAACTGCCCCTCGCGGCCCTGGATGCCCACCTCGACAGCCACCTCAACCGCCCGCTGCAGGTCGCCGACCTGGCGCGCCTCTGCGGGCTCTCGGTGGCGCGCTTCCACCGCCGCTTCCTCGATGCCACCGGGCAGACGCCCATGGACTACCTGCGCACCCGCCGCCTGCTGCAGGGGCGTCGCCTGCTGCTGGAGAGCAACCTGCCGGTGGGCGAGATCGCCGCGCGGGTCGGCTACAGCTCCCAGAGCGCCTTCACCGCCGCCCTCTCCCGTGGCCTGGGCACCACGCCCCGCGCCCTGCGCCGCCAGCGCGAGTAGCGCGACAAAGCCCGCGAGCCCCGCGACAGACATCGGCGGCACGAGCCTCTAGACTGCCGCCATCGTTCCACTGGGGATCAGCATGACCACCACCATCGAATGGGAAGACTTCCTGAACGTTGACCTGCGCGTCGGCACCATCCGCTCCGCCCAGCCCAATCCCAAGGCCATCAAGCCCGCCTACGTGCTGGAGGTGGACCTGGGCGAACTGGGCCTGAAGACCTCCAGCGCCCAGCTCACCGCCCACTATTCCGCCGAAGAGCTGGTGGGCCGGCAGGTGCTGTGCGTCTGCAACTTCGCCCCCAAGCGCGTCGCCGGCGTCCGCTCCGAGGTGCTGGTCACCGGCGTCTATGACGCCGAGGGGAAGGTGGTGCTGGCCAGCTTCGACAAGCCCCTGCCCAACGGCGCACGCCTGGCATGACGCCGCGCAACGCCCTGCTCGCCATCCACCTGGGCGCCCTGCTGTTCGGCCTTTCCGGCATCTTCGGCAAGCTGGCGGAAACCTCGCCGATGGTGATCACCTTGGGTCGCGCGGCGTTCGCCGTCCTCGCCCTGGCGCTGTTCGCCCGCTTCGTCGGCGGTGACCGCGGCGCACGGCCGGGGCGGCGCCAGTTGCCCGCGCTGCTGCTGGGCGGCCTGCTGCTGGGCGGGCACTGGGTGCTGTTCTTCCAGGCGGTGAAGGTCGGCGGCGTGGCCATCGCCACCCTCGGCTTCGCCAGCTTCCCGGCCTTCACCCTGTTGCTGGAGGCGTTGCTGTTCCGCGAACGCATCCACCTGCGCGAAGTGCTGGTGGTGGCCCTGGTGAGCGTCGGCCTGGTGCTGGTGACGCCGGAGTTCGATCTGGCCAGCGATGCCACCCAGGGGCTGATCGCCGCCGTGCTCTCCGGCTTGCTGTTCGCCCTGCTGTCGCTGCTCAACCGCGCCACCACCCGGGGGCTGGACCCGGTGCACGCCGCGCTCTGGCAGAACCTCACCATCGTCGGGCTGCTGGTGTTGCCGGTGTGGCCGAGCCTCGCCGAGCCCCGCGCGCTGGACTGGCTGTGGATCGGCCTGCTCGGCGTGCTCTGCACCGGCCTCGCCCACAGCCTGTTCGTGGCCAGCCTGAAGGTGCTCAAGGCACGGACCACGGCGGTGATCTTCGCCCTGGAGCCGGTCTACGGCATCGCCTTCGCCTGGTGGCTGTTCAGTGAGGAGCCGTCCCTGCGGATGCTGGTGGGCGGCGTGCTGATCATCGCCGCCATTGCCCTGCCCGCCCGGGCTGCACCGCCAGTGGACGGCGCAGCCAGGCAACGCCAGGTCAGTTGACGCTGTAGCCGCGCCCGGCCAGGCAGGCGCCCAGGGCCCGGCGGTAGCGCTCGGTGGCCTCGGCGCCCACCGGGCGCGTCGCGGTGGCGGGGTCGAAGCCACTCTGGCCGACGGCCCAGCCGTGGCACTCGTAGCGATCACGGCCCTGCTGGTCGACGCTCTGGCCGTTGGCCGGGTAGGCGATCACTTCGTAGCTGGCCACGCTGTTGCCCTGCACCGTGGGCGGCGGGGCGACCACCTCGTAGCGTTGTGCCGTGCTGTTCCACAGGTAGTAGGAACCGGCGGCAACGAAGTACAGCATGCTGCCGATCCACAGTTCGCGGGCTCCGTCCGGCAGCCCGTGGCCATGGCCGCCTCCCGGGCCTGGCCCCCAGTTGCCCCAGCCATGGCCGCCAGGCCCCGGCCCACCGGGACCGCCCGGGCCGGGCGGACCGGCCAGCACCTGGGTGGACAGACCCAGCGCCACGAGCGCCAGGACCAGGGTTCGTTTCACCGACATCGCTCACCTCATCGCAGGACAGCCGCATACGGCGGCCACGGGCGAATTATTCGCCGCGCCCGGTCGATACGCGGTCAGTGCTGTGTAAAGGGGCGGTAAACGTTCTGATACATGCCGCTCAGGGGCGGTCGTTGTGGCCCAGGTCACGGGCCGGGTCGATGCGGTCGCGGACCCGCTGCTTGAGCACCTTGGCCTCGGGGAAGCCGCCGTCGGCCTTGCGCTCCCAGATCTCCACGCCATCGCAGGTGATGCGGAACACGCCACCGGTGCCGGGCTCCAGCGCCACCCGGCCGAGGTCGTCGGAGAAGGTGCTGAGCAGCTCCTGGGCCAGCCAGGCGGCACGCAGCAGCCACTGGCACTGGGTGCAATAGGTGATGACGATCTCGGGCTTGGCAGCGCTCATTTCAGGCTCGGGGCAGTCGGGCGGGCGCCTATAATAGCGGCCTTTTTCCCCCGCCTGACCAGGGAAGCGTTATGCGCCGCGTGCTCCTCGCCCTCACCCTCCTGCTCACCACCTGCTGCGCCGTGGCCGATGCTGCACGGCCCCGCGTCGGCCTGGTGCTCTCCGGCGGCGCCGCCCGCGGGCTGGCCCACATCGGCGTGCTCAAGGCGCTGGAGGAGCAGGGCATCCACATCGATGCCATCGCCGGCACCAGCATGGGCGCGGTGATCGGCGGGCTCTATGCCTCCGGCTACAGCGTGGAGGAGCTGGAGAAGCTGGCGCTGACCCTGGACTGGCGCCAGGCCCTCTCCGACGCCCCCGCGCGGGAGGACGTGCCCTTCCGCCGCAAGCAGGACGACCGCGACTTCCTGGTGAAGCAGAAGCTCAGCTTCCGCGACGACGGCAGCCTGGGCCTGCCACTCGGGGTGATCCAGGGCCAGAACCTCGCGCTGCTGCTGGAGAGCCTGCTGGTGCACACCAGCGACACCCGGGACTTCGACCGCCTGGGGATCCCCTTCCGCGCCGTGGCCACCGACATCTCCACCGGCGAGAAGGTGGTGTTCCGCAAGGGCCACCTGCCCCAGGCCATCCGCGCCAGCATGTCGATCCCGGCGGTGTTCGCCCCAGTGGAAGTGGACGGGCGCCTGCTGGTGGACGGCGGCATGGTGGACAACATCCCGGTGGACGTGGCGCGGGAGATGGGCGTGGACCGGGTGATCACCGTCGACATCGGCACGCCCCTGCGCAGCCGCAAGGAGCTGACCACCGTGGTGGACGTGCTCAACCAGTCGGTGACGCTGATGACCCGGCGCAACTCCGAGGCGCAGCTCGCCACCCTCGGCCCCGACGACATCCTCGTGCAGCCGCCCCTGGCCGGCTACAGCGCTACCGACTTCAGCCACGCCCGCGAAGTGATCGACGCCGGCTACCGGGCCGCCACCATCCTCCAGGCCCGCCTGGCGACGCTGCGCCGGGATACCCGCCCCGGCCAGGACGCGGAACTGGTGCAGGCGCGCCAACCGGGAGAGCGACGCCCGGTGATCACCCGCATCCAGGTGGAGAACGACTCCAAGGTGGGCGACGAAGTGATCCGCCGGCAGATCCGCCAGGAGCTCGGCGAGCCCCTGGACCTCGCCCGCCTGCAGGCCGACATGGGCACCCTCTACGGCCTCGACTACTTCGAGCAGGTGCATTACCGCGTGGTCAAGCACAAGGACGGCAACACCCTGGTGATCAGCGCCCGGGGCAAGCGCAACGGCACCGACTACCTGCGCCTGGGCCTGAACCTCTCCGACGACATGCGCGGCGGCGGCACCTACAACCTCGGCGCCAGCTACCGGGTGAACGGCCTCAACGACCTGGGCGCCGAATGGCTGACCCGGGCCCAGATCGGCAGCGAGCAGGTGCTCTACAGCGAGTTCTACCAGCCGCTGGACTACGGCTCGCGCTACTTCGTCGCGCCCTACCTGGCGGCCTCGGCACAGAACATCGAAGCCGCGCTGGATAACGACCCCATCGCCGAATACCGCCTGCAGCGCTACGGCTACGGCTTCAACCTGGGCCGGCAGATCGCCAACAACGGCGAACTGCGCCTCGGCATCGGCCAGGAATGGGGCGAGGCCGACGTGCGCATCGGTGACCGGCGCCTGCCCAGCTTCAGCTTCAGCAACGGCTACTACGAGGCGAAGTACTCCTTCGACACCCTGGACAACGTCGACTACCCCCACAGCGGGGAGGACATCAAGCTCACCGTGCGCCAGTTCGACCCCAGCCTGGGCGCCGACGACCGCTACCGGCAGTGGGAACTCAGCCTGGACAAGGCCTTCACCCGGGGCCCCGACACCCTGGTGCTGGGCGGCCGCTACGGGCGCACCCTGGACAGCACCGAGGTGGTGCTCTCCAGCTTCCAGCTGGGCGGTGCGCGCCAGCTGTCGGGCTTCCGCGAGAACTCGGTGGCCGGGCAGAACATCAGCCTGGCGCGGGCGATCTACTACCGGCGCATGACCCAGCGCTCGTTCCTGCCGCTGGACTTCCCCTTCTACGTGGGCGCCAGCCTGGAGCGCGGCCGCGCGTGGAACCGGGACAACAGCTTCGACAGCGGCTACATCAACGCCGGCAGCCTGTTCGTCAGCTTCGACACGCCCCTGGGCCCACTGGACTTCAGCTACGGCCTCAACGATGCCGCCGAGCGGGCGCTCTACCTCAACCTGGGGCGGACGTTCTGAGCCAGGGCTGACGACAGCGCAAAGAAAACCGGCGCCCTGGGGCGCCGGTTGGAGGTGGGGCGTGATCAGGCGATCCGCGCGAGCAGCTCGCGGGCTTCCTGCTTCTGCTCCTCGTCGCCCTGGTCGATGACCTCGTTGAGGATGTTGCAGGCGCTTTCCATGTCGCCCTGGTCGATGTAGGCCAGGGCCAGGTTGAGCCGCATGATGTTCTCCTGGCGCGCGGCCAGGTGATCCAGGTCGTCGTCGCCCAGGTCGAACACCAGTTCCTCGTCAGCCTCGGCCAGGGGCAGCGGCTCGGCTTCTTCCGGTTCGCCCAGGTGATCCAGCTCGAACACTTCGGGCAGCTCGTGGAGGTTGCTCTTGAACGACGGGTCCACCACCGGCTCCGGTGCCTTCGCCGTGCTTTCGGCATCACGCGCCGCACGGCCCTTGGGCGCATCGGGCTTGAACGGGCTGAGGCTGTCCCAATCGGCATCCAGGGGCAGGTCGGCGAGGTTGAGCTGGAACTCGTCGGTGAACTCGTCGTCCAGGCCGTTGCGCGGGGCGCTGGGCGCTTCGTCGACCAGGGGCGTCTCGTTGAGGATGAAGGTGGTCTCCTCCAGCATCGGCGCCGCCTCGGACGGCACATCGACAGCGGGGTAGCGCGCCTTGATCGCATCGATGCGCGCCGGCTCCATGCCCATCTCGGCCAGGGTGTGCGCCTCGCTGGCGAACGCGGCGGACTCGCCCAGCTCACCCAGTACCTCCAGCAGGCGCAGGCGCAGGTCGGTGCGACGCGGCTCCTGGACGATGGCGGTGCGCAGCGCCGACTCGGCATCGCGGAAGCGCCCGTAGGCGATGTAGATGTTCGCGCCGTCCAGGGAATCGCTGGACGGGCGGGGTGCCGACAGCGGGGCTTCGGCCCGGGCCGCCGGGGCGACGGGGGCCTCCACCGGGGTGGCGACGGCAGGCGCAGCCGGGCGCACCAGCGGAGTGACGGTGGCGCGGGGACGCTGCTGCTCCGTTGCCGGGGCAATCACCGGCTCGGCCGGCGTGTCGTCAGGCGCGGGCCTGCGCCGACGCGCGACCAGCAGCAGAAGCGCCAGCAGGATGGCCGGCACGCCGAGGAACAGCAGGCTGTTGGGCCAGGTGAACAGGCCGGTGTCCTCGGGCTCGACGCTGGGCACTGCGCTCGGCTGGGCCGGCGCCGGAGCCGCTTCGGCCTGGGGCTGTGCAGCCGGTTGCTCGGCGGGGGGCGTATCGGTGGTGGCAGCGGGTGCGACGGGCTCGGCCGGAGGCTGCGCAACGGCGCCCTGCTGGAGGGCCCCTTTCAGGCTCGCCAGCTGGGCATCCTTTTCCGCCATCAGCTGCTGCAGCGATTCCAGCTTCAGCTGCAGGTCGGCGATGTCCTGGCGCAGCTGCAGGCGCTCGCTCTCGCTGTTGGCCAGTTCGGTGTCGACGCGACGCTGCACCTCGGCCAGTTGCTGCGGCAGCTCGTGGGGAGCCGGGGCATTGGGCGCGACCGGGGCATCGGGCTCGGACAGGCGCAGGCTGTCGGGGGCGGACACCGGGGCCACCGGCGCAGCCGGCTCGGCACGCGCGGCATCCGGCAGCAGCAGGCTCTGGCCGACGCTCAGGCGGTTCGGATCGCCATTGGCGAAGGCCGCGGCATTGAGGGCGTGGATGCCGTTCATCATCTGCGCCGTGCTCATGCCACTGCCGGCGCTCAGGCGCTGGGCGATGCCCCAGAGGCTGTCGCCACGGGCCACGGTGTAGCGCTTGCCCTGGGTGGCCGGGGGCGCCTCGCGGGGCGCGGCCGGCACTGCCTGGGTCGGCCGGGCGCTGGCGGTACGGGCATCCGCCAGGGGCGCAGACACCGGTCGGTAGGCCGAGGACTCCGGCGGATCCAGCAGCAGGGTGTACTCGCGCAGCAGGCGCCCGTTGGGTCGCGCCACTTCGACGATGAAATTCAGGTAGGGCTCGCGCACCGGCTTGCTCGACGCCACGCGAATGTGGCCCCGGCTGCCACGGATCATCGGGCTGAAACGCAGGTCGTTGAGGAAGATGAAGCGCTCGACCCCCGAGCGCTCGAACACCTCGTTCGGCGCCAGGCTGACCTTGATGTCGCTTTCCCCCAGGTCGCCCAGGTCCAGCAGCTCGATGTCCGCCTCCAGCGGCTGGTTGAGCGCGGAATGCAGGGTGATGTCGCCCAGGCCCAGCGCCGACGCCAGGCCTGAATAAAGCAGCGGTCCCGAGGCGAGCGCCACCAGGAACTTGTTGACTCGAGCCATGAGCCCTCCCCCGGTCATGCCGGCTCGAACGCCACGACGACTCCACGATCCATGGAATGGCCAAAGCGGGCGTTGGCATTGAACGATGTGATGTCGGGCCGATCCCTGTGTAACCCGGCTGAAACTAGTATGGATGCAATTTCCCGAAACGCCCTAAGTAAAGGCATCGGGCCATTACGGACGAATCTTACTGGATTTTCGTCATGAAAGTGACGGAATTCACACAACCGCTGGGCGGTTATAGCGGCTTCGTCAGGCTTTTGTCGCGCGCACGCCCAGGGCGGGCCAGATCGCCAGCAGGAAAAGCAGCGTTACCAGCCAAAAGGTCTGCTGGAAGGCCCAGGCATTGGCCGCGTGATCACCGCCGCCTGACAGGTGCCGCCACTCGAGGAAGAAGGTCACCAGGTTGACCCCGAATGCGCCGCCCAGCTGGCGCACGAAGGTGATGGCGCCGGCGCCCTGGGCCAGTTCCTCGGCACTCAGCACGTCCAGCGAGCCGGTGCTCAGGGCCGGCAGCAGCAGGCCCAGGCCGAGACGGCCGACGCAGGCCCAGAAGCACAGCACTAGGAAGCTCGCCCCCTCCCCCACCAGCCCCAGGCCGAAGCAGGACAGGGCGAACACCATCAGGCCGCCCACCAGCAACGCGGCGGCCGACAGCCGATCACTCAGCCAGCCACCGGCGAACGACGCCAGCCCCAGCACCACCCCGGTGGGCAACAGGAGCAGCCCGGCACGCCCGGCGCTGTAGCCATCGACGGTCTGCAGGTAGAGCGGGATCAGGTAGGTGGAGCCGTACAGCCCGAGGCCCAATGCCAGGGCCACCCAGCTGGCCTTGCGGAACGCGACATGACGCCACAGGCGCATCGGCAACAGCGGCCGGGTCGACACCCGGCTGCGCCAGGCAAATCCGCCGACTGCGGTGATCCCCAGCAGCCCGGGTACCCAGCACGACGGTGCCAGCCAGCCGAAGCGCTGGGCTTCGGCCAGGGCGCCGAGCAGGGCGAACAGCGCCACACAAAGGAAGCCGAAGGCCAGCAGGTCCACGCCCGGCGTCTGCCGGTTGCGGTCGCTGGGCATCAGCCATTGCGCGCCGACCAGCGCCGCCACGCACATGGGCAGCGGCAGCCAGAACACCGCCTGCCAGCCGAAGTGATCAATCAAGTAGCCACCGATGGTGGGGCCGAGGGTCGGCGCCACCATCACCCCCAGGCCGTAGCTGCCCAGGGCCATGCCGCGCCCGCCATCGGCGAACACGCGGAAGATCAGCACCATCGCCAGGGGCTGGATGACCCCGGCACAGGCGCCCTGGACAATGCGCAGTGCGATGAGTTGCCAGGCCGCCTGGGCCAGCAACGCGAGCAGCGAGGCGAGGATGAACAGCCCGATGCCGAGCTGGACGGTACGCCGCGCGCCCAGCCGGGCCTGGGCCCAGGCCGAGAGCAGGAGCCCTGCGGTCATCGCAGCGAGAAAGCCCGTGGCCAGCCACTGGGCCATGGGCCGACCGATGGCGAACTCCGTCATCAGGGTCGGCAAGGCCACGTTGATGCTGGTGGAGGCGAGGATCATCGCCATGCTGCCCACCATCAGCAGCGCCAGCAGCCAGTGGGGATAGCGGGAACCGTAGCGGGTGTGCAGGGCCTCGAGGTCCTGCGACATCAGCGCCGTTCCAGGTTGGCCAGGATCTTCGCGTGCACCTGCTGGCAACGACGCAGCTCGTCCTCGTCGATGCCGGTGAAGACCTCACGGCGCAGCTGGCTGGAGATCGACTCGATCTTCTCGATCAGCGGCCTGGCCTTGGGGCAGAGGGTGATCTTCTTCGCCCGGCGGTCCTCGGCCACGGCCAGGCGCTGGACCAGCTCCTGGGCTTCGAGGCTATCGAGCAGGCGCGCCAGCGTCGGGCCTTCGACGCCGACGCTCTTGGCCAGCTCGCGCTGGGTGGGAAGTTCTTCGAAGCGGGCCAGGTGCAACAGCACCAGCCAGCGAGCCTGGGAAAGGCCTAGGTCGACCAGACGACGGTCCATCTCCGCTCGCCAGGCCCGCGACATCTGCGCAAGCTGCATGGCGAAGCGGTGTTGATCGGTGTGGGACATGAAACGGACTCTGACAGCCAAAACTAATAATTAGCGAGCTAACCATAGGCGGCGATCCGGAGCAAGCCGCAGACTGTAACTACCACTTCACATATTGATCTTCGACAAAGCCCCACAACCCCTCCACCGGGATCGCCAGACGGCCGTGGGGGCGGAGAACGCCGTCGAAACGGCCGAAGATCTGCTTGAAGTTGCTGGCCAGGAATCCGGCGTTGAGGCGTTCCTTGTGCAGCCCCTCGCCACGGAAGCGCAGGTCCACCTGCCCGTCATGGGAGGTGATGTGCCAGGGCTCCAGCGGCTGCTGGCGATCGAAGGCGAAGCGCACGGTGTCGACCTTGACCAGCTCGCCGTCCAGCCAGAAGCAGTTCTCGGTGAAGCTGGTCTCGTTGACCCCGCAAGACAAGTTCAGGCCGAGGCGAATCCCCGCCGCCTCGCCGGACAGGCAGGCCCAGTTCCACACCGTTTCCGGGCGCATGTAGCCGGCCGACCAGTCGTGGTGGGCGTAGGCCCCCAGCGTGCCGAGGTCGAACTGCCCCAGCGCGCTCTCGATCCGCCCCTGGCAGGGCACACCGGCCACCTTGCGTGCGTAGACCCAGCCGTCCGCCCCGGCGGGGGTACACAACCCCATGGGCTGGAAGTCCTGCTCGGCGAACAGCGCGTCGATACGGGTGCCGTCGTCCAGTTCCACGCGCAGACGCTTTTCCCGGCGCTCGGCCTGGTTCTCCAGTCGCAGCAGGTTGCGGCCGACGCGCAGCTCGCAGGTGCCGCTGTCGGGTGACTGGGAGAAGCGCGTGCCCCAGCCCAGCGGCAGCTTGAACTGGCGTTCGATCATGCGCCCACTGGCCGGGTGGAACAGGTAGACGAAGCCAACCCCGAGCAGGCTCAGGTTGGCCAGCGCGCAGCCGCCGATCAGCTCGTTGCTGATGATCCCGAAGTACTGGAACTGGTGGAAACGCCGCCACTTGGCCAACGCGCCACGGCGACGCCCCATGGGCGAGCGGAAGTCGAAATCCCGGTAGTTGATGAGGGTCGGGGTGGTGTCGAACTGGCCGTAGCGGGGCTGGCCGTCCGGGCCGATCAGCATGTCCATGGGTCGGGCTCTCCGGTTCAGGGGCGAGGGATGCTAGCACCGCCCTCCCGGCGGCACAGTCACCCATGGCGCCAGCCGGAGCGACCATCTACGCCAGTCTCACGCCACCACCTGGTTGCGGCCGAACGCCTTGGCCTGGTACAGCGCCCGGTCGGCATGTTCGTAGAGGGCGTAGAGGTGGGCGATGGGGCTGTCGGCCTCGGGCGCCAGGCAGGCCAGGCCGATGGACAGGGTCAGCACCGCGCCGGTGCTGGAGCCCTCGTGGGGCACCGCCAGGGCCTGCACCGCAGCGCGGATGCGCTCGGCATGCTGGCGCGCCTCCTCTTCCGGGGTGCCGTAGAGCAGCACGGCGAACTCCTCGCCCCCCAGGCGCACCGCCATGTCCAGGGGGCGCCGCGCCGCATCCTCCAACACCCCGGCCACCCGCTGCAGCGCCACGTCACCGCGCTGGTGGCCATAGAGGTCGTTGTAGGCCTTGAAGTGGTCCACGTCGCACAGCAGCAGCGCCAGCGGCCTCGATTCCCGCTGTGCCTGCCGCCAGACCCGCTCCAGCTGCCGGTTGAAGCTGCGGCGGTTGTGCAGGCCGGTGAGGCTGTCGTGGTCGGCCAGCACCCGCATCAGCCGGCTCACCAGGAAATGCTCGCGGGACTTGTACTCCACCAGGTAGCCGCCCACCGCCCCCAGCAGGTTGCCGCAGACCAGGAACAGCAGGTTGTTCGCCAGCCGCGCCGGCGGCAGGCCCGCCCACAGCTCCAGCGCCACATAAACCGAGAGCACCAGCACCGCCACCAGCAGCGCCTCCCCCAGGCGCAGGCCCACCACGAAGTAGGCCGCCATGCACACCAGCAGCAAGCCTTCATAGGGAAACGACGGATCGACCCGATGGGCGATGGCCACCACCGCTGCCGCCCCCAGCCCCAGCGCGGCGACGCACGCCTGGCTGAGGGGCGCCAGCAGGTGCACGTGACGCCGTTGCAGCACCAGGCCGCCACAGATCACCAGCAGCACCAGCACCACCACCCGCACCGCCAGCATCCACCAGCGCTCCGCCGTGCTCACCAGCTGGAAATCCAGCACAGCGAAGGCCAGCCACATGGGCAGCGACAGCAGCAGCACGATGCGCTTGAGGTCGAAGGACTGTTCCAGGAAGAACTGCCGGTACTCGTACTCCAGGGGACGCACGAAACGCAGCTTGCGGAAGCCGACGGCGAGCTGGTCGGCATAGGGATTCGGACGCACATCGTCCAGCCAGGCATGGGGTGTGGTCACGGCCACCTCTTGTTATGGGGCCGGGACCTACTGCTGCGCCCGGCCATGCAGCGTCGGCGCGCTCCGGGCATCCACCTCACATGAATGACGAAGACTGCGCGCGCCTCGAAGGCTGCGCGCACGCCACGTTGCACATTAGTAGCCGGCGGGATGGCCTACAAGTGAGCGCCTGGCGTCAGGCCTCGAACTCCGCCTGCAGAGCCGCACGCACGCAATACAGCACGCCTTCCGGCACCCGGCCGCCCAGCAGCTGGGCCACTTCGGCCACCGGCGGCAGCTCGCCCTCGCCGTCGAGGAAGGCGTCCTGCACCTCGCCGAGGGTGTCCTCGGGCAGGTCGAGCGCCTGCTCCAGGCTGAGCTGTTGCGCGGCGATGGCTTCGGCCAGCAGCGCATAGACGTTCTTCTCGGTGCATTGCAGCTGGCGGGCGATCTGCGCCGGGGTCATGCCGGCACGGGCCAGGCTGACCAGCTCGTGGCGCAGGTCCGCCACGGCGCGGGGCGCCTCGGCTTCGGCGCCATTGAGCACCTCGAGGAAGGCCTGGCCGTAGCGCTCCAGCTTGCGTGCGCCCACGCCGCTGACCCGCGCCATGTCCGACAGGCTCGACGGCCGGCTGCGCAGCATCTCCAGCAGGGTCGCGTCGGGGAAGATGACGTAGGGCGGCACGCTGTGCTCCTCCGCCAGCTTGCGGCGCAGCGTACGCAGCGCCTCCCACTGCTCGCGCTCGTCGGCACGCACCAGCTGGCTGGCCGCACTGGCGGCCGGCTTGGGCGCCTTGGTGGACAGGTCGCGGCGCAGCTGCAGGGTCACCTCGCCGCGCAGCAGCGGCCGGCACGCCTCGCTCAGGCGCAGCCCGCCGAAGCCTTCGAGGTCGATGTCGGCCAGACCACGTGCCACCAGCTGGCGGAACAGCGTGCGCCACTCCGTCTCGGAAAAGGCCTTGCCCACGCCGAACACCGACAGGTGCTGGTGGCCCGCGGCGCGCACCTTCTCGTTGTCGCGCCCGAGGAGGATGTCCACCAGGTGCCCGACGCCGTAGCGCTGGCCACTGCGGTAGACCGCCGACAGAGCCTGGCGGGCCGGTTCGGTGGCGTCCCAGGTCTGCACCCCATCGACGCAGATGTCGCAGTGCCCACAGGGCTGCGGCAGCTCCTCGTCGAAGTAGGCCAGCAGCGCCTGACGGCGGCAGCGGGTCTCCTCGCAGAGCGCCAGCATCGCCTCCAGCTTGTGCTGCTCGATGCGCTTGTGCCGCTCGTCGCCCTCGGAGTTATTGAGCATCTGCTTGAGGAAGATCACGTCCTGCAGCCCATAGGCCATCCAGGCGTCCGCCGGCAGGCCGTCACGCCCGGCGCGGCCGGTCTCCTGGTAGTACGCCTCCAGGGATTTCGGCAGGTCCATGTGGGCCACGAAGCGCACGTTGGGCTTGTCGATGCCCATGCCGAAGGCAATGGTCGCCACCATGATCAGCCCCTCCTCGTTGAGGAAGCGCCGCTGGTGGTAGGCCCGCAGCTCGTTCTCCAGGCCCGCGTGGTAGGGCAGCGCCGGGAAGCCCTGCTCGGACAGGAAGGCCGCCACCTCCTCCACCTTCTTGCGCGACAGGCAGTAGACGATGCCGGCATCGCCCTTGCGCTCGGCGAGGAAGCCCAGCAACTGCTTGCGCGGATTGTCCTTGGGCACGATGCGGTAAAAGATGTTCGGCCGGTCGAAGCTCGACAGGAAGCGCTCCGCCTCCTGCAGGTGCAGGCGCTGAACGATCTCCTCGCGGGTGCGGCGGTCAGCGGTGGCGGTCAGCGCGATGCGCGGCACGCCGGGGAACAGCTCGGCCAATTGGCCCAGTTGCAGGTATTCGGGACGGAAGTCGTGGCCCCACTGGGACACGCAGTGGGCTTCGTCGATGGCGAACAGGGCGATGTCCAGGCGCTCCAGGAACGCCAGCATGCGCGGCTGCACCAGCCGTTCGGGGGCCAGGTAGAGCAGCTTGATCTCGCCCCGGCGGATGCGGTCGGCGATCTCCCGCTGCTCGTCCGCGCCGAGGGTGGAGTTCAGCGCCACCGCCGCCACGCCCAGCTCCTCCAGGGTCGCCACCTGGTCGTCCATCAGCGCGATCAGCGGCGAAACCACCACCGCCAGGCCCTCGCGCATCAGCGCCGGCACCTGGTAGCAGAGGGACTTGCCGCCCCCGGTGGGCATCAGCACCAGGGCATCGCCGCCACGGGCCACGCGCTCGATGATGGCGGCCTGGTTGCCGCGGAAGGCGTCGTAGCCGAATACGTCTTTGAGGATGCGCAGCGCGTGGTCGAGCATGGGGGTCTCCGAAACAAGCCGCGCATTATACGTCAGCCCGCCCGTCGCGATGCCCTCACCCATCGCCGCGGCTTTTGCCGCCTGCGGCGCACTGGACTAGAATCCACGCTCATTTATCCCCTCAAGGTAGTCCCCCCGATGTCCTTCGCTGAGCAACTGTCCCGCCTGCAAGCCTTTCTCGATGCCGACGACCTGCACGAGGAAGCCCTGGACTACGTGGCAGCCCACGGCTACCTGACGGCCCTGAACATCTCCCCCGAGCCGGTGCCGGACCGCGAGTGGATCGACGCCCTGTTCGCCGAGCCGCCGCACTACCGCGACGCCGCCGAGCACGAAGCCATCGAAGAAGCCCTCCTCCAGCTCAAGGCCCACATCGCCCGCCAACTGGCCAGCGACGAAGACCTCGAACTGCCCTGCGACCTGGACCTGGGCGACGAGCCCGACGACTCCGACCTGCGCGGCTGGTGCATCGGCTTCATGGAAGGCGTGTTCCTGCGTGAAGCCGCCTGGTTCGAACACGCCGAAGAGGAAGTCAGCGAACTGCTGCTGCCGATCATGGTGGGCTCGGGCCTGTTCGACGAGCAGCCGGAATTCGCCGACATCGCCGCCGATCGCAACCTGGTCGACGAAATGATCGAGCAGATCCCCGAACTGCTGACCGCCCTGTTCCTGCTCTGCCACGCCCCCGAAGAAAAGCCCGCCCTGCTCAAGCCGCGCCACTGAGTCACGCGATGGCCCACGGCGACATCCCCCGCGCCCGCAGCGCAGCGGTCCGCTATGGACTGCTGTGCATCGGCTGGCTGAGCGTCGCCCTGGGGGTCATCGGCATCTTCCTGCCGGTGCTGCCCACCACCCCCTTCCTGTTGCTGGCGGCGGCCTGCTTCGTGCGCAGCTCCGAGCGCTTCTACCACTGGCTGGTGGACCACCCCCACCTGGGCCCGTGGATCCGTGACTACCTCGAAGGCAACGGCATCCCCCTGCGCGGCAAGGTCTACGCCCTGGTGCTGATGTGGGCGAGCATCCTGTTCTCCTGCTACCTGGTGCCGCGCCCCTGGGCACAGGGCTTCATGCTCACCAGCGCGGTGCTGGTCAGCGTCTACATCCTTCGGCAGAAGACCCTGCACCGCGACTGACGCGGCCCCGACGCCCTCCCGAACTTTCCGACCGCCCTGCAAGGCAAAAGGCCAGGTGCCTGCCTAGACTGCATGAACCCAAGGGGCGGAGACCCTGACGATGCAGCTAGGGCACCACCAGCACTCCCGCACAGCCGGACCGCGCATGGCGTGGCTGCTGCTGGTCGCCTGCGCCCTGCTCAGCCTGCTCGCCCTGGCCGACTGGGACTTCGAGGTGATCCTCAAGAACGCCGAGAAGCGCTACGGCAACCTCGGCCCGGCGCGCCAGCGCATCCTCGACTGGAGCGACCTGATCCAGCGCAGCGGCGAGCTGCCGGAGAAGGACAAGCTCACCGCCGTCAACCGCTTCTTCAACGCCAAGCTGCGTTTCGTCGACGACCAGCGCAACTGGGGCCAGAACGACTACTGGGCCACCCCCATCGAGGCCCTGGTCAAAGGCGCCGGCGACTGCGAGGACTACTCCATCGCCAAGTACTTCACCCTGCGCCGCCTCGGCATTCCCGCCGAGAAGCTGCGCATCACCTACGTCAAGGCGCTGAACTACAACCAGGCGCACATGGTGCTCACCTTCTACGCCACCCCCACGGCGGACCCGCTGGTCCTGGACAACCTGATCAGCGACATCCGCCCCGCCTCCCAGCGCAAGGACCTGCTGCCGGTCTACGCCTTCAACGCCGAGGGGCTCTACACCGGGGGCAAGCGCAGTGGTGACAGCAAGAAGCTCTCGCGCTGGCAGGACATCCTGCAGAAGATGCGCGCCGAAGGCTTCCCGATCGGAGAGGGATAGACGATGTCGTTACTCAAGCAGCTGTTTCTGGCGATCTGCCTGTTCCTGGTGGTGGCCTTCACCGGGAGCTTCCTGGCCGGCGTGGAAAGCTCCCGCGAGCAGCTGCGCAGCCAGCTGCGCTCCCACGCCCAGGACGCCGCCACCGCCCTGGCGCTGTCCATGACGCCCCACGTGGACGACCCGGCCATGCTGGAGCTGATGGTCAGTTCCATCTTCGACAGCGGCTACTTCGCTCGCATCCGCGTGGTGCGCATCAGCGACGGCGAGGTGCAGGTGGAGCGCCAGACCGACACCGTCACCGGCACCGTCCCGCAGTGGTTCGCCCGCATCGTCGACCTCCGTCCCCAGGGCGGCGATGCGCTGATCATGCGCGGCTGGGAGCAGGCCGCGCGGGTCGAGGTGGTCAGCCACCCGCAGTTCGCCCTGGCCAAGCTGTGGGACAGCGCCCTGGGCATGCTCGCCTGGCTGCTGGTGTGCGGGCTGGTCAGCGCCGTGCTCGGCGGCTTCCTCCTGCGCACCCAGTTGCGCCCGCTGGACAACATGGTCCAGCAGGCCCAGGCCATCAGCCGCCGCGAATTCCTCACCCTGCCCCGCGTACCGCGCACCCCCGAGCTCAAGCGCGTGGTGCTGGCCATGAACCAGATGGTCGACAAGCTCAAGACCCTGTTCGCCGAAGAGGCCGCCCGCAGCGAAAAGCTTCGCGAAGAGGCCTACCAGGACACCCTCACCGGCTTGGCCAACCGCCGCCAGTTCGACGCCCGCCTGGCCAACCAGCTCGACCCGTCCGAGCAGAACGCCGACGGCTACCTGGTGCTGCTGCGGGTCAACGACCTCGGCGGGCTCAACCAGCGCCTGGGCGGCCAGCGCACCGACGCGCTGATCCGCGATGTCGGCGAAGTGCTCGGCCATGCCCTGGCCGAAAGCGGCACGCCCGACTGGTTCGCCTCGCGCAACCGCGGTGGCGAGTTCACCCTGCTGGCCCCCGGCCTTGAAGGCGACGGCGCCGACCGCCTCGCCACCGTGCTCAGCGCCGCCCTGGAGAACCTGCGCGCCACCGGCGCCAGCGACTGCACTCCGGTCGCCCACCTGGGCATCGCCGCCTTCCGCCCCGGGGAGAACCCGGCCGACGTCCTCGCCCGTGCCGACCAGGCCCTGGCCCAGGCCCAGAGCAACCCCTCGCGCCACTGGGAGCGCCTCGACGACTTCCAGGCCAACGCCGGCCAGGGCCTGCACGACTGGCGCGGCTGGATCGACCAGGCCCTCAACGAAGGCAAGCTGCAGCTCTACTTCCAACCCGTGGTGGAGTGCGCCGACACCGGTCGCCTGCTGCACCACAAGGTGCTCGCGCGCCTGCTCGACCCCCAGGGCGAAGCCGTCGCCGCCGGCCGCTTCCTGCCCTGGATCGAGCGCCTGGGCTGGGCCACCCGCTTCGACCTGGCGATGCTCGAGCACACCCTCGACCACCTCGATCTGCACCCCGCCCCGCTGGCCCTGAGCCTTTCCGCCGCCACCCTGCGCGATGCCGCCACCCAGGACCGCCTGCTGGCCGTGCTCAAGGCCCACCCGCAGCACAGCACCCTGATGACCCTGGAGGTGGACGAACGCCACCTGCCCCCGCCCGCCGAGCTGGAAGCCTTCAGCCAGCGGGTGCGCGACGCCGGCTTCAACATCGGCCTGCAGCACTTCGGCGGGCGCTTCAGCCTGATCGGCAACCTCACCCACCTCGGCCTCGCCTACCTGAAAGTGGACGGCGCCTACATCCGCCACCTGGACGTGGAGCAGGACAAGCGGGTGTTCATCGAAGCCGTGTACCGCGCCACCAACAGCATCGACCTGCCGCTGATCGCCGAGATGGTGGAGAGCGCCGGCGAACTGGAGGCGCTCAAGGCCCTCGGCATCCTCGGCGCCATGGGCCGCCTGGTGGGTGCGCCAGCGCCCTGGAAGGACTGATCCCGCCCCGGGGCACCGCCAGCACCCACCGGGTTTTCTGACGGTGTCCCCATTGCGCCCCGGTGACGGGGCGCCTCGTTCATGCCCTGACGCCCTCCCCTTCGCCGCGCTTTTTCCTTGCTCCATGCCGGCATCGATAATATGTTAACGAAAAACAAGAACAGGAGACGGCCATGGCCTTTCCGACTCGCACCCTTGCCGCGTTCGACACCTTCAGCCAGTCCCTGCGCGCGGTCTGCGGCAATTTCGAGACCCGCCCATCCACCCAGCACAACCAGTTCATCGGCGACATCCACGCGCATTGCATCGGCCCGCTGGAAACGGCGCACATCCGCACCAACGCCGGGCTGATCGCCCGGGAACGGGTGGGCGTGGACGGCGAGGACGACCGCCACTGCTTCCTGATCTTCCAGCGCAGCGGGCGCCAGTGCATCCGCCAGCGCGGGTTGGAACTGGAGCTGCACGCCGGGGACTTCGCCCTGGTGGATTCCGCCCTGCCCTTCGAGATCCGCCCCCAGGGCCTGATCGAAAACGTCTCGGTGCACCTGGCCCGGCAGCGGGTCATGGAGCACTTCCAGGGCCAGCAGCCCTTCGGCCGCCTGGCCCGCAACAGCCTGTCGAGCCGGATGATCCGCGCGCTGGTGGGCTCCATCGGCGACAGCGCCGGCACCCTCGACCCCAGCGCCGACGGCCAGGCCCTGCAGGACGCCCTGCTGGCGCTGCTGGTGCCGGCCCTGGCCGAACGTGTCGAGGCGCTGCCCGAGCACACCGGCGATCTCTACGGCGTGGCGCTGCAACTGATCGGCGAATCCCTGCAGGACGCCGAACTGTCCCCCGCCCTGCTCGCCGAGCGCCTGCACATCTCGGTGCGGCGGCTGTACCGGCTGTTCGAAGACCAGGGCGAGAGCGTCTGCCGCTACATCCAGCGCGCGCGCCTGGACAAGGTCGCCCAGGACCTCAGCGCCCAGGTGCTGCGCCACGAGTCCATCACCCAAATCGCCTTCAAATGGGGCTTCTTCGACGCCGCCCACTTCAGCCGCGCCTTCAAGCGCCAGTTCGAGCTGTCGCCCCGGGACTACCGCGCACGGGCCCATTGCGCCTGACCCTCCGCCCCGGCCTGGCAAGGAATGCCAAGAAAGAATGGCAGCCAGGGTCAAGCGACCGGCCGGGGCCAACCCTCTAATACCCCCAGGCACCCGTGCCGCTGCCACCCTGTGGTCCGCCGCGAGCGGGCCCCCATAACAAGAAACCCTGAGTCGGAGTACCACGACCGTGAAGACCCTTCCGCTGCTGATAGGGCTGCCCCTTCTGCTTTCCAGCCTGCCGGGCGTCGCCGCCGATGCCACCGGCCCCGCCCGTGTCGACGCCCAGCGCCTGGTCCAGGCCGACCGCGAGCCGGGCAACTGGATGAGCCACGGCCGCACCTACGACGAACAGCGCTTCAGCCCGCTGGACCAGGTCAACGCCGGCAACGTCGGCCAGCTCGGCCTGGCCTGGACCACCAAGCTGGAGCTGGACTTCGGCGTCGAAGCCACCCCCATCGTGGTCGACGGCGTGATGTACACCACCAGCGCCTTCAGCGTGGTCTACGCCCTCGACGCCACCAGCGGCGCCGTGCTGTGGAAGTACGACCCCCAGGTCCCGCCGGAGAACCTCGGCCAGGGCTGCTGCGGTCCGGTCAACCGGGGCGTGGCGGTGTGGAACGGCAAGGTCTACGTCGGCAACTTCGACGGCCGGCTGATCGCCCTCGACGCCGCCACCGGCAAGCCGGTGTGGAGCGTCGACACCATCCTCGACCGCAGCAAGAGCTACTCCATCACCGGCGCCCCGCGCATCGTCAAGGGCAAGGTACTGATCGGCAACGGCGGCGCCGAGTTCGGCGTGCGCGGCTACGTCACCGCCTACGACGCCGAGACCGGCCAGGAGGCCTGGCGCTTCTACACCGTCCCCGGCGACCCCAAGCTACCCCCCGAGAACAAGGCCATGGCCATGGCGCTGAAGACCTGGGACGGCGACGGCTGGGTCAAGTGGGGCGGCGGCGGCACCGTGTGGGACTCCATGGCCTACGACCCCGAGCTGGACCTGCTCTACATCGGCACCGGCAACGGCTCGCCGTGGAACTACCAGTTCCGCAGCAACGGCAAGGGCGACAACCTGTTCGTCTCCTCCATCGTTGCCCTGCGCCCGGACAGCGGCGAGTACGTCTGGCACTACCAGGTCACCCCCCAGGACCGCTGGGACTACACCGCCACCCAGCACATGATCCTCGCCGACCTGAAGATCGACGGGCAGCTGCGCAAGGTGCTGATGCAGGCGCCGAAGAACGGCTTCTTCTATGTGCTCGACCGCACCAACGGCAAGCTGCTCTCTGCCCGCAACTACGTCCCGGTGAACTGGGCCAGCGGCATCGACCTCGCCACCGGCCGGCCCATCCTCACCGGCGCCGCCGACTACGCCAAGGAGCCCAAGGTGGTGCAGCCCAGCTTCCTCGGCGGGCACAACTGGCACCCCATGTCCTTCAACCCCGTCACCGGCTACGTCTACATCCCCGCCCAGCACACCCTGGCCGAGCTGAAGGCGGCCAAGGAGCCGATGTTCCTGCCCAACAAATCGGTGGTGAACTTCGGCCTCGACGTGCCCAGCCTGCCGGAAGACCCCAAGGTGCTGGAGCAGATCCGCAACGCCTGGACCGGCGAACTGATCGCCTGGGACCCGGTGCGCCAGGCCCCGGCCTGGTCCCACCCCTACGCCGGCGCAGGTAACGGCGGCACCCTCAGCACCGCCGGCAACCTGGTGTTCCAGGGCACCGCCGATGGCCGCGTGGTGGCCTACAGCGCCGACAAGGGCGACACCCTCTGGGAGCACCGCGCCAACTCCGGCGTCATGGCCGGCCCGGTCACCTACAGCGTCAACGGCGAGCAGTACGTCGCCTTCTCCGTGGGCTGGGGCGGCATCATCCCGCGCCTCACCGGCCCGCTGACCAACAAGGGCAAGGTGCGCGCCGAAGCCCGGGTCATCGCCTTCAAGCTGGGTGCCAAGGGCGAACTGCCACCGCCGCGCGAAGCCCCGGTGTTCCCCAACGCCGACCTGCCGCTGAACGCCACGCCCGCGCAACTGGCCCAGGCCCGCGACCTGTTCAACGGCCTGTGCGCCGGCTGCCACGGCCTCAACGCCATCAGCGGCGGCGAAGTCCCGGACCTGCGCTACCTCACCGCCGACAAGCACGCCGCCTTCCCCGCCTACCTCAGCGGCGCGCTGATGCGGCGCGGCATGCCCAACTTCTCCGACATCCTCAAGCCCGAGGACATGGAGCTGATCCGCCAGTACCTGGTCAAGCGCACCCATGACCTCCAGGCCGAGCTGAAACAGGCCGACGCCCCCCACTGACACCACCGCTGTTCCCAGGCGACGCCCACCCGGGCGCCGTCCGGGCGCAGCCATGCCCGAAAAACAACAAGAGAGCCCCGCCATGCCCACACGCCACGCCCTTACCCTCGCCACCGGCCTGCTGCTGGCCGCCCCCTTCGCCCAGGCCGACGTCAAGCCCGATGCCGGCGACTACACCGCCCTGCCCAAGGGCACCGACGTGGTGGTGCTCTACCAGCAGAACCCACGGGGCGACGAGGTCTACTCCGGCGGCCACAAGGTGGCCGACAACCTCGACCTGGACATGACCGTCGGCGTGCTCAGGCTGATCCACTTCACCGACTTCTTCGGCACCGGCTACACCTGGGACCCGCAGATCGTCATCCCCTTCGGCACCCAGGAGGTGGGCGCCAGCGACACCCGCACCTCGGGCCTCGGCGACATCACCTTCGGCGGCACCCTGTGGACCATTGGCGACCTGGCGCGCAACGAGCACCTGGGCTGGTCGGTGTTCGTCACCGCCCCCACCGGCAGCGACAAGAACGACGGCTTCGCCCTCAGCAACAACCGCTGGGCGGTGGACTTCCAGGTCGGCTACATCAAGGGCCTCACCGAGCGCATCAGCTGGGACGTCATCGCCGAAACCGAGTTCTACGGCGACCAGCGCAGCACCGATGCCAGGAAGGACCCGCTGATCCAGCTGCACAACCACCTACGCTACAACTTCACCCCCGAAACCTACGCCGCCCTCACCTACCGGCATAACTGGGGCGGCCGCGAAACCCTCGACGGCCAGACCCTGGCCACCAGCCGCGACAACGGCACCGTGGGCGTCTCCCTGGCCACCATGGTCAACAAGCAGCTGCAGCTGATGGGCCAGGTGATGCACGACACCCAGGTGCGCGAGGGCGTGAAGATCGACAACTCCCTGCAATTCCGCCTCGCCTACTTCTATTGACCCCCACCGCCTCCTACCAAAGGCCCAGGGCCCGTGCCGTGCATCCCCCGGCACGGGCCCCTATGATCGGCACAGCCCGAGCCCGACATAAGACCGACACGCCATGAAGCCCGCCGCCCTGACCCTGTCCCTGCTCGCCGCCTCCAGCCCGCTGCTGGCCGAGGAAGTCGCCGAACTGGACCCGCTGGAGATCACCGCCTCGCGCACCCGCACCGACTGGCTCACGGCCCCGGTCGCCGTCAGCGCCGTGGAGACCGCCAACCGCCCCGGTGAACAGGGCCTGACCCTCGACACCCAGCTCGCCCAGGTGCCCGGCACCTACGTGCAGAGCCGCTACAACTTCGCCCAGGGCATGCGCATCGCCATCCGAGGCTTCGGCGCCCGCTCCAGCTTCGGCGTGCGCGGCGTGCGGGTGCTGGTGGACGGCGTGCCGCTGACCATGCCCGACGGCCAGACCGAAATGGACGGCGTCGACACCGCCCTGGTGGAAAGCCTCGAAGTGATCCGCGGCCCGGCCGCCAGCAGCTACGGCAACGCCGCCGGCGGCGTGCTGGCCATCCGCACCCGCGAACCGGGGGAAACGCCCTTCAGCCAACTGGATGTCAGCGCCGGCGGCCTCGGCTACCACCGCGTGCGCGCCGAGACCAGCGGCAGCGTCGACAACCTCGGCGGCCTGCTGGCCTTCAACAGCACCCAGCTGGACGGCTACCGCGACCACGGCCGCGCCGAAGCCAACAGCTTCACCGGCAAGCTCGCCTGGCAGGCCGAGGCCGGCCGCCTCGGGCTCAGCCTCAGCGCCCTGGACAACCGCTCCGAAGACCCCGGCGCCCTGACCCGCGCCGAAGTCCGCGCCGACCGCAGCCAGGCGCGGGCCCAGAGCCTGCGCTTCAACTCCGACGAACGCATCCGCCAGCAGCGCCTGGCGCTGACCTGGGAAGGCCAGGCCGCCGGCGACGACAGCTACCTGCTGCGCAGCTGGGTCGGCAGCCGCCAGTTCGGCAACCGCCTGCCCCTGCAGAACAACGGCCAGACCCGCTACGACCGCCTGTTCAGCGGCCTTGGCGCCCAGTACACCCACCACGCCGAGTGGTTCGGCCTGCCCCAGCGGCTCACCGGCGGCCTCGACCTGGAAGCCCAGCGCGACGACCGCGACCGCCACAACAACCTCGACGGCCGTACCGGCGCCCTGACCCTGGAGCAACGGGAACAGGCCCGCAGCCAGGGCCTGTTCCTGGAGGACGCGATCCAGCTCGGCGAGCGCTGGCAGGCCACCCTCGGGCTGCGCCGCGACAGCGTGAAACTGGAGGTGGACGACCGCTTCCTCAGCAACGGCGACGACTCCAGCGCCCGCACCTACAGCGACTGGAACCGCAGCCTGGGCCTGAGCTACCGGCTGGACGCGCACCACGTGCTCTACGCGCGCTACGCCACCTCCTTCGAAACGCCCACCGCCAACGAACTGGCCAACCCGGCCGGCGGCGGCTTCAACCCCGCACTCGGCCCGGCCCAGGCCACCAACCGCGAAGTGGGCCTGAAAGGCGAATGGAACGACCTGCGCTACGAAGCGGCGCTCTACCGCATCGACCTGGACGACGAACTGGTGCCCTACGGCAGCGGCATCACCTACTACGCCAACGCCGGCAAGTCCCGCCGCGACGGCGTGGAACTGAGCCTGGACTGGCGCCTCGACCCGCACTGGCGCCTGGCCGCCTCGTACAGCTACAACGACTACCGCTTCATCGAGTTCAAGAGCGGCAACGCCGACTACGGCCACAACGCCATCCCCGGCATCCCGCGCCAGTCGCTGTTCGCCGAAGTGGCCTACGAATGGGACGGCGGCTACGCCCGCCTCAACTGCGTCACCCAGGACCGGCTCTACGCCGAGAACGCTAACAACGTGCGGGTCGGCGGCTACACCCTGGTCAACGCCCGCCTCGGCACCCGCCTGGAATGGAACGGCCAGGCGCTGGAGCCCTACCTGGGCATCGACAACCTGTTCGGCCGGGACTACTACGACAACATCCGCATCAACGACGGCAACGCCCGTTACTTCGAGCCCGGCCCCGGCCGCGTTATCTATGCCGGCGCCAGCCTGAGCTTCTGAAGGGCGTTACTCCGGCACCTCGACGCTGACGTGGATGGCGTCGTGGCGCCAGAACTCCAGGTCGCAGTCGATCAACCGACCGTGCTGGTCGCGGTTGATGCGGGTGATCTTCAGCGCCGGGCTGCCGGCGGTCACCTTCAGGTGGGTGGCGGCCTCCGGATGCAGCGCGGTGGGCACCATGTCGAAGCGCACCCGCCCGTAGCGGATGGCGTACTCGCTGGCATACAGCTCGGTGAGCGAGCGGGTCAGGTCGAACTCGATGATGCCGGGGAAGTACGCCGGGTTCAGGTAATGCTCCACGTACAGCACCAGCCGCCCATCCACCCGCCGGGCCCGGCGGATCTGGTAGACGCTGGACAGTGCCGGCAACTCCAGCAGCTCGCAGATCTCCACGCTGGCCGGGATCAGCCGCGCCCCCAGCACCTCCGTCCCCGGCACCCGCCCCTGCTCGGCCACCATCGCGTGGAAGTGGCTGCGCACCAGCGGGTTGTAGGCCAGCCGCGGCGGCGAAACGAACCAGCCACGACGCTCCTCGCGGTAGATCAGCCCCTGGGCCTCCAGTTGCCCCAGCGCCTCGCGCAGGGTGATGCGGGTGGTGTCGAACAGCTCGCTGAGCCGGCGCTCGGCCGGCAGCTTGCCACCCAGGGGCAGCAGGCCGTGCTCGATCTGCGCCTGCAGTGCATGGCAGATGGCGGTTACGGTACGGGGCGCCTCATCGCGCATCGAAAGACTCCAGTCTGGAATAGACCAGCACCATAAAAGTGCGGTGCCGGCGGGGTCGTCGCCATCCTAGGCAGCCTGCATGACCGTTCCGTGACACCACCCCGCGCCTGCATGGCCCATGCCAGGAGCATAGCCCCAGCCCACGCGCCATCCACCTTGTAGCCATGGTCTACGCTTGCTCTCGCCGCGACCGCAGGCGAGGTCGCGGTGTGCCGTGAAATAAAACCGTCATCCAGGGCCATTAGATTGGCCTGGGTCTTGCTGATCTAGACCAACAACACAACCCCGCTAAGGAGCTTCATATGAAACGCCTGCTGCTGGCTTCACTGATTGGAACGACCCTGGCCATGAGCAACCTGGCCATGGCTGACGACGCTGCCCTGAAGACCCTCGAAGAAGCCGCCCGCAAGGAAGGCGCCGTGAACAGCGTGGGCATGCCCGACAGCTGGGCCAACTGGAAGGACACCTGGGTCGACCTGGAGAAGAAGTACGGCCTCAAGCACATGGACACCGACATGAGCTCGGCGCAGGAAATCGCCAAGTTCGCCGCCGAGAAGGACAACGCCACCGCCGACATCGGTGACGTCGGCGCCGCCTTCGGCCCCATCGCCAAGGAGCAGGGTGTTACCCAACCCTACAAGCCCAGCACCTGGGAGCAGGTCCCCGCCTGGGCCAAGGATGCCGACGGCCACTGGGCCCTCGCCTACACCGGCTCCATCGCCTTCATCGTCAACAAGCAGCTGGTCAAGGAAGTGCCCAAGTCCTGGGCGGACCTGAAGAAGGGCAAGTACAAGGTCGCCATCGGTGACGTCAGCGCCGCCGCCCAGGCGGTGAACGGCGTGCTGGCCGCCGCTATCGCCAACGGCGGTGACGAGAAGAACATCCAGCCGGGCCTGGAATTCTTCGCCGAGATCGCCAAGCAGAAGCGCCTGTCGCTGTCCAACCCGACCATCCAGACCCTGGAGAAGGGCGAGGTGGAAGTGGGCATCGTCTGGGACTTCAACGGCCTCTCCTACCGTGACCAGATCGACCCCAGCCGCTTCGAGGTGCTGATCCCCTCCGACGGCTCGGTGATCTCCGGCTACACCACCATCATCAACAAGTACGCCAAGAACCCGAACGCCGCGAAGCTGGCCCGCGAGTACATCTTCAGCGACGCCGGCCAGATCAACCTGGCCAAGGGCAACGCCCGCCCGATCCGCGCCGAGCACCTGACCCTGCCGGCCGAGGTGCAGGCCAAGCTGCTGCCCAACGAGCAGTACGCCAAGGTCCAGCCGATCAAGGATGCCAAGGCCTGGGAAGCCACCTCGAAGGCCCTGCCGCAGCAATGGCAGGAGCAGGTCATCATCGAGATGGAATAAGCCCGGTCGCCCGCCCCGGTGCGCCACGCGCGCCGGGGCGAGCCCCCGCTTGAGGCAGTCAGAATGAAGAGAAAAGCCGTCCTCGTCCTGCTCGACGGGCTGAACCACCCGGTGGCCAGCCACGCCATGGGCCACCTGCTCGCCTGGTGCGCCGCCGACCGTGCCGCGCTGTACCGCCTGGATTGCGAGCTGCCGGCGCTGTCGCGCCCGCTCTACGAATGCATCCTCACCGGCGTGCCGCCCATCGACAGCGGCATCGTCCACAACGACGTCTCGCGGCTGTCCCGCGAGCGCAGCCTGTTCCACATCGCCCGCGACGCCGGGCTCAGCACCGCGGCCGCGGCCTACCACTGGTTCAGCGAGCTGTACAACCGCTCGCCCTTCGACCCGGCCCGCGACCGCCACACCGAGGCCCCCGAGCTGCCCATCCAGTACGGGCACTTCTACTGGGCCGACCACTACCCCGACGCGCACCTGTTCGCCGACGCCGAGCACCTGCGCCTGCGCCACAGCCCCGACGTGCTGCTGGTGCACCCGATGAACATCGACGACGCCGGCCACAAGCACGGCCTGGACAGCGCCCAGTACCGCAACGCCGCGCGCATGGCCGACGTCATCCTCGCCGAGTACCTGCAGCGCTGGGTGGATGCCGGCTACCAGGTGATGGTCACCGCCGACCACGGCATGAACGCCGACCGCTCCCACAACGGCACCCTCCCGGAGGAACGCGAAGTGCCGCTGTTCGTCATCGGCGACGCCTTCAGCCTCGACCCGACCGCCCGCCCGCTGCAGACCGAACTCTG
Source organism: Pseudomonas sp. FeS53a (assembly GCF_000931385.1). Classification (NCBI taxonomy): domain Bacteria; kingdom Pseudomonadati; phylum Pseudomonadota; class Gammaproteobacteria; order Pseudomonadales; family Pseudomonadaceae; genus Pseudomonas; species Pseudomonas sp. FeS53a. The sequence continues at coordinate 329,078 of NZ_JYFT01000056.1, forward strand.
CGGCACCCTCTGCGAACTGCTGGGCATCCCCCACTACAAACCCTTCTGCCGGGAGCTGTTGAAGTGAATTCAGCCAACCGCGGCAAATGGCTGGCCCTCCTGTGCCTGCTACCCTTCGCCGTCTTCTTCGTGGTCTTCCAGATCGCCCCGCTGGCCTGGGTGGCCATCAACAGCCTGAACAGCCCCGAAGGCTGGGGCCTGGGCAACTACGCCAAGGTGTTCAGCTCCAAGTTCTACCTGCAGGCCATCAGGCACAGCCTGGAGATCGCCTTCTGGTCGAGCCTGTTCGGCATCGTCATCGCCGTGCTCGGCAGCTACTCGCTGCGCCAGGTGGACAGCCGCCTGCGTGACTTCGTCATGGCCTTCTCCAACATGACCAGCAACTTCGCCGGGGTGCCGCTGGCGTTCGCCTTCATCATCCTGCTGGGCTTCAACGGCGCGCTGACCCTGCTGCTCAAGCAGAGCGGGCTGATCGAGGACTTCAACCTCTACTCCAAGACCGGCCTGATCGTGCTCTACACCTACTTCCAGATTCCCCTGGGGGTGCTGCTGCTCTACCCCGCCTTCGACGCCCTGCGCCAGGACTGGCGCGAGTCGGCGGCGCTGCTGGGCGCCGGCACCTGGCACTTCTGGCGCTACATCGGCCTGCCGGTGCTGACCCCGGCGCTACTGGGCACCTTCATCATCCTGCTGGCCAACGCCCTGGGCGCCTACGCCACGGTGTACGCGCTGACTACCGGCAACTTCAACGTGCTGCCGATCCGCATCGCCGCCATGGTGGCCGGCGACATCGCCCTCAACCCGACCCTGGCCAGCGCCCTGGCCATGGTGCTGGTGGGGCTGATGGCGCTGATCACCGTCGTCCACCAGTGGCTGTTGAAGAGGAGCTACCATGTCGCGCGCTGAAACCCGGGCCGCCGGCCTGTACCACCGCCTGGTGGTCTGGGTGCTGTTCCTGATCCTGCTGCTGCCGCTGGCCGGCACCCTGCTCTATTCGCTGTCCACCAGCTGGTCGGCGACCATCCTGCCGGACGGGCTGACCTTCAAGTGGTACCTGGCGCTGTGGAGCGACGCCCGCTTCCTCGCCGCCTTCGGCCAGTCGCTGCTGGTGTGCTTCGGTGCCCTGGCGCTGTCGGTGGTGCTGATCCTGCCGCTGCTGTTCGTGGTGCACTACCACTTCCCGAAGCTGGACGCGCTGATGAACATCCTCATCCTGCTGCCCTTCGCGGTGCCGCCGGTGGTGTCCTCGGTGGGCCTGCTGCAGCTCTACGGCTCCGGCCCGCTGGCGATGATCGGCACGCCGTGGATCCTCATCGGCTGCTACTTCACCGTGGCCCTGCCGTTCATGTACCGGGCCATCACCAACAACCTCCAGGCGATCAACCTGCGCGACCTGATGGACGCCGCCCACCTGCTCGGCGCCAGCACCTGGAAGGCCGCCTTCCTGGTGGTGCTGCCGAACCTGCGCAAGGGCCTGATGGTGTCGCTGTTCCTGTCGTTCTCCTTCCTCTTCGGCGAGTTCGTCTTCGCCAACCTGCTGGTGGGCACCCGCTACGAGACCCTGCAGGTGTACCTGAACAACATGCGCAACAGCAGTGGCCACTTCAACAGCGCCCTGGTGATCTCCTACTTCCTCTTCGTGCTGCTGGGCACCTGGGCAGCCAACCGTCTGAACAAGGACAAGGCATGAGCTTTCTCTCCATCCGCGGCCTGCACAAACGCTACGGCCAGACCACCATCTTCACCGACATCGATTGCGAGATCGGCAAGGGCGAGTTCGTCACCCTCCTCGGCCCCTCGGGCTGCGGCAAGTCGACCCTGCTGCGCTGCATCGCCGGCCTCACCGAGGTGGATGGCGGGCAGATCCTGCTGGACGGCCAGGACCTGGTGCCGCTGTCACCGCAGAAGCGCGGCATCGGCATGGTGTTCCAGAGCTACGCCCTGTTCCCCAACATGACCGCTGCGCAGAACGTCGCCTTCGGCCTGCGCATGCAGAAGGTCGGCAAGGACGACAGCGCCCGCCGCGTGCAGGAAGCCCTGGCCATGGTGGAGCTGGACCAGCACGCCGAGCGCTACCCCCACCAGCTTTCCGGCGGCCAGTGCCAGCGCGTGGCCCTGGCCCGCTCCCTGGTGACCCGCCCGCGCCTGCTGCTGCTGGACGAGCCGCTCTCGGCCCTCGACGCACGCATCCGCAAGCACCTGCGCGAGCAGATCCGCAGCATCCAGCAGGACCTGGGGCTGACCACCATCTTCGTCACCCACGACCAGGAAGAGGCGCTGACCCTGTCCGACCGCATCTTCCTGATGAACGCCGGGCGCATCGTCCAGAGCGGCGATGCCGAAACCCTCTACACCGCCCCGGTGGACGCCTTCGCCGCCGGCTTCATCGGCAACTACAACCTGCTGGAGGCCGAAGCCGCCAGCCGCCTGCTGCAACGGCCGGTCAGCGCCCGCGTGGCGATCCGCCCGGAGGCCATCGCCCTGGGCGAAGGCGGCATCGAGGCCGAAGTGCGCAGCCACAGCCTGCTGGGCAACGTCATCCGCTACCGGGTCCAGGCCCAGGGCGTGGAACTGCTGGTGGACGTGCTCAACCGCTCCGCCGACGACCTGCACCCGGTGGGCCGGCGTATCGGCCTGCGCATCGACGCGGACGCTGTCCGGGAGGTGGCGTGATGACCCTGGCGATCTTCGACCTCGACGACACCCTGATCGACGGCGACTGCGCCAGCCTGTGGAGCGCGCACATGGCCGACCTTGGCTGGGTCGACCGCGACTCGTTCCTGGCCAGGGACCACGAGCTGATGACCCTCTACGCCGAGGGCAAGCTGGCCATGGAGGACTACATGGCCTTCAGCCTCTCGCCCCTGGTGGGCCGCACCGCCGAGGAAGTCGCCTCGGTGGTGGAACCCTTTGTCGAAGACGTGATCGAGCCGATCATCCACAGCGACGCCATGCGCTGCCTGGCCGGGCACCGCCAGGCCGGCGACCGGCTGCTGATCATCTCCGCCTCGGCGCACTTCCTGGTGAGCGCCATCGGCGAGCGGCTGGGGGTGGAGGAAGTCCTGGCCATCGACCTGGCCGAAGAACACGGCCACTACAGCGGCAAGACCCGGGGCGTGCTGACCTACCGCGACGGCAAGGTGACCCGCCTGAACGCCTGGCTGGCCGAACACGGCGAGCGCCTGGACGGTGCCTACTTCTATTCCGACTCGCGCAACGACCTGCCGCTGCTGGGCATGGTGGACAACCCCCGCGTGGTCAACCCCGATCCGGTGCTGCGCGCCCACGCCGAGCAGGCCGGCTGGCCGATCCTGGCCTGGCGCTGAGGCCGCTCAGGCCAGCAGCGCCACCGACTTGATCTGCGCCCAGACCGCCTGGCCCGGGTGCAGCCCGAGCTGGTCGTGGGAGTAGCGGGTGATGCGCGCCAGCAACGGCGTGCCTTCCACATCCAGGCGCACCAGCACGTGGGCGGCGTTGTCCGCCGGGATGCTGTCGCGCACCGTGGCCGGCAGCAGGTTGAGGATGCTGCTGTCCGCCTGCCGCTGCAGGCTCAGGCTGACGTCACGCGCGCGCACCGTGAAGCGCACCCGCCGCCCCGCMTCGGCGGGCGCATGGGCCACCCGCACGCTGAGGCCGCTATCCGGCAGGCCGAGGGTCAGCAGCTGGTAAG